>JBMCUO010000038.1:0-16554 GCA_048622455.1 Candidatus Saliniplasma sp. | reverse complement strand
TATTGTCCTCCCATGAAATCTAGTGGATTCCCACCATTGATCCTGGCTAACTGCGCTTCATGACTCCAGTAATCACTTCCGTTCTCCATATCATCCCAGAAGTAGTAGACGGGTGTATATATGATCGCTTGATTGTTGAATTGAACAAGATCTTCTTGGGTCTGCTCACCGGGCTCGTTTGGTACTTCTGCGATTTCATCAAGAGGATCCACGATAACTCTGATCGGTCTATTATCTCCGGCATGTATCGGTTCCCATTTCAATTCGACATCAGCAGAACCATGGGCTGGTACATACATACTTTGAGAACCGATTTGTGCATCGCCGTCTTTGAACCTGACAAGGACTTCAGTACCGGTCCCGCCGTAATTATGTATTAGTGCTGTTAGTTCGTAACCTTGTCCTATAAATGGGTGTGAACTTTCGATGTGTATATCCTCATGGGTGACCTTCAATTCTATGCGTTCATCGAAGGTACCGAGCCATGAATTTTTGAGGAATATGAACTCGCTACGCATAGAACTATCAGAGATATCCATATCATATTCCTCATACCATTGTAATTCGTTCTTTTCGAGATCTATAGGCCTATCAAAATGACTTAGGTCGGTACCCATATTGACCACTTTAGAGTTGATGTTGGAATCTTGGTATGTATGAGCAAAAGTTTCGCCATCTTGGGATTCAAAAAGAACCTCTCCATCAAGTGGAATATAACAGGAGGGGTAATCATCCCAATCAAAAGTGTCTTTCAGATGATAAGTCATACCTTGACTGATCGGGTGATCTTCTATACCATTAAGTATGTCAGGAATCTTTTCTTCCCGCGATCCAGTATCGATCCTTAAAACATCTTCAACGAATTCTTCGTGTTGATTAACTCCATTCTCCAATAGATCTTCTAATACAAAATCACCGATGAGTGTGAAACTGCTGGTATACTCTTCATGATATTGAGTGATATTTTCGATATTCTCTAAATTCAAAGTATCCTCCTGTTTTTCTCCGGTTATCCACACCACTGAGTTGAACATCTTCATATCATCTACTGTTGGCCCCACATTCTCATTGGTCACATTGTATACCTCGTAGACATAATCTAACTGTTCATAGATATCTATCATATCCTCTGTAGTGGATCCTCTTTGTTCATCTCCAGTTTCATGATCAACCATCAAAGTCGTGAAACTAACGTCTAAAATCGTATCAACGTCTTGGTATCGGATATCATTATTATTTGTAGTGGTCTCATCGATCCTATTGTATGGGTCAACAACTATCAACAGTTCATGTTCACCAACTTCGTCAGCCAACCATTCGAATTCAACAGTGGTAGATCCTCCTGGTGGTAATCTTTCAGATTGTATATGAATCTCTTCGTACACTTTTCCATTTACCTCGAGTGTTACATCTGTAGCTAAAGGTTCGGGACTGTTGTTTCTTATAGTCCCTGTAACAGTCACGGTATCCATAAAATTTGGATTTGGATTATCGAATTCCTGATAGGTTATGGCTAGGTCCGTTCCTTCACGAACTGTTATGTTCCCCATCCAATTGATCACCTGGGATGCCAATCTTGTCCTACCAGCGGTTTCCGATTCTCTTACAGCATCGAAAAGCATCGGTTGGAAAACAGATTTTCTACCACTTTCATCGATGTAACTGACAGCGACAGTTCTCCCATCTCCATCACGATCTATCAGCATCGGATCCGAATCTCCATCGGAATCTATGAAATCAGTTTCACCCATGATGTCCTCCTGGATTTCATATGTTTCATTAGAAGATGAAGGGGCTGCTTCACCTCTTAAAGGTGATTCGATCTCTCTAGAGATATCTGGAACAGCATACAGTTCATCAGATATCCAATTCTCAAGACCTGGTGAAGTATCTTTCAATATACCACTCCCTAGTAACCACAATTTATTTCCATCTTTCAGGAATTTTTCTAGATTCTCCCTATCAGTTTCGGTTAGGGTGTCTTCAGTATCTTCACCGGTCATCCATATCGCTATGTCGTAACCAGAGAGAACGTCTTCATAATCGGGTCCATCTCCCCCACCTACGGTATACGTGGTGAAGGAATAATCTAAAGCGTTCAACGTATTTCTCATGACTGAAGGGTCATGGGATTCATTGACTTCGAGTACATCATCTATCAGAAGTATTTTGGGGATGACTGTCAGGTTTCGTGAACCTATGTCACCTATACCATTAGCAACTTCTGTAGCATCCGCGGTTATCTTATGTATGCCACCACCTTCAATAGTCCATGACATCTTTACATCCCTACCACCACCGGCGGGGAACCTTTCAGTGGTAGTGCCTACCTCGATCTCGGTGCCATTGGGCATCTGGTCATAAAATGTTACATCTGCTTCTGTAGCACCGCCACCAGTGTTGTATATCGTGGAAGTTACGATTATATCGTCACCATTTACGGGAGAAGTTGGCTCTACTGTAATCCTGTCTGGATCTACTTTCAATTCCGCCTCGTCTGAAGCTGGTTTATCTCCTACGTTTAAAACAATATATTGGGAATCTGTTTTAAAACCATCGTTCTCAGCAATTATGTTCAATAGATGTGACCCCATCTCCTGTTCACTATCTATATCAATCGTCAATTCAAAACGGTTTTCTTTATAAGGCTTATAGAAACCAGATAGTTCCATAGATACTTCTCCATCGAAATCATCAAGTTCTGTCAAGTTCACTTTTACATCAGGTTCTGCTTTATTGTGTTTATCAATCACATATGCATATAGAGTTACAGTGTCGCCTGGGTCAGCTGCATTCCCCCATGATTGCGTATATTCAACACCTCGTTTTCTCACAATAGGTCCGATCTTCCCAGGTTTTTTAACTATATCCTGCCAAACAACCTGGCTCCTAGATTGATCAACAACCATCAAAGTGATTTTAGTATCAGGGTCTTCTAGTTCTTTGGGAAGGTCTTCATTGGGTACATCATCGGCTTTGATATAGAATTTTTCTCCTATACTCCATAGCCCATCATCTAGATCATCTCCTATATCGTCTTCAGCAGAAAATGTAAAACGAGTGGTCCCTCCGGTTTTATTGTTATCGCTTATTATGTATATCTCGGTGGATTCTGAATCAAGTCGGGTACCGCCAGCGTTAGTCACATTTATGTGATAAGTAACCAGGTCTTCACCTTCAGTTTCTGAAGTTATGGTCTCATAGGATAAATCAAATTTAGTGTAATTCCTTTCATCTGGAGTATCTAAATTCTGCACACCGATGAACACAGATGAGAAAAGGAGCACCGTGATAACGAGTGTCAATATGGTCCCCAGGACCTCTGAAACACCTTCATCGTCCATTTCTTTCTGCATTCTTTTCATAACCATGCTTTCAATCCTCCACTGTAGAACTACCACTTACGACCACATCATCTACATAGAATCCACCATCAGCATCTGGGTCTTCATAATGTGCATAATTATCAGCGTTTGTAGTAACAACGCGGAATCTTAGACGCACTACATTTCCACTGAAATCAGATAGATCAGTTTCGAGCCTTGAAAGACTACCTGCAGTAGTCCATTTGTTTCCAAAGTTCGCACCTTGATTGGAACCGTCTTCTCCAGTACCAGACACTCCGTAGCTTGAACGTACACCAACGTTCAAAGGCATCCATGTACGTCCGCCGTCGGTTGTAATCTCCACTCTAAATCCATCTGGTGGTACACCAGAATCCTCATTTATATTGAACTTGAAGTAAGCACTGAGATAAGCTGTCCTTGCGTTGGTAAGGTCTATAGATGTTGTCACTAGGCTGTTATCTATACCTCCTTTGAAATAACCTGTACTTGGATCTAAATTCATCCAGGCGGTGGTCATTTTGCCATCCTCTCTTCCATCTATTTCCTCAATATGCCACATATCTGCCAAGTCATCTTCGATAGAATCGGTATTATGCCCGTCTCTAGAAACGGTAACTTGAACATCATCGAGGTACCAACCGTATCCAGTTCCTGAACCATACTGGGTATAGTTGAACTTGACTCTAACAGAATCTAACTTATCTTCCGGCACATAGTTCAATATATTAAAACGGATGTGTTCCCAGTCGAAGGACCCACCACCACTAACACCGTTGTAAGCATACGTAATCTCATTACCGAAGTCATCCTCTCTGTTTACAGAGAGATTGAGGTTTCCATTGTACATACCCTGAGAAGGTTTATCTACATACCGCCATGCCCATCCATCATCACCTCCGTGTTCTTCATCTTCCCAACCGACCATCAAGAATCCACCGTTAGTACCGGATACCATCCTATATTTCTGCATGAACGACAACCGAGCTGTATCATATCCTGTAAGATTGAATGATGGGGTAACAGCAGTTTTGTTTTCATTTTTCCCATAAATAGGGTCGGGTTCATCGTCTCCATCTTCTTCTTCGGAGAGAGTGGTGAATGACCACGTTGCTGAAGTTGCTGTCTGACTTCCATCATCTGCGACTGCGTACCATTCATAAGTGGCTTCATAATCTAAACCGGACCATGTAACTGATGCCTGGGAATTATCTGCGACGTTTGAAGCAGTTTCTATAAGGGAGTCATCGGAGGCGTCGTAGAATGTAACATCCATATCACTACCATCTTCATGCTCGACATAAACGCTGAGTTCTGCATCGGTAGCTATTCCTGTAGCACCATCATTTGGGATCGGATCTGAAGGTGCTGATGGGCCGCCAACATCGCTTTCGCCCAACACGGTTACATCATCAACGTACCAGTCATCAGCCTTATTATTCCATTGCTCATATCTAAAAGCCAAATAAAATGAAGTTCCATCAAAGCTAGAAAGATCTACAGTTCTCTGTTGCCATGAATTTGTGACGTCGTTCATCTCTTGGACTTCTACAAAATCACCGTCACCAGGATTTCCACTGCTTGTAGATACATATATGCCATGATAGTCATAATCGCTCGCGGAGGCAGTGTAATCATAGTATTCAAGCATAACATCGGTGTAGGATGTAGCATCAATCTGTGGCGTCACTAACCAACCATCTGCATCCTTATTATTCTTAGATTTATGCCATACACTATATGAACCACTATTTGCTCTGGCACTAGTTTGTCCCCACTCATTGGATTGTTGATGACCATCTTTATAAACGTCCCATTCTGCTGGTGGGAAACTTCCTTCGAAGCTTTCTGTGGGTAACAGTTCAGTCTGCATCAATCCTGGCTCAGAATTCATTGCATTCTCACTTGAACTAGATTCAGTTCCATCTCCGTCGGGTGATGGTACGGAAGTTACTTCACCTTCTTCGGCTTTCTCGGATGCTATCTGAGTTATTATATTTCTAACTTCTTCAAAAACCGTACCTACATCTTCAGCCTCTTTAGCAAAGTAATAACGGCCTGTATATGGATCACCTTCATTAGCTGTACCACTCTCACAATAGTCATCCTCATCCGTCCTTTCACCATATCTATCCCAAGTAGGTGTGGTATTACCAACATGGTACATCTCTTCTTCTGTTTGGTCATCAGCGTAGTCTTCCCATATTTTATCCCAATAAGGAGCCTCGGGATATGTAGATTCTTCGGGATGTAGGGCTTCTCCTACCAACCCTATATTATACACCATCGGAGGTGCATTTAATAAGCCTCCTTCACCCCATTCTTCGTTTTGGTCGTATTCATCACCTGTGTTATCTTCTCCATCAGCGAGTCCTATTACAAACTCAAGTCGATCATTGTCCTCACCTTCATTGATTTCAGTGGCGGATTCGATGGCATACCCTAAGGTATCGTAATAAGGGGTGCCTCCTACTGGACCCCAATGAGGTTCTGGTTTTGAAAAATAATCATACTCCCAAACAGTGCCTTCTCTCCCCTCTCTTATGGCCTCTAAATCATCTATGAAATCCTCTTTATTGCCATCATTCATTTCAGCAAATTCCAAGTATTGATGGGGAGTAGCAGAACCATACGGGTCAAATGTCCAAATCTCTAATCTATCCTCTTCATTCATATCTTCGATAAAACCAATAGCTGCTTCGACAGCCTGGTACATACGAGAGTCCGGGTCATCAGCTCCAGGATTCCATCCATCTTGTCCCTCAGCCCAGTGCATAGATCCAGATGTATCTATCGCCATCACCACATCGATCGGGACCTCTTCTTGTACAGTTTCATTCACAGCCATGGGCTCCGCCATCCAATACGAGTTCGGATCGCTGTGGGAGAATTGGTCTGTTTCCGTCACGTTGTGTGACATCTCACCGTCCCATTCGTCCTCTACGTCCGTATATACATTCTCATATTCTTCACTTAGATACCCAAGTGATTGTTCGCCATTGATATTGGCGATAGTAGATTCGTGATCCCAGTTATCTGTACCATTTTCCATATCGTCCCAGAAGTAGTAAACTGGTTGACTGATCATAGCATGATTGTTGAATCCCATGGTATCGTGGTCTGTATCGTCATTTGGATCGTTGCCAATCTCCGCCACGTTCTGCATTGGATCGACCAAAACTCTTATAGGTCTGTTACTGCCGGCGAAGCTAGGTTGCCATGAAACTTCGGCTGTATGGAAACTATCTCCTGAAACGTATATACTATCTGAAGCGATAAGTGAATCTCCGTCTTTGAATCTTATTAGAGCATTGGAACCTGTAAAACCAACGTTTTGTATTGATGCTGTTAACAAATATGATCTACCCAAAATAGGATGTTCTGTTTCAGGTTCGATATCCATATCTGAGACCCTTAACTCAACTCTTTCATCCTCGTTGCCGAACCATTTACTCATCATATAGACATATTCTTCTCGTGCGGCTTCAGCAGTTGTGTTAACCGGTCCAGAGAAATCATCATACCATTCTTCTTCAACATTCGGCCCAGCTATATGAGCTAAGCCTACACCAGATAACATGGTTCTGAAGTCATCATCCTCATTTTCGTATCGTGAACCTACTATATTTCCATCTTGGTCCCTTAACGTAGGTGAACCGGACCCCACCTCGAACCCATAGAACTCATTTATGCTTTCATACGGTTC
The DNA here is from genome assembly GCA_048622455.1 of Candidatus Saliniplasma sp. Classification (GTDB taxonomy): domain Archaea; phylum Thermoplasmatota; class Thermoplasmata; order Halarchaeoplasmatales; family Halarchaeoplasmataceae; genus Saliniplasma. The sequence continues at coordinate 9,504 of JBMCUO010000038.1, read as the reverse complement.
GACCAAATAATCCATTCCATGGGACAGATCATCTTCATTTACTCCATTAAGTTCATCAGGTACCTTATCCAATTTGTATATATCACTATTCAGATCTACACCTAGATAATTTTCGAGGAAATCATCATACCTGCCGCGTAAGTCTTTTATCACTCTATGACCTTCTAAATAGAACGACACAAATGTTTCATTATTAAGATAACTCTTGATATTTTCAACATCGTCCTCTGTGAGAGGTGGGTAATTTCCTTCATCATCTTCAGTTGAATTGCCCACAACCCAGTACACGGAATTGTAATTACTCATTAATTGAGAATCCGGTCTGTCTTCATTTGGTTCTATTTGATAATAATCGTATGCATATCCTAGACTTTCGATACGGTTTTCAATAAATTGAGTGGTATTAGGTTTGTTTGCATCTGTCACACTTTCATCGGCATCAACGATCAATACAGAGTATTGAACATTGATAGTAGTATCAAAATCTGAATATTTTATATCATTGTTCAATTCATTGGTTTCATCTATCCTATCGAACGGATCAGCTTTGATGACAAGATCGTGCGAACCTACAGGTTGAGCAGTCCATTCAAAACTGACTTCCTCTGAATCACCGTCTGGACCCAGAACGACTTGTTCACGCTGGCTGGTATCTAATCTATCGTTTACATAAAGTCGAACGTCAACAGTTTCTTCGACTGGTCCATTATTCCTTAGGGTAGCTGACACTTCCATCTCCTCTTGATACATGGGTGTTCTGGTACTGAAACTCTGTTCAGATATTGCTATATCCCTACCACTAGTATGTTCCATATTAGCCAGCCATTTTATCACTCTGTAAGCAAGTGTTGAATGTCCAGATTGTATGGACTGTAGTTGAATGGAATTAGTTGCAACTCGATAATCGGATTCGCTGTTATTGTGTGTTATCCCTACGTAATTACTCCCTTCTAAACCATCAATCATCATTGGTTTTGCATCATTGTTTGGTTCAAGATAATCTCCATTGAAATCAACGTCCTGATTCACTGGAAGAGTGATATTTTCTAATATACCAGTTCCATTGAGATATTCCTCTCCTGGTGCTCCTTCTTCTTCTCCCTCAAATTTTGATATACCCATATAATCTTCAATGAAATCGCTTTCAATTGTATCGATATTTTCACCGATAAACCACAGGTAATTACCATTATCGAGATATTCTTCCAAAGTGTTTATGTCCTCGTCAGTTAAGGTATATTCTTCAGCACCTCCAGTCAACCAAATAGTCAAATCATACCTTTCTAGGTCATTCAAAGATGGACCATCTGCCTCGGGACCTCCTACTTGATAATCATCAAAAGAAAAATCTGCACCACTTAAAGCACTCCTGATACTTGAAGCTTCTCTAGTACCCATAGGAACATCATCAACAACCAATATCGACGGTTTGACGTAAACCGTTCCATTACCTTTCACCTCGTCAAGGTCTCGATAATTTTCACCACCGGGAGAAACTACATCCGTAACGTCCACTGTTATTTTGTGTTCGCCGCTCCCATTAACGTTCCATGTAGCACTGATATCCCTTCCACCACCTGCTGCGACGCGTAGGTTTGTGATCACACCGGCCTGTATCTTATCACCATTTGGACGTTCATCCCAAAAAGTAACATTCACCAAAGCACGGCTACCACCATCATTTTCTATAACTGCATCTACTCTCAAACTTTCACCACTGGTAGGTGATGATGGATTGAAATGTATCTTGTTATCATCAACAAGGATGTTTGGTTGTTCTTTCACATCCTCTTGAGGTCCTACATTTAAGTTGATATAAGCTTTTGAAGTGGGATTATCATTATCTTTTGCTTCCACTTCTAGATGGTATGTCTTCTCTTCTTCATCCGAAGTTATGTTGATAGTTTTACGGAATTCATTCATAGTATGGTGTTCGAGTTCTATGGGACCATTGTAATCGTTCAACTCGCTTAGGTTGACGGTTACTGTTATGTCCCCAGGCATATTTGAAGCAGTTACATTTGGGTGAGTTACTTTTGCATAGATATCGACTTGTTCTCCTCTCTCCACGTAATTTCTCCATTCCGGTTTGTAATCTATTCCAGCCTCTTTTATACGCGGTCTTTCTATTAAAGGCTTTAAAGACAACTCAGTATCCCATATTATCTGATTATTGACATTATCACTAACTAATATCTCAGCGATCGGGTCTTCAATCACAATTTCATCATCCACAACCACTAACTCTGATATATCGATTTCAACGTCCTCACCGATGTCCCAGGTATCATCGTCCCCATCTATTAGTTTTAAATCCTCATCTTCATAAGTATATCTATCTGAGTTTCCATCTATAACCACAAAAAATGTAGTTCGATCCATTTCAATAGATTTCCCACCCTGGTGTGTTATGTTTATAAAAGGATGATTTTCATCCTCAACTCTATATGAAGCGTTCATCTCAGTGTAAGTTCTTCTATCGGGTGTTTCTAGATGACTCACTGTAGCAAAAATACTAGAAAATAAAACCACTGTTATACTGAGTATCAAAATAGTTCCAACAACTTCTGACACTGCATCTTCATCATCAAATATATTGCGTTTTAGCATTATAGGCTGCCTCCAAAAATTCGAATATAAAGTCAAATCCTTGAAATCAATATATAAACATTATGTGGAAATTACCATTTTGAGCATGGGAAACAAGAAATTCTACATAGGTCTTTAAATTTTTAACAGAGATTTTTAAAAGAGAATTTGTTTCCATTATTATTATATATGGTGAGAAACATATCATATAGTAATTTAAGAAGGTGTTATTGATGGGAGAAGAACCTGAAATAGGAATTGTGGACAGAGTAAAAGGTTATTTTAATGATAAACCGATCACCCCATCGTCTCGAGCTGATCGATATATAACAAAAAATTTACCCGCTTATATTGATAAGTATAAACTAGCAGATAGAGGCGATCTAAAAGGAGTAGATAAAAGACTAGCAGAGTTCAATCGCGAAGTAAATGAACTCAAGGAATGGAAGGAGGGTACCAAGAAGAGGCAAGAAAAGGTCAAGAAAAAGGTTGAAAGACTAGAAAAGAAATATGGATTGGAGGATTGATATTGATGACAGGGCTAGACTTATTAGTTATAATCATCATTCTGGGTATAGTCTCTTTGATCTATTTTTATTTCAGAAGTAGAGTTAGAAAAAAAGCATTGACTGAAACCTATGGGCACGAGCCATCACACATGGAACTTTATTTTGAAGAATACTTTGAAGATATGTTAGAAAACTGGGATTTGATGAGTGAAAATGAAGTAAAAGATTGGGCTGACGATATGGATAATAGATTGAATACAGTAGCTGATGACATAAGCACATTAAAAAAGAGAAAAAAGCGGATAAATTCTCAATTCGATGATGTTGAAAGTAGGATTCAAGATTTGGAGAACAAATGGGATGAGGAGATGAGAAAATGAGTCTTGCAGAAACATTAGCTAATAATTTCTTCATCATATTTTACTCTGTAGTTATCATTTTAATTTTAACCGTTATTGCCAAGATATTAAATACCAGAGAAAAAGAGAAAACACGGAGACAGATCAGTGATCTAAGGTTAAAATCAAAGAAACTGGACATGTTAGAAAAAGAAAAGTATATCAAAGAATTGAAAGATGCTTCAATGGTTTTAAGGGATGACGAAAAAAGCCGACTCGATGAGATCACTAGAGATAAAGCCATACTTTCTAGAAGAAGCCTAGCTTTGATGAACGAGATAGAAGAAAGGATGCAGAGGCTTGAAAGAGGGACGGATAACGCAAAGCTCATGAAGACCTTAAATGAGATTCAAAGTGTTGAGAATGAATTGTTTAGTAAAAAGGGTGAGAATTAATGAATGAATATGTCAATAGTGAATTTGTGAATAAAAATGTAGAGAAGGGAAAGAATGTATTGGACCGGATCGAGAGTTTTCTATTTCCTGGAGATATAACAATAGAGGGGACTGGATACGAACGTAACATCTTAGACCGGAGAGTAGAAAAATATTTAGACGATCATTTTGAAGAATACATTGAAGAATTTGGCCTTGTAAGGGAACTGGAACTAGAGATATATGAATCTAAATATGAATCACTTCTAAAGGATATAAATAACATAGGTGAATTTCAAGAAGATATGGAGTCTGAACTCGCATCGCTTAAGAGACGTCTAGATAAATTAGAGTCGATATGATAAGAGGTGTCATCTTTTGAATAACAAAAAGAATAGGCTGATCAAAAGGGTCGTAAACAGTTATTTACTGGTACATAAGGATGACCCTTACAAGAAACTAAAACTCCTCCAGAAATATTTTAGAGTAAAAAAGATAGCGGATATAAGTATCAGGGACTTAAAGGATATCGTAGAAAAACAGTTAAAAGCTGAACGTATGAATAAAAAGATAAAAGATGTGGAGGCCGAACTGTTTACAAAAGAAGGAGAACCAAAAGAGAACAGATACGGGTCAGCCTTCTGCAAACGATGTATGATGTATAAAGATTATGAGAAAGAATGTCCTTATTGTGGGAGCCTTGAGATGACTTTATAGAGGAAGGTATTGATATGAAAACAATAATGTATTCTGATTTAATAAGACGGGATGTAGAGATGCCTGACATTTCGGAAAGAGCTAAAATAGTCGATATATCTGCAAAAATCGAAGAGAAGTACTGGGTGTCTTATGGAGTTATTATCGAAACTGGATTTCTAGGTAGCAAAGCTAGATATTATCCAGGTACACTTCTAGAAAGGATATCTGAGGAAGGTCCGGTGAAATTGAAATCCAGTAAAAAAAAGTATGAACGTAAAGAAGATTTGCTGCTATCCAAGATTAAAGGTGCAAAGATATTGACGGAGGATGAGAAAGAGATCGGCAGAGTTTACGATTTTGAGATATTTATCGACGGGGATCCATGGATAGTATGGAAAATCTTGGTTAATCCGGTTGGTATGTCTATTTTGAAAAGAAGAATAAGAATTGGGACTAAGTATGTCCGTGAATACAAAGATGGCAAATTATTTTTGAAAAGTGGGTGGAGTAGGGGTGACCAACCATAAATTGGATTACGTATATAATTTTGATACTGATTTTCGCTGTTTTAGCAATACTACTTATCAAGTTATACTTTGAACGGAAAATAGAACAGAAAACCTCTAATGAAAAGTCTGAGGTCAACGGGAAAATTAAAGATGTAAGTAGGAGATTACAAGCAGTCAAGAAAAAGACTCCTAAAGGCGTAAAAGTAAATTTGTCAGACACAAAGGATTAGTACGATTCGAAAAGACTTAAATATTCGTAAGACAATCTAATTTTGTCAGAAATTAAGGATGGGATGCCTTGATGTGCAGATATCAATATGGGAAAGAAAAATGCGCACATCCAAATAATCTATCTTTGGATTGTGTCGGAGAAGAGAAATGCGTTTACACCGAGGATGATAGACAGCTAAAGGAAGTTGAAAAAGCTCTTTCTGTTGAAAAAGATATTGAACAGAACCATAAATGTCCAAACACGCAGTGTGGTATTTACTGTGAAAAGTACAATAGGTTTTATTGTGCCGGTGAGGATAATTGTAAGAGTGAAGAAGAATACTTAGACCACATGAAAACTTATGGTGGTATAGATATTGGGGACTCTAACGATATATATTATTGATCATACTTCTAGGTCGTCTCCACCGAAAAACGAGTCCTGAACCGCAGTGTAAATTTCTTCTAATCCAAATCGTTCAGTTGCAGATATAGCTGGTATTTTTCTTTGAAGACCTAGATTCTGTATACCCTTGACTAATTCTAAACCTAATTGAGTTTCGGTACTTCCTTCATCTCTTAATGAGGTATCTAATTCCCAATGATCTTCACCCCATTTCTGGATTTTTTTGATCTCATCTTCAGTCAGCATATCCGCTTTGGATATAACCGGGAAAAAAGGTACATCAAATCGGAACTGGGAACTACCTGCGAATAGAAACAGGGAAACGAAGCCAGTTGGTTGTCTAGATAATATCGGGTCAAAAAGAAACGTTATCAGTGATCGATCTCCGAGAGTCCTGACCATCTCTCTGCTGGCTCTTCTAAAAGTAAACAATTCCATCTGACCGGGTGTATCTATAAGAAAATAATGACATTCGAACTCGTCCATCACCTGTTTTATTTCTAAGGCGTTCATCGCGATCATATCTGCACATGCTATCTGTGCACCATTTGGACCGAGGCTATGTTCTTCCATAACTTCTATTAAAGATACCCAATCCCTGATATCTATATCTGGTTCATATGGTAAACTTTCTGCACCAGGATCGAGGTTGACGATCACCGATTGATATCCCTGTCTATCCATCCAGAGTTTAAACTCTTTGGTCAATGTTGTCTTACCTGAACCCGCTGTTCCTATGAAATATAGATTTACCGCCATGAATATCGATTTATTGATTCAGCAATAAATCTTATGGTTAGCCGGGTAAAGTGGTCATCAGAACGGTGAGTTCTTCTTCATCGTCCTCATCCTTCTTTTCGATTTCCCTGAGTTTTTCCCGGGTTTCTTTGAATATCTCTCGAAGCTCGTCGATTGCTTCTTTAGAGAATGGGATAGTTTCTGTTGCAACCCATCCAACTTCGTAATCTATCCTCTTACAATTTTGAATATACCTTATACCTTTGTTGACCATCCCTTTAACAGTACCAAGTGCAGCCAATTTGTAATTTTTCTTTTCCTCCAACTCTAGATCGTCCCAAACGTCGTAGGAATCGAGCCATTCTTCTTCAACTGCATAATACCTAGAAACTAGGTTACCATGTGTTTCTTCTCTGCTAACATGTATTAATCCAGAGTCAAGAAGTTTATGTACATGATGGTGGACTGTTTGGGGAGTAAGGTCTAGTTTTTTTGCCAATTCACTGATGGTTCTTTCCTTTTCCAACAATAGAGCCATCACCTGTAGGCGAGAAGCATTTGATAAAACTTTTATCTGATTTATAGTAGGTATTAGTTCCTCGGTCATATCGACACCTTTCGAACTTATCTAATCGATAAAAGAGCTCCGAAATATTTAAATATTACCCCCTATCATAGGGTATATACACAATAAGACGGTATCGAAACGATAGTGCTTATTAGTTGCGCTATACACCCATAATACCGTAATTAAGAGGTGATAAATATGGCAAGAAGAAAAGCAATAACAAAAGATAATAAGTGGGCGAACTGGTCCTTAGAATTAGCAAGGAACCAGACCTAAGATATTATACTCCTTGACCAAGGTCGCCCACGAAAACCCCTTCCATTTAGATTTTCTATTTTCCACTGTTCTCAGTACTCATAGGGATAATCATCACAGCAGTTCATAACATTTCTTCATCATCGAACAGTGGAATTAGAGATACATTCTATCGACTTAATAAATATTTCTAAAACTAAACAACCCAAAAATATAATTCCTATATCTACATACTAATGATGAGGTCTTTAATTATGCAATTTCCCGCTGGTAAAACAATTAGAAGTGAGTTTGGTGGAGATGGAGTACTAGAAGAATTGATCGAAATCGTTTTGGATGAAAGCATAGAAGGTTATATCAAATCTAGTCTTACTGATGACGACATAAGAAAAGAAGGTATTCTTTTTTTTAAGAAAGGTATTTTTGTTGCTGGTATGCACAAGGGAGAAGATAAAACTGTTGGTAAAAGGTCTATACGCAAGATTACACAGGATTCAATGAACCCGGAGTGCCTATTAGAGATACATTCTTATTCATATGGTTCTTCCTCAATCAGTTTGAAACATGTACTTTCAAATTTCGAAGATGAGATTGAAATAGAAGAGGACTTAAACCTGAAATTGGAGATCGATCGAGGAAAAAGAGAGAGTTCAAAAAAGAGATCCACTTCAGATGAAACTAAAGAATTGGAGAGATCTGATTTTGATATCCCAGATGAACCAGTAGATATAGAGATCGGTGATATCAGTACTTTTGAAGGTTTCCCACAAACCGCTCAAGTAACGGAAAGGGAAGATATCGTTGAAAGAGCGGAAAAAAAAGTCAAAGATATGAGAGAAGGTCGTTTGAAAGAAGAATTGGAAATGGCTCGCAGAGAACTGAAAGACAAAAGGAGCAGATTGAGAGAAAAAGAAAGAGCGTTGGATCAAAGGTCAGAAGAACTGAAACAAAAAGAAACGGAACTTAAAGAAAAAGCTGATAAATTAAAGAAGGAAAGAGATAAAGTCCGAAGTATCTGGAAACGGATGAAAAAAGAGAGCAGTAAGGCTGCTAAAGCTAAAGAGGAGCTTGAAAATAAGATAAGTGAGCAGATAAATAGAGAAGAGAGATTGATGGAGAAAGAGAGAGAACTGAGAAATCTCGAAGAGGAATTAGAGGAATGGGAGAAGGATATAAAATCACGCTCTTCAAAATTGGGAACCATGGAGGAGGAGTTGAGTAGTTGGGAGAGAGACCTAAAAAAGAAAGAAGAAAGATTAGATTGGATGGAAGAAGATATAGAGGAAAGGGAAGAGAAAGTTTTCAGTAGAAAACAAAAATTGGATGATAGAGAGGAATCTATAGAGAAGAAGGAAAAGAAGTTGGAAGAAAAAGATAGTCAATTGAACAAAGTCAAGGATAGCATAGATAAAAGGAAAAAAGAGGTCGACTTAAAAGAAGAAGAGGTAGGGATGCGAGAAGAACGAGTTGAGGATAAGGAAAAGAAACTCGATAAGGATAGGGAAAAAATAGACGAATTGAAACAAGGTCTCAAATCGGACAGAGAATCTGTAAGGAACATGAAAAAAGAATTACGGGGAAAGGAAAAAGAGTTGGATCAAAGAGAGAAAAAATTAGACGAGTGGGAGAATAAATTGGAGGATACGGAAGAAGAGTTGAATAATAGAAGCGAGGAACTGGACGACCGCTCTATAAAACTTAACGAAAGAGATATCGAACTTTCTAAACGAGAAAACGAACTAGACGATAGAGCAGATAAAATAATGAGAGCTAAAGAAGACCTCGATGAAAGAGAAGAAAGGTTAGATGATCTGAAAGAAAGATTGGAAACTAAAAAATCAAGGTTGAACAGTAGAGAGAAAGAATTAGAAGAGCGTGAAATAGAAATAGATGAAAATTTGAAAGAACGCAAATCTGAGCTGAAAAAGAAGGAAGATGAGGTAAAAGAACTTAAAAAATCTTTGAACGGTAAGAAAGGAGCGCTTCAGAGAAAAGAGAACACTCTGGAGAAAAGGGAAGAGGAGATATCAGAAAAGGAAGATGAACTAGATAAAAGAGAATCAGATATAAAGGGAAGAGAAGAGAAGATAGAGAAACTAGAAAAAGAATTTGAAGACAAAGAAGAGAAGTTAGAGAAACTAGAAAAAGAGTTGGAAGAGAAGAGGGAACATATGGAAGAAAAGTTCGATGAGAAAGAAAGCGAACTCGAACAGGAACGAATGGAACTGGAGAAAGAAAAAGGTGAATTC
>JBMCUO010000037.1:0-16955 GCA_048622455.1 Candidatus Saliniplasma sp. | reverse complement strand
TCACTGAACGTTTCACTTTCCAACTACGAGATAATGAAGATCATGATGGAAGCCGGTTTGAAGGACAGTGTGATCAATTTTATCCCGTTCCCCAGTGAAATGTCAGATATAATATTCGATGATCCTAATTTCGCAGGACTGCACTTTACTGGCAGTTATGAAACTCTGTCCCTTTTATGGAATAAAATCAATTCGAACTTAAAGGTATATAAGAACTTTCCTAAGATCGTGGGTGAGGCTGGAGGTAAGGATTTCATAATTATCCATGAATCTGGTGAGATAAGAAACGCCGCAATGAATATTATAAGAGGTAGTTTTGGGTATCAGGGACAGAAATGTTCTGCAGCTTCCCGTGTATACTGCCCTGAAGGTCATTGGAAAGAGTTGAAAGAGATACTACTTTCCGAGCTGAAAGAGGTGAGTTATGGCCCTGTGGATCAGTTGGAGGATTACATGGGCGCTGTCATCGATGAATCAGCTTTCGATAAGATCGTAGAATATATCGAATATGCTGAGGAGAACCCTGATAAGTACGAGATCCTGTATGGTGGTGGATATGACGATTCAGAGGGATGGTTCATCGAGCCAACGTTGATAAGAACTGAGTTGCCTAAAGGTAAATTGATGTCAGAAGAGATCTTCGGTCCGGTTGTTACGGTTTTTGTTTATGAGGACCATGAGTTCGAAGAAACACTGCATCTCTGCGATGAAACTTCCCCATACGCACTCACGGGTTCGATATTCGCCAAGGACAGCCAGGCAATACACCAGGCAGAAGATGTGTTGAGGTATGCCGCAGGAAACCTGTACATCAACGATAAACCTACTGGTGCCATAGTGGGTAGACAGCCTTTCGGTGGGGCTAGAGGTTCGGGAACCAACGATAAAGCCGGTCACTGGGTGAACCTTATAAGATGGTTGACTCCCAGGACGATAAAAGAAACGATACTACCAGCAGAAAATTGGAAGAGAGATTTTATGGAATAAAAAGGAGTGGGCAACAAAAGGATAGGAGCATTAGACATTGGCATCGATAGTTAGCTTCGTCTGATCAGCTTTTCAGCGAAAATATCCAACTCGGCTTTCCAGCCTTCAGGTAGCCCCTCTCCTTTTTCAGTTTCTTCTTTTGCGATCTGGAAGTCCTCTTCAGCGATTTTTTTCATCTTTTCCTTCGAAAGTATTTTATCCATATTTTTTAACCTGTTCCTTTTCATCCCATGGGTATTGATTATACCGTAATTTTTTCCTTCTACATTTTCTAAATTCTTCATGAAATTTCTCATCTCTTTTTTGATTCTGAACATCTCAGCCAGTGTAGAAAATACGTATATATCAGCTTCTGGAATATTATTTGGATCGACATCATCTGGCTTGTAGGAATCTGTTTGGATTTGGTTCTTTTCTAACCTATCAGCTAACCTGTCGACTTTTTTTTCCCATGTCCATATCTCGACCAATATATTATCATACAGTTCATTAAATTCACCTAACATAAAATCTACAAATATCTATATAAAAGTAATTATTTTGGTATTATTTAAGTTATATAATAAAATATATACAAAATTGCTATGCTGGTATTACGGATGCTGAAGAACTAGATTTCACCGGTAACAGCAAAAGGGTGGGATGTATGAGAATATGACGAACGTTTCAAGATAATTCCTTTATCTCTTCCACTCTGTTTTCCAACCTATTTATATAAGGTATATGATGCCCATATCTTGAAATGATTATATCTAGATGCTTTGAGAAATGGTTCAAACATTTCTTTAAAGTTTGAACTTCTTCATCTACATCTCTAACCAACTTAGGTTTTTTAGCGATATATATGTTAGGGTGAACATATTTACTGAGTTCTGAGTATAATTTATCTTCAGTTTCCAATCCTGCTCTTTTTAAAGACATTCTTATAAATTTTAGCTTAAAAAATTTAGCATCCTCAAAATTCTCTTCGTTGATGCGCTCTTTTAAATTTTCGAACCCTTTGTCATCAATGTAATTACAGAATTCTGTGTAATCCATCTGTCTATAATTTCTTAAAAATCCGTCTCTTGTGGAAGGTTTTTTAGAAAAATATTCCTTAGAACGTTTTCCAGCCAGTAGTGAAGTCTCCAAAATATCTTGGGTAGTTTTCCAACGCTTGACTTCTTCTGGGAACTGATGAAAGTATTCAACCAGTAATCTATTTTCCAATATAGTTGCGTGAACGATATTAGATTCGATGTATTTTTTTAAAGTATTCAAATAGATGATTGTTTCAATCAATCTAAAAGAATCGTACATAAATGCAGCGAAAATTTCTAAGGATCCATCATCTTCTAGACCTGTAAAACTAGCTTCTACCGTTTCTTTTAAAGAAAAATACAAGTTTACCAATTCGTTCAATTCTTTGTCGCGTTCGATATAGTTTATGTTCCGGAACAAGAGCGTTGGAGCTTCTATGTCAGAAAGGTCTTTCTTTTCGATAGGATTTTCTCTTTTGATCAACTCGATATTTTTAATTAATTTCTCCTTCTCGTTTATAGGTAGCTCATCATTTTTGTAATAATCCTGTATTACCTCATCAAGATGTCCTTCGAATTCCTTGGGTTTAAAGATACGGATGGTTTCGAATCTGCAAACCTCTAACTTTTCCTTGGTAACTGGCAACAGATATTTTTCAACATGTCTTCTGTATATTTTTGTTGACAAGTGCAACAGATGAAGGGTTATCTTCAGCTCTCTTAAAGTAGTTTCTAAATCATAGGAGATTTCGTACCTCGAGATCGGGTATATCTGGTATGAATTTCTTATATAAGAATCTCTAAAAAGTTCTGTTAAATAACTGCGGTTGAAAGGGGTTTTAAAATATCGTGAAAAATCAACCTGTTCTATAAGTTCAAAACCTTCAGTCTGGATGTTTTCATAGTTATCCAGTTCGGAGGGGTTTTGATCGATATAACCCATAACATTGACGACCTCGATAAGTGTTCTTATGAATATCCCTGAACTCCTCTGCTTCATTATATCATTTAAAAGTATTACCGTTCGAGAGATGTCTAGAACCTCATGGTGCAGTGCATGGAGGGCTGTCTCGATGTCATTTTGATTATCTACCAGTGGAACGTCTATCCTCCTCATTTTCTCCGCTGTTCCAATATAGTATCTTAATACAGATTTTATGTTGTTAATTTCTTCTTCTATTCCCTCCATATTGTACCACCTATAGTGCTTTACAAGACCTCAAATCACCTGATTCATAGGAACATTTCACTTATCCCCTAGTGAAATAATGTGTACCACGACCGTAAGTATCGTCCTTTAATAGAAATACTATTATATGAACTTAATTATTGCTTTTGGAGCTCGATAAAATTGGTAGACCAATCTTTGTTCCTATTACGCTGTTCTAGTATTATGACGACCAGTATGATTATTATAACTAATAGTACGTAGAGAAGCAGATTGGAACCACTTTCCATAGAGCAGGCAGTATTAAGGGGAAGCATGTATTTACATTATTACGGTGTGATATAGGGCTTTCGTATTTTATATCATCCTGTTCCCAAACTGCAGATCGTAGAAATGTTTGAACTTATTCCCTTTATCCATGAGTTCATCGAAGGTACCCCTCTCTTTAATCTGACCTTTTTCGATGAACAATATCTCGTCAGCGTCGACTATGGTCGATAATCGATGGGCTATAGTGAACGTGGTTCTACCTTCGGACACTCGCTCAATAGCCTCCTGGATAAGTTTTTCCGTGTAAGTATCGACAGATGATGTGGCTTCATCAAGTATGAGTATTTCTGGGTCCTTGAGTAAGGCTCGTGCGATGGAGATTCTCTGTCTCTGCCCGCCTGAAAGTTTGATCCCACGCTGACCAACCTCTGTTTCATAGCCTTCAGGCATATCTTTAGCGAATTTATCGACGTTGGCCTCTTCTGCCATCTTCAAAACTTCTTCCTCCGTAGCATCAGGTCTTCCATAACTGATGTTCTCTTTGATGGACCCTGAGAATAGATAATCGTCCTGTAAAACCATCGCTATGGAATTTCTTAGTTCAAGAATATCCCAATCCCTGACATCTTTGTTATCCACCTTGACCATCCCTTTGTCAATGTCGTAGAGTCTTGGAATCAATCTCACGATAGTAGTTTTACCGGAACCACTCGGACCCACCAGTGCTACGGATTTTTGTGCAGGAACATCGAAATGGATGTCCTTCAGTATGGTCTCATTTTCCTGATAGGAGAAATGTACATGCTCGAATGTAACTCTACCAGAAATAGGAGTTCCCATGCTAGATTTTTCCTTTTGGATCCTCTCCTCATCCATACTTTCTAACTGGCGTACCAATTCCCTTCTCTCTTCACCTTTAAGTATAGACGGTGTTTTTTCGGTATCCTCCTTTCGTTTCTTCAATACCTTCGGAGAGACATCTTTAGAGGTCTTATGTTCAGACCTTGGATATATAGATGGGTCGATATCCATATGATCGAAGAACCGCTCTATAGACGCTAGGAAACGGCTCAGGCCCTCGTTTATGTGTATGAGTCTGAGCATCGGTCCTCTGAAACCAAGAAGGTACGTATAGAAGGCTGCTAAAGTTCCTGCCGTTATGACACCCTCCATAACCAGGTAACCTCCATAGCCAAGAGTTAAAACCAAACCTAAACTGTTAAGGAAATATGCTCCCGGTTCTAGGATACTGATGTACCTGATAGCCTTTCTTCTAGCTTCAAAATGTTCAATATTTTCCTCTGCAAACCTTCCTCTTTCGAACAATTCATTGGCAAATACTTTGATTATCTTGACGCCTGACAGATTATCTTCCAGCCTATCAGTCATGTCCGCTTTTTTACTTCTGACTGTCCTGAAAGCTTCGTGCATCCTACGCATCAGAATCCAGCCATATATTATCAGCAGCGGAGTGAATGCCAAGCTTACTAACGTTAAAGGTACGTTAAGGAAGAAAAGTATGATGAGGGTCCCTGTGATCCTTGTGGTGGCGGTTAACAGACCTTCTGGTCCGTGATGGACGAACTCCTGAAGTCTGTTCAGGTCGTCTATCAAGCGGGAGATGAGTTCTCCAGTCTTCTTGTTATCATGGAATGACATCGGAAGTTCCTGGAAGTGGGAGTAAAGATCGTTCCTCATATCATAGACTATCTTCTGCGCGGTCTTATGACCGAAATAACTTCTTAGACCCCTCCCTATGGCTATAGCACCGAAGACTCCTAAAGCCCCTGAGGAAAGTATGATAACCCGGGATATATCTCCCTCGAGTACTGCATCATCGATTATACTTCGCAGTATCAATGGAGGTATTAGAGCGAGCAGAGCTGTAAATACGTGGCCTGCCTGTATCGGTAAGTAAACCTTCAGGTTGGGCCTTAGATATTCTCTGTAGAACCGTTTTATCAGTTCTCTCACATCGAAATCGGATAAAGGTTTTCGCTCTTCGTCATCGCTCATGGGATATTTCCTCTTTTATGGGTACTTTGATTTGGATTTTTTGTATAAGTCATGAATAAAAAGCTTTTCCCAAATTTTTGAGGATCATTTTCAACAGGATTTTGAAAAACTAGAAAAAATAGATATTGGATAAATAAAAAAAGAGGTTATTTGTAGTCCTTACAGTTGTCACAATACCATCTGTCATGCTGACTTACAAATCTCATCGATTGTTCACAGTCAGGACAAGGTTTCTGTGGGGGCATTGGTTGTCTTTGAGAAGAAGTTGCCTTTTGTGTTACCGTATCATACACCTTCCTTCGTACACCTCTTCTTATCGCTCTTTTTACTGCATAAAAAACTGAAAAAACTATTATCAAAACGATCCCTAAAATTACATAACTAGTCTGTATTCCAGCTACCGCACCAACAGATCTTGTATACTGTGCTATAGAAAAATCTATTAATAGGGAAGTAAACCCTGCCAGCAGGAAACCAATATATATCATATTTTGTTCACCTCCCTTTGCATTTCTTATTTAATCTAAATAATATAAAATTTTCGTTAAACGATCTATGTAAGATCTTCATTTTGGGCGATTTATATTCTGTTCAACTAAATCTTTTCTCATTCAACCTTCTCTTGTTTAGATCATCTCAGAAGCAGAACATTCATCTTTTCCTCGTCAAAGTTGATGATTTTCGTTTTTAAGAAATCGTGAAAAACTTTTTATAAATTTATTGTTGTTTTTGTCATTGAAGGAAAGGCCGAGTATGAAAAAACCCTGGTCGGAACCTGTAGATAATGTATTGGATCATTTTCAAGTATCTATAGAGAACGGATTGCACGATAAAGAGGTCAAACTGAGAAGAAAAAAGTTCGGCAGGAACAAACTGAAAGAGACGAAAAAGAAAAGCCGGTGGAAGATCCT
Source organism: Candidatus Saliniplasma sp. (assembly GCA_048622455.1). Lineage (GTDB taxonomy): Archaea > Thermoplasmatota > Thermoplasmata > Halarchaeoplasmatales > Halarchaeoplasmataceae > Saliniplasma. Next base: position 10,584 of record JBMCUO010000037.1, on the reverse strand, counting down.
CGTCCAACAGTTCACAAGCTTTTTAGTGATACTTCTTGGAGTTGCAGCGGTCATATCTCTGATCATAAATGAGGTTGTTGAAGGGTTATCGATCCTAGCGGTTCTTGTGGTCAATGCAGTCATCGGTTTCGTTACCGAGGCAAGGGCTGTTAGTTCTATGGAAGCCCTGCGTGAGATGACCGAGATAGACACCCACGTAATAAGGGAAGGAGATATAAAAAATATCCCGGCCAACGGACTAGTCCCGGGAGACATAGTTACACTCCAATCCGGAGATATGGTTCCCGCTGACTTGAGGGTGGTTAACTCCTCCAACCTTCAAGCTGACGAGGGAGCTCTCACAGGGGAATCTATCCCAGTCAGCAAAACAACCGATATAGTGGAAGAAGAAGCGCCACTAGCTGAAAGGAAAAATATGCTTTACAAGGGCACTTATCTCACCAGGGGAACCACTGATGGAGTGGTCGTTTCCACAGGGACTGATACTGAACTCGGGCAAATCTCTGAATCAATCGAAAAGGCTGGAGAAAAAACGACTCCGCTGGAGAAAAAACTCGATACCCTTGGACAAAAACTTATCCCTCTGCTTATAGTAGTAGCGGGTATCGTGGGCGTGGCGGGTGTTATCAGGGGTATGGATACCATCCTGATGATCGAGACGGCCATCGCCCTAGCGATAGCTACCGTTCCAGAAGGACTCCCGATAGTAGCTACTTTGGTTTTGGCGAGAGGTATGCTCAGGATGGCAAAAGAGAACGCCCTATTGAGCAGATTATCTTCTGTTGAAACCCTCGGTTCTACCAACATCATCTGTTCGGATAAAACAGGTACACTTACTGAGAATAGGATGACCGTGAGTAAGTACGAAACAGAAGATCGTTCCGTAGAAGTCATTGGCATAGGATTAGATACTCAAGGAGATTTTATCTGCGGTACTGAGAAAAAAGATAGACCGGATGACCCAATTTTGAGAGAATTGTTGGAGGTCGGCGTACTGTGTAACAACGCATCTTTCAAAGAAGATAAAGGTAATAAAGAGATAATGGGCGATCCGTTGGAAGTCTCACTTCTGGTAGTAGGCATCAAAGGGGGGATAGAAAGGGACCGACTTTTAGAACACTTGCCAGAAAGTAAGGAAGTCTCCTTCGACCCGTCGGTAAAGATGATGGCGACATATCACGAGAAAAAAGACGGGGGTTACAAAGTCGCTGTGAAAGGAGCTTCAGAAAATGTACTAAAAAGATCTAATCGAGTGATGATGGCTGAGGGTATCAAGGAGTTTACTCCTGAACAGAAAGATAAATGGATAAAGAAGAACGAACAGATGGCGGAGGACGGTTTAAGGATACTTGCACTGGCCAAAAAAGATGTCGACAGCACGGAAGAAGAGCCTTACAGGGATTTGATTTTCTTAGGGTTAGTGGGGATGATGGACCCGCCTAGAAAAGAGGTTAAATCTGCTGTAAAGAAGTGTCATAAAGCAGGCATAAGAGTTGTTATGGTCACAGGGGACCATGCAGCCACTGCTAAGAACGTCGGTTATAACGTTGGACTCATTGACTCTAAGGATGTCGAAGTGATAGAAGGAAGAGAACTGGATGATCCTGAGCATCTTGATGAAGAGCAGTTTGGACGGTTCGTAGAGGCTCCTATATTTGCTCGTGTCAACCCCGAGAATAAATTAGATCTTATAGAGATGCATCAGAAAAACGGGTCTATCGTTGCTATGACCGGGGATGGGGTCAATGACGCTCCAGCTTTAAAGAAGGCGGACATCGGGATAGCTATGGGAGAGCGGGGGACCCAAGTCGCAAAAGAAGCGGCTGATATGATCTTACAAGACGATAACTTTTCTACTATCGAAAGGGCTGTAGAGGAAGGCAGGATAATATTCAATAACATCAGGAAGTTCGTCGTTTATTTGATCTCCTGCAACATCAGCGAGTTACTCGCTATACTTATCGCATCCATAGTTGGATTTCCACTGCCCTTACTCCCGCTTCAGATACTCTTCCTCAATGTAGTCAACGATGTATTCCCCGCCTTTGCACTCGGAGCATGCAGAGGGAGCGCGGACATCATGAACATCCCGCCTAAAGATCCTGAAGAACCGATACTTACAAGAACGAACTGGTACGAACTGGGTTTTTATGGTCTTATGATAGCTGTGGTTACAGTAGCCGCAATGGGGCTTGGAGGTAAGATGTTCCCTATAGATATGTCACATTATAAGATTATCACCATATCCTTCTTAACCCTAGCTTTTGCACAGCTCTGGCATGTGTTCAACATGCGTGAATTGAGTTCGGGTATATTGAAAAACGAAGTGACTGAGAACAAATATGTATGGGGTGCTCTGGGATTATGTACCATGATTTTAGTGTCCGCTGTGTACTTACCTGGCATCTCTACAGCGCTGAGAACTGAAGACCCTGGACCGATGGGTTGGGTGCTGGTAATCGGTATGAGCTTGATACCTCTAGTGATAGGTCAGCTGGAAAGAAATATCCGGAAGTGGAAAAGATAGCCTCGTGAAGAAGTCTGAACAAAAATTCTATTTAATCCCTATCCATCATCTATTTCAAGATGGCTTTGATCGAAGTACTGACAGGGTTGGCAAAAGACCCTATAGGATATTCTGTGGTTTTTCTGATTTATTCCATCTTAGCGGCTGTCATCCTTCCGATCCCCGTGGAGTTGGGACTTTTCAATTACCATATCCATCCAGCTATCCTTATCTCGATATTGGCGCTCGGAAAAGGTATCGGAGCGTTGATCGTTTTCGAGATCGGAACCTCCGCTAGGAAAAGATTAAAAAAGTACTCCTCCCCCAAGAATAGGTTCATAAAAAAGATAGTTGAGTACTCTGAATCATTCGTGAAAAAGTATGGATACTACGGCCTTTTTGTGATCTTAAGCACACCTCTGATGATCGACTCGATCTCATTATACCTTTTCTCTCTTCTCAACCCAGAGGAAGAAGGGGAAGGTATGGAAAGGAATGGGTTCGTCTTGATCAACATCATAGCGGGTGCGTTGAGAGGGATCATCACTCTAGTTGTGTTCTACAGGGTAGGTATCAAACTGGTTTGAATGTTAGGACCCATGTTACACGGACTCATAATACAAAGTCTTCCCAGACTTCTACGAATCTCTCAACAACGTCATCGGGAGGTCCGTATTCTAAGAGTAGATGAGATATGTGCTTTTCATCTATGATTTTGTAAAAACTATCAGTTTTTTTGATAACATTTTTTCTCTTCAATTTCTTAAGATGATAAGAAAGAGTTGAAGCCGGTAAGTCCAAGGCATCTCTTATCTCTTTATGTTTTGCTTTTCCTCTATTATTTAAAAGGTACACCACTATCCCGAGAGGGGTTTCATTTCTTAGTAATCCCAATAACCTTTTGTCCTTATAATCCAATCTTTCGCCAGGATATTTTTCCGGGTAATATCTATTATAGCCCTCCTCCTCGATTTTATTTACGAGCTCCATCTCTTCGAGTTTTTGAAGATGATATTTTACTAGATTTAAAACCATACCTGTTTTTCTCTCGATAGCTCTCATATTGAGTCCAGGATATTCTTTTATTATATTGAAAATCTCTCTTCTAGTTTCCAGTTCTATCTCAGGTTCTTCCATTTATCTACCTCTTAAGGGAAGTCAAATAGAACAATACGAGGATTATGTTGTCAAATACTAATACAGGTAGCCACAGATCGAAATCAATTTCAAGTGGATACAAGTAGGAATTATAAGAAAGCCAAATCCCTTTGATAAAGAAGGATACAAACGCCAATGAGATAAAAATAAATTTACTGTTCCGTGTCCGTTTATAACCGATCCCTGAGATTATGGACAGGGTCAAAGAGAGAACCGTCATGATACCTAAAGTTGCATTATAAGCTATTTGGACGTTAGTCATTTTTGATCACCATCAAATAAATAGAAAAAGAGGTAAATATGTTTTTAGTTCTCCTTTTTTACTTTCCAAACTGTAGCGATGACTATCAAAGCTGTTATGGCCACCACGGGTAGATAGTATCTGACATCTAAAAGTGATCCTATCTCTCTCCTGGCTATCTCTATAGTATGTGTCGAGAAGTGAGGTACCATAACCAGCACTTCGATTTTCTCTGAACCCATGCTCACTAAATATTTAGCTTCATCAGACTCTAACAGGTCATCATAATCCTCAGCCATCTCGATCTCTTCCCCGTCAAATGTTACTTCTAGTTCTTCAAGACTGTCGATGTTAAAGGCCTCTCTGTACATTTTAGCAGCGATGATCTTCCCTTCTCCACCGAGTGTATCTGAAGAGACAGTTATTTGAACTCTGTCCCTATCTCTTACCTGTGTCATCATCTGCATGTCCGTGTAGCTGACCGACATCTCTGAAAATCCTTCTCGGTTTTTGTCGATGATTACTTCTCCACCGATCTTACCTTGAGATATGCTGTTAGATATATTTCTCTCCATCTCACGTTCTCTTTCACGTTCTCTCTCCTGTATTTCAAAGTCAGTCATCCGGAATACCAGGTACAAGTCTTCGGTGAAAGTGTAGTTGACGAATCCGTTAGTTGTGGAAATTTCTAATGAATCATTCCATCGTCCCTCACCCTTAGTAATTGAGAGAAGCCTAGCTGTATAATCCTCGTACGCTAAGACAAGATTGGGCCCATCCTGTTCCACAACTTCAAGATCTCCTAAATTAAAGCTGACGGTACGAGGTTGATCTTTTCTATCCTCTATATCTAAACTGATTATATCTCCCGTGTAAGCGTCGATCTCTATTTCATACTCCTTGTTTTCACCTAATATATCGATTTCGTAGGTGAGATCATCATCTAGTTCAAAGTCAATCAAGGTACCATTTGCTAATTCGTATGCTTTAGTTAGAGCTGTTTCATGACCTATCAACTCATCCCATTCTGGAACATCTTCGTCATCAGTTTCCAATTCTAGTACTTCTGCAGTGTAAGCGTCGATCTCGATTTCATATGACGTCTCATCTTCTACTATTTCGATCTCGTAGATATAACGGCCGTCATCTTCGTCGAGTTCCATCTCAACCAGTGTTCCATTTACATGTTGGTATGCGATGTCTATTGCTTCGTTGTGCCCTATCAAAGAATCTAGATCTGGGTTCAAGTAGTCATCGTTATCCGTTTCTGCATCTATCTTCATGAGAGCCGGTGCAACATCGTAGATCTTGATATCCGTATCATCACCTTCAATCTCGAAAAGAGCTCCTTCCGTTTCTACATCTTCTGTTTTAAGATCCGGAATTATCACACTTTCGAAAAGAAGTAGATCCGTGGTATTTGTGTGTAGGGTGTAATCGCTAACGCCGTTTTCTAAAAGTTCGAAGGAAACGAATGTACCTTGAGTACCTTCCCATCTTCTACCTACACCCTTTCTTCTTCCTTCATAGTCATCGTCTTCGTCATCATCCTCATCGTCGTCATAGTCATCCTCTTCCTCATCATCCTCATCGTCGTCATCATCTATTAGAATGGGTTCAGAAGGTGGACTGCCCTCCCTAAATGCTATAGTCGTCCCTGAAATCAATAAGAACATCGATATCAATGCTGCTGCAATTATTGTAAACAATCTATTTGTTTTCATCTTTATCACAACCTATTACTTGTGCTTATTTGCTTATAAGCTTTATTTCACTATTTTCGAACAGATTTGGATTTCACCCTTATCATGGATGATTTGTACTTCTTCCTCTGAATCTATTCATGTTTTCGGTTGAGGGACAGGGTAAAGTGGAAGATAAAAAGAGTTATTAAGTTCAATTATATTATTTGGTTCAGATATCTCTTGTCTCTGAAAAAAAGATGGTGGCTATGTCCGATAAAGACGTGTTGAAGGAAATAAATACTTCCGAACCAGAAGAAAGGACAGAGTTCTTTAGGGGATTACCGATAACAGATAAGAAAGTCGTTCTATTGAGGGCTTCTCAATCGATACTCGAGGGGATATTATCCGAACTGGGTGATGAAGAGATCACGAATATTCTAACAAGATTCGATCCGGATGAGGGAGCGGACATATTGGGTCATTTGGACGAGGATAGAAGAAGAAACATTTTGGAAAAGATGGAGCGCGGTCGTAGGGAAAGGCTGAACTATCTGATGGGATTCGATCCTGAAACTGCAGCCGGACTCATGGACCTGGCGTACATAACAGTTGATAGTGACTCCACATATGCAGAGGTATCTGATCGGATAAAGATATTTGAGGAAAAACGAAAAAAATTCCCGACGGTTTTAGTGATCGGGGAAGGCGGTCTTGTGGGGGAACTCCCTGGTCATGCGATCTCTATACAGGATAACCCACAGAAAAAAATAGAAGAACATGTCAAGCCATTGACTCAAATAAAATACGATAGTGAAGAAGACGAAGTGATCCAGCAGTTCAGAAATAACCCCAGAGATAAGATGGTGGTTCAAGGTGAAGAGGGTTCGATACTCGGTGTGATACGCTCAGAAGACGTTTTGAGAGTGATCGAAGAAAGGTCCACTGAAACATTATATGATTTCGCCTCAGTTTCTGAAGAGGAGAGCGTTTGGGATTCTCCTCTTGAAAAAGTCAAAAACAGGTATAAATGGCTCATCTTGAATTTGGGTACCGCATTCATCGCGGCCCTGGTCGTAAGCTTTTTTCAGGCAACGATAGAAGCCTTTGTCCTGCTTGCAGTTTACATGCCGATAGTCGCTGGGATGGGTGGAAACGCCGGTACCCAATCGATGGCCGTTACCATCAGAGGATTGACTCTGGGTGAGATAGATTTTGCTTCGGGAAAGATGATGGTTTTGAATGAGGTCTCCGGTAGTCTTATCAACGGAGCTATAAACGGTGTGTTGATATCGCTAGTTGCTATTTTTATCAACAAGAGTCCACTTCTTGGTGTAGTCCTTGCGGCCTCGATGATAATAAACCTAGGTATAGCTGGCTTTTTTGGCGCTTCTATTCCATTAACTCTCAAAAAGATGGATATCGATCCAGCGACCTCTGCAACCATATTCATCACCACCGCCACGGACGTACTGGGATTTTTCGTTTTTCTAGGGCTCGCCCAGATGCTGATCTGACCAACGATAGATGGTTCCTCAGCTTGCTCTACGAAAATTGTGTCGAATTTTCAAATGAATTTCTAATGATTTGCAAATAATGTAATAAATGGTTAAGTCAATAATTAGAACCAAATAAATGGGGTGATAAATATGGCAGTATCAATGAATTGGTCGAGCATCTCGATATTTTCCGTAATAGCGTTTCTTATAGGATGGTATCTATTTGGCCTATTGTGGGCGATAGTGATAGCGATCATCGTGCTCATCTTAACGGGAGCACTTAGTTTTAGATAATAAAATATCGTACAAGATGTGAATAAAAAGGACATATATTAGGGTGATAGAAATGACAAAGGTGACCATAGATCAAGAGGCCTGTATCGCATGTGGGCAGTGCTATGCTGTCTGTCCGGATGTATTTCAAGATGATGGGAGCGGGACAGCAGAATTAGTAAGTGAGTTCCAAGGGAGCGAGGTCTTCAAAGGAGAAGTCCCTGATGATATAGACTGCAGCAGAGATGCTGAAGATGCCTGCCCGGTGGACGCGATAGAGGTGAAGTTGTGAAAGTTGTTTTAAATCACATGTTCAAAACGTTATAACTTTCTTTAAGGTCACTCTATCTTTTTTCCCATATCGATCTCTATCTTCTTGAAGGTCACACCGTCTTTGATCGGAATTGCCATGAATTTATTTCTTTTTGTGTGTACACATGTAATGTTCATCCGGGATGGGATATGTTCCACTTTTGATTTAGCCGATCTTTCCCACCGGAGCCAGGTAGATGGTGAATTCGTCTTCACCGTCTACTTCTAGTAAAGAATCCATCAGATCCTGATCGTAGGCAGCTATGGCACAGGTTCCAGAATTTATAGCTTCACACGCAAGGTATAGATTCTGACAGACATGACCCACGTCTATGGCGATGACCTTGTAAGACGCTTCCCCGTAACGCCATTCCATCCGGTAGGGTATGGTGGTCCAGATGAAAGTTGCGGCACAGTTACCTACGAAGGACTGTCCTCTAGCCGCTTGTGTTATCTTCTCTTCCATATCATCGTATTCTTTTACTTTGATGAGTTTATGCTTTAAAGGGATATACCTGTAGATAGCTTCTTTCAACCCATCTACTTTGAACACAGCTAAGTAGGTCTCTAGAGCGTGACGGCACCCCGCCGAAGGTACGACCCTATAGGCGTGTCCAGAATCCAATTTTTCTCGGATACCCTGTGTAGACCATAGAAGAAACGATAGTTCCTCCAGTTCTAGTGGTTCGTTTGTAAAAGAGCGTCTCGATCTTCTGTTAGATATAGTCTTGGTAAGACTTGCATCGATATCCAAGTTTTTTGGATCTGGTAGATCAATAAGTTCTGCATCCTTCGGAACTTCTTTTTGGGCCGGGGGTGCGGGAACACCTTTACTCTGATCGGTTTGGGAAAAATCGACTCTTTCTCGGATATGATCTTTAAGAAATTCTCGATCCATGGTAGATATGATACTCAAGACATCAGTTCTGCATCCAGCTCTATATCGATGGAAGCTAAAGCTTTAGAGACTGGACAGTTCTCTTTCGCATCTTTTGCGATCTCTTGGAAAACATCCTCTTTTATATCAGGCACTTTAGAACGATTCTTCAGGTGTATCTTAGTGATGGTGAAGTCTCCCTCTACTTTCTCTAGATCGACGACAGCTTCAGTTTGAACACTTTCCGGATCATAGCCTTCTTCTCCTAGAGAACCTGCTAGTGCCATTGAGAAGCAGCCTGAATGTGCCGCAGCTATCAGTTCCTCCGGATTCGTTCCCGTCCCTTCTTTGAATCTTGAAAGGAAGCTGTATTTGCCTTCGAAGGCACCGCCCCCGAATTTCATGTTTCCCTCTCCATCTTTCAGTTTTCCCTTCCATACAGAATTTGCTTTTCTTTTAACCATTTTATCACCTCTATAATTTTATACGTAACCTTTCATTTAAGTTTTTTCTACCTGTAGGCGGTATGGGTTCAGCTTCGTGATTTTGGTGGTTTGTTGATTTTACTACTTTTTGTTGTTAGTAAATAATATATTTGTTAATTAACAAGTAACAAAACACATATATTGGGTGATAAACTTTCTTATGATAAGATGGATAAACTGACTATCATCAAACGACTAGAATCCTCAAGTCTCGCTGTCTTCACCACTTCCCAAGCCTCTGCTTTGTTCGACAAAGGAATAGAAAGCACTAGAGTTCTATTAAGCAGGTTGGCAAAGCAAGGGATACTTGTGAGAGTGAAGAGAGGGCATTACTGTCTACCATCTACCAACGCGTTGAGTGTGGTTTCCAATATATACACACCATCTTATGTTTCTCTGTGGGCCGCTTTTGAGCATTATGGGACAACGACTCAATCGCCTCGAGTCATAGACGTGATAAATACGACTAAATCAGGTAAACGAGAATTATCTCTAGAGGAAGGTAGGTTCGAATCACGCTTCGTTAAAACTCATGAGTCTTTTTTATACGGAATAGAAAAAACCTATCTAGATGGTAAAGCGACTTTTATCGCCGAGAAGGAAAAGGCCGTGATAGACGGCCTATTATTCAACGAATACGTACCTTTGGGGGAGGTTCAGGAAGCTATAGAGGACGGTATCGATATCGACAAAGCTATAGGATATGCAGAGAGGGCTGAAAAACAGGTGGTGAAAAAACGCTTGGGTTATCTGTTGGACCAAGCTGGCTTCGATTGTGATCCCGAACGTTTCGGTGATCTATCCGATACTTACGTTCCTTTGGACCCGTCTTTCACACGAAAAGGAAAATATGACGCCAAGTGGCACATAATCGATAATGTAGCGGAAGTTAGGAGGCGAAGATGAATAGAGAAGAACTCAAGGCGTATGTAGGGACTACGGCGTTCTCCCTTGGGCATGTAGAAAAAGACTACATCCAGCACATAGTTTTAGGTTCACTGTCAAGAAACTGGAGCGGTTATCTAGTATTCAAAGGAGGTACGGCTTTACAGAAGATCGGTTTAGTCAACAGGTTCAACGAGGGACTATATTTTACAGAGAAAAAAGACATCTCTCCAGATAAACTTGCCGATGTGGTGGTGAAGGCCATAAAATCTTATAACTATCCTGTTGAAGTCGATGAATTTTCTGACAAAGAGATAACATCCGGTTTCAGAGTAAAGGTGGAAGGACCTCTATACAGAAACAACAGAGGGGTATGTTCCATACGGCTGCAGGTCAGTAGAAGAGAAGAAGTTCTAAAAGATCCGATGAGTAAAGAGATAGACCCTCCTTATCGAGACGTTCTTCCCTACGTGATAAGGGTGATGGATAAAGACGAGATTGCAGCTGAAAAGGTTCGTGCTATACTGACCAGATATAAAGTCAGAGATGTGTACGATCTTTACAAGCTTATAGAGAGTGAAGCGAGGCTTGATAAAGACATGATCGAGAGGAAATTGGAATACTACGAAATAGAATTGGATAAGCCCGAATTCATACAAAAAGTCA
>JBMCUO010000036.1:0-17264 GCA_048622455.1 Candidatus Saliniplasma sp. | reverse complement strand
CGTTCCAAAACCCAGCTCTCCTATAAATGGGGAGCAATCGTGCTGATGGATATAGCCATGAACCTCCTTCTTTAATTCATCGTTGTCACAGGAAACATCTATGGCTTTTGCCCTGTCGTTGGTTCTTATCTTGATGGTGATAGGAGTTTCCTTTAGATCTTCGTGGGAGTACTTGTTCCCGAAATACTCACCTATGACTCCATCTACGACTATTTTACCGTTCATCTTCAGCGGTGCAGTGAACACCTCTCCGTCGGGTATGTTGTTCCAGTGACCTGGTTCGTGGCAAATTCCGGCTGATGGGACCCATTTCCATCTATCGCTGAACGAGGCTGTGATATCAGTTCCCTGTTCGTTCGTGATCCGTACTTTATCCGTCTTGATGAGTTTATCATACAGTTTATCCGTGAATTCCTTGATCGCCTCATAATCAACAGCTAAAGCTGATTCGATGACTTTCTTATTTATATTCACCATATGGCCGTGCCTTCCACCGATAAGGACCTTTTTTATGAAAGGACCTCTTATACTTTCCAATTCTCCTTCGTAAGAATTAGCAGTCCAAAATCCCACGTCACTTTCCTCAGCGGCCTCTTTTATAGCTTCTGGAAAGTGATCTAACGGTCTCTCCCCGTAAATATCTAGGTTGAAAAATCTCACGTGTGGTGTTATCTCCCTGGCCACTTCCCTGATCTTCTTTCCGATGTTCATAGTAGGTCCATCGGATGCGATGACCACTTTTTCGCCTTCTTTAAGACCCATACATGTGATGACTGCAGTCTTTATCCCTTTTTCTAATGACATGATTTACCCCATCTTCCTTACTAAAGATTGATTAGATATTTAAAACGTTTCTGGTTATAAAGCAAAAATATATTAAAAGATGGAAAACATCCCGTTATGGATATTATGATATCTAGAGGAAAGGCTTTAGAGATGATGGAGAAAAACATCGATACTATCAATCTTAGAAAACACTGTCTCGCAGTGGCCCAGATAATGAAAGCGTTGGCCGAAGAGCTCGGTGAAGATGAGGCAAAATGGGAGATATTGGGACTGATTCATGACCTTGATTACGAGGAAACTAAAGACGATCCCGAAAAGCATGCTCTGAAATCTGCTGAGATGGTTGAAGGGAAAGTTCCGGAGGATGTTATCAGAGCTATCAAAGCGCACAATCACAAGCACACGGGAGTTGAACCTAAAAGCGATATGGAGAACACACTGATAGCAGCCGATGCCGTATCCGGTTTGATAGTCGCCACCGCTCTGGTCATGCCCAATAGTAAGCTGGAAGAGGTTCGACCGGAGTCAGTTGAGAAAAAGTTCGATGACAGCAGCTTTGCTAAAAACATCGAAAGAGACAGGATACTGTACTGTGAAGAGCCGGGTATGGATAGGGATGAGTTCATCGAGATCTCACTGGAAGCTCTACAGGAGATCCATGAAGAGCTGGGATTGTAGCATTTATGGGCGTGGAATGGCCCGGTGACGAGGAACTGAAAACAGCTCGTTCGTAAATATGACGAGCATGTGATTATTTCCGTATCCCTTCTTTTATCTCTTTGTACTCTTCATCGGTGATATCCCCTAGTGCATACCGTTCATCTAGTATCTTTTTTTGGCTCTTACTCGTTTCTGATTTATTATCTCCCCTTATCAGTAAATACACTATCAGGAACAGTACACCGACCATGGGCAGTATTACATGTACCAACCATAATAGGCCGTTCATACCTCTCTTTTCAGCGTCCCTGTAAACGAAGATTCCGATCACCAGGAAAACAGCTATCCAAACGATAGGCCACATGAACCACCATCCCCCATCATGGGCCACCATCTTATATCGTCGTGATGAATATCCGTCGCGTGCCACACCAGTTCTTTCAAATTCATATCATTTCACCTCCTCCATGCTCAGGTCAACTCTCTTCAATCTGTTAGAGTTAGTCACAACATTGATGCTGGAGAATGACATGGCCGCCATACCCATCAGCGGATGGAGAAGTCCTAAAAATGCCACAGGAATCGCAACGACATTGTAAAAGAACGCCCATATCAGGTTCTGTCTGATCTTTGCAAAGGTTGCATGGGAAAGTTTTACAGCCTTAACCACCGCTGAAAGGTCGCCTTCGACCAGAACTATATCCCCGCTCTCTATGGCGATGTCTGTTCCTGTACCGATAGCGATCCCGACATCGGCCTGTTCCAGAGCCGGTGCGTCGTTTATACCGTCACCTACCATAGCCACGAGCTGACCCTTATCCTGCAGTTTTTTGACTTCCTTCACTTTTTCATCGGGCATGACTTCTGCGAGTACCCTGTCTATACCCACCTGGCTGGCTATAGCCCTGGCAGTATCTTTGTTATCCCCTGTGAGCATCACGGGCTCCAACCCCTGCTTTTTTAGGGTATCTATAGCTCGGGTCGAATCCTCTTTCACCTGATCAGCGATACCGATAATGCCCAAGGTTTTCCCGTCAACCGCCACGAACACAGCGGTCTTAGCTTCCTTCTGCAGTTTCTTGAAATCTTTTAAGTAGCTTGTGTCTACACCATATTTTTTCATAAGTTCAGCTGTTCCCACAAGCACTTCTTTCCCATCTATGATGGCCATGATCCCTTGACCGGTCACCGACTCGAAGTCCTCCGGTTCTTTCAGCGACAGCCCCTTCTCTTTAGCTTTTTGGACGATAGATTCTCCCAGGGGATGTTCGGACCGCCGCTCGGCGGAGGCTGCGTACACAAGTATATTCTCTTCAGAATCACCTATCAGGTCCGTCACACCGGGTTCTCCCTTGGTGATGGTTCCGGTTTTATCCAGTACGATGGTCTTGATATCTTTCATCAACTGGATCGATTCTCCCCTCCTGATCAGAACACCGTTCTCCGCACCTTTCCCACTGCCCACCATCAGAGCCGTGGGAGTGGCTAAACCCAGGGCGCACGGGCAAGCAATCACCAGCGTTGCTATCGCTGCATACAAGGCTAGTGATAATGCTGCAAGTTCAGGGTTGACCCACGGTAAATAAGCGTCAGCCCATGCGACGATGGAATGAAACTGACTCGGAAATATCATCCAGGCTACGAATGCCGAGATCGCGATGGTTATGACCGCTGGAACGAAATAGGCAGTGATCTTATCGGCGTAGGCTTGTATCGGTACTCGAGAACCCTGTGCCTCTTCCACCATCTTGATCACCTGGGAAAGGAATGTATCCTTACCTACTTTCGTTGCTTCGACTGTTATCGACCCTTTTTTGTTCATAGTAGCTCCAATAACCTCGTCGCCTTCTTCTTTTTTCACAGGCATAGATTCTCCGGTAGCTATGGACTCGTCCACGGAACTCTTACCCTCCAGAACTTTACCGTCCGTAGGTATCTTCTCTCCGGGCCTGACTATCATCTTATCTCCGATCTGTATCTGATCCACGGGGACCTCCTGTTCTTCCCCGTCCCTTATGACCCTGGCGGATTTTGCTTCCAGCGTCATCAATTTTTTAATGGCTTGAGAAGCCCTACCTTTGGCCTTATTCTCTATATACCTACCTATCAGATGGAACGCCATTATCATACCTGCTATCCCACCGTAGTTCAAGATCTCGAAACCATAGCCGTAATAATTTAGTATAGCTATAAGACCAGTCGAGTAAGCAGACATGGACCCCAACATGATCAAAGCGTCCATGTTCGGAGATAGTTTGATAAGCGATCTTGTTCCCGAAACCATCGTTTCCAGGCCGACGTAGAAAAGAACTGGAGAGGCCAAAGCTACTAGAGCTAGGTCTATGTACGGCCGACTTAATAACGGATACCTGACGTAGTTGGATATGATGAGAACCATCATGGGTATAACGAACGACCACGCCAAGTAGACTTTTCGTTTGGCGGTCTGGATCTTTTCCAAGTCCTTCTCGACCCTATCCTTTTCCTTATAATCTTCCTCTAACCATGAATCAGGAACAGAGTAACCGGTATCCTTCACAGCCCTTACAAAGTCACCCCTGTGGACCTTACCAGGTATATAGTTGATAGTTGCTTTCTCGGTTGTAAGGTTAACATTAGCCGAGATCACTCCGTCCAGCTTCTCCAGTGCCTTTTGATTAGCTTGTGAACATGCAGCGCATGTCATCCCTTCGATGGGCATATCGATCTTCTCACCCTTGTAAACAGAATAACCCGCTTCCTCAACGGCCTTAGATATGTCGTTCATCTTGACCTTCGAAGGGTCATACTCTATGGAGGCTTCCTCGCTGGCATAGCTTACGTTACTCTTATCGATCCCCTCTAATTTACCTATGGATTTTTCTATAGTTTGGGCACAGCTGGCACAGTGCATCCCTTCGATGGGGACGTTCTTTTTTTGTTTCTCTTCTTTTGACATGTTCTTAACCTCATAAAATAAAAAGGTTTTAGAGAAGACCCTTTTTACAGGTACTTCTCTGGGTCTTCCTCGAATTGGGCCTTACAACCAGGGGCACAGAAATAGTACGTTCTGCCCTTGTATTCGGTCTTATATTCCGCTTCTTCTTCATCAACTTTCATATCACATACGGGATTGATCGCCATATTTGTCACCTCTACTATACTATATGTAGTTCATAATTCATTGGACTTTCGGTTTACATCTGTAAGATATATCATTGTTCGATTTAACGAACGTAAAATATATGTTCTAAGGGCACATTTAATACTCCATGGAACTGAGTGAAAATCAGGCCAAAGTCCTCATGGCACTGCAGGAAGATGCCAGGATATCTATGAGAACGCTGGCTGATAGGTCTGGTGTGAGCACGCCCACTGCGAGTACTATCGTGGACGAACTTGAAGACATGGGTATCATCAAAGGATATCTGGCGGTACTGGATACGGGTAAACTTGGATTGCATACATTCTATATCACTATGGAAGTGGACGTTCACACTATGGAAGACGTCTCCGAAGAGATTGATGAGATCATAGAGGTTAATGAACTCGTGGAATTGGATAACAGTGACCTTTTCGCCAAAGTTATAGTCCATTCACTCGAAGAACTCGACGACATTACCAGGGAATTGAAGGAGATAGAGGGAGTCTTGAGATTAAAGGTATCCAGAGTTACTGGACGCATGAAGGAATCCTTTAGAGTCCCACTGGATACTGTTTCGGATCTAGGTATCGACTGCTACTACTGTAAAAAGAACATCGAAGGAACACCCGTAAAACTCAACATGGATGGAAAGAAACATTATCTCTGCTGTGAGACATGTGCCTCGGAATACAAAGAGAAGTATCAAAAGTTGAAAGAGAAAGCGGATTAGTTAACTCGCAAACTTAATATTTAAAACTTATATTGGCCATAGTGAATTTCAGGTGCATCTATATGAAGTTGTCTTACAATACCAGGAATCTGGTAGTGATCTCGCTATTCGTGGCGGTCATAAACCTGACAGTACCTTACCTTTTCTTGGCGGATCATTCACAGTACTGGATAAATTATCTTTTCTGGGCAGTATTGACCCTCTTTGTGATGTTCATCGGGTTTTTATACGTAAAGGACTGGGGTGAACCGGAATGAGCCCGTATTATCTTTTTCTGGGTCTTGGCGTTTGGATCGTTTTCGGAATTTTGATAGCTAACTATGCCAAAAGACACATGGGTATCGGTTTGGAGGATTTTTTCTTAGCTAACAGGATGATCGGCGGATTCGTTTCTGCCATGACCTACAGTGCTACTACGTTCAGCGCCTTCATGATGATCGGATTAGTTGGTCTGGTTTATAGTACAGGAGTGGGTGCTTTCGGTTTCGAGATGACTTATCTGATGTTCACGGTCCTACTTCTTGGAATATTCGCTCCTAGGTTCTGGTCAGCTGGAAAAAAATTCGATTATCTGACTCCTTCGGAGATGCTTTCTGATAGGTACGAGGACGATCGCGTCGGTATGACGTCCACCGTGGTCTTTTTGGTAATGCTGATACCCTACGCTTCCATCCAGATGATGGGTGCCGGGTTCCTGTTTCATGGATTGACCGGTGGACAGGTACCGTATATTGTGGGAGTTTTGGTTATGGCGATCTTCAGCGGATTCGCGGCTCTGTGGGCCGGAATGAGATCTGTTTCTTGGACCGACGCTTTTCAAGCTGTGACCATGCTGATATCCGCACTCATCCTGCTTTTCTACATATTTTATTACATATTTAATGGACCGATAGATTTTTTCTTGACCATAAGTATCCAGAACCCTGAACTATTACGATTCACATGGGATATAGAGACGTTCATAGGACTCTCTCTGCCATGGGCTTTCTTCGCTTTGACTAACCCCCAGGTTTCACAGCGCATGTTCGTTTCGAAGGACGTTAAAAGTCTCAAAAAGATGGTCATCTACTTCTCCATATTCGCTTTCATATACACCATCATCACCACTCTTTTCGGGTTTGCCATCGCTAACCACATACCCGGTTTAGCTACTGCAGATTCAGCCATGCCTAAGCTGTTAGCCCAGGTTCCCGCCGTACTAGCAGTGATCATATTCGTAGGTATATTCGCAGCGGCTTCTTCGACTCTAGGTTCAGTGATACTCACTTTAAGCTCCATGACCACACGTGATCTAGCACAACCGTTAGGTGAAAACTTCTCGGAGAAACAGCAGCTTTTGATCGGAAAAGGTACCATCGTGGTTTTGATATTCGTCTGTATAATATTCGCAAGCCTCAAATTAGAACTGATAGCAGTTCTTTCAGCCATGGCTTCTGGTGGGCTTTTAGTAACAGCTCCAGCACTTATCGGAACGTTCTTCTGGAAAAGAGGTACAGCCGCCGGTGCCCTGACGAGCATGATGGGGGGTGGTATCGTCACCGGTTCCATGTTCATATTCAACATCTACCCCTTTGGTTGGTGGCCGCCGATATGGGGTTTCATGGTTACTATCATACTCTACGTCTTGGTGAGTCTATTTACTTCACCCCCTGAAGGTTCGGACGAGTTCCTTGAAACTGTGGAACAGGAGATGGAAAAGCACGGCTTTTAGATAAATATATATCCTACCGTATACTATCTTTAGTTTGCAGAATTATTAAAAAGTAGGAGAGTTATAACTTTGTGTAGAAGCCCTTAAAAAGGCTTCTTAAAATAACTGAAGGGATTTAACATGGTTGAAGATGATATCGAAGAAAAAACTTACAACATATTACTCGTAGATGACGAACCAGAAGTTTTAGAGGTCTTGAAGACAGTACTTGAAAGTACGGACAAGTTTGATTGTGACATCACTGCGGTTGAAAACGGTGAAGATGCACTGGATGTGTTGGAGGAAGAGAAGTACAACTTAGTATTAGCGGATCATAAGATGCCGGGTATCACTGGAGTAGAACTGCTCACCAAGGTCAAAGAAAAATATCCCAACACGGTCCGGATCCTCATCACAGGGTATTCCGACCTTCAGATAGCAAGAGATGCCATCAATAAAGCGGAGGTCCATCATTACTTGGAGAAACCATGGGACAACGAGATGGTGGTGAATACCGTTCATAGAGAATTGGTAAGGATGGCAGAAAGAGAATCCGCTAGTGTGACCGAAGTAGAGGACGTGGTGGAAGCTCTCAGGTTCATAAGACAATTCAGGGATAGTATCAAAAGTTTCTCAGATTCACATCCAGGTATAGTATCGATACCGAAAGATAGTCAGGGGGGTAGGCAGAAGATAATATTCGAATTCGATTCCTCATCAGAGTTCAACAAATTCTCCTTTGAATTGAAGAACAATGAAGAGTTAAAAGAGATGCGTAAAGCTCGGATAGAGGATGTTCAGGTCTTTAACAACAAGTACATCGTAACAGTGTCTTTAAAGCCTTGAAAATACCTCATTTGATGAATTATATCAACCATCAAAACTCTTTCCGAACTCGTCAAGATGAACGAATTCGCGGAGTTCTTTCCTTTCAGGTCTTTCCTTTTCTATTTCAGCCTGTGATTCAGTCAGTTCATCTTTTATCTTTTCTGTGTGCTCACCGATTATAACCAGAGTGATGACCTGATACTCTTCAGGGATATCTAGTACTTTTTTCGTTCTAGATTCATCGAACCCTGCTATAGGATGTGCTACCAGTCCCATCTCCGTAGCTTTTAATACCAAGAATCCCGTTCCAAGACCGGTATCGAACTGGTGGTACTCTCTATCTTTTACAACACAGTCATCCCCTTTCTTACTGAACACCGCCACGATCATGGAGGAGTTCCTAGTCCATTGGTTGGTTGAAGACATCACTTCATACAATTCTTCCAATCTATTTTCATCCCTGACGAAGATGAAATTCCATGGTTGGTTGTTGAAACAAGATGGAGCGAGTTGAGCGGTTTCTGCTAATTCTTTGACTTCCTCGTCAGTTATCTCGACCTTTTCTAAAGACCTATAAGCCCTTCTTTTTTGAACAGCCTTATCGAAGTCCACCACATTCACACCCGGTCTAATAACTCTTCTATCCTCTTCGCCCTTTCTTCTTTACCCATCTTATCTGTTACGGGATTAAAATCCGGGTACACCCTTTCGTGGTACACATCTCTCTCTTCTTTGAACAGCACTCCTATAGGTACCCTTTCCTCTTCCACAGCCAATTCCATGGCCTCGAACCTAGTTTTAGCTGGTTCAGGTATGATCTCAACGGATTCATTGTACTTCTCATAGGTATCATTGAATGTCACACATGGCTGCAGCACATCGACTAAAGAGAATCCTTCATGTTCAACAGCTTCCACTATCAGTTCTGTCAGATGTTTCATCTTACCTGGATAACCTCTTGCAATGAAACTTGCTCCCGATGAAAGCATCACCAGTAGTGGATTGATAGGCTCCTCGATACTACCTTCAGGAGTGGATGGTCCTTTGAACCCTTCGACGCTGGTGGGAGAAACTTGCCCCGTGGTCAATGCGTAGTTACCGTTGTTGTGGATTATCATGGTTATATCCGCGTTCCTTTTAGCGGCGAATATCAGGTGTGATAGTCCTTCTCCGTAGGCATCACCATCGCCGCCGAAACCGATGACTTTCAATTCCGGATTCGCAAACTTCATGCCCTGTATTGTAGCGGTCTCTCTACCGTGGATGGAATAAAGTCCGCTCAGATCTAGGTAATCAAATATCTTACCATGGCATCCTATACCTGCGGAGATCAAAATCTTATCGCGGCCGATACCATTCTCCGTCAGTTTTTCAACAGCATCTTTGACGGAATTGAGCAATCCAAAATTTCCACAGCCAGGACACCATGTGTTCTCAGCATACGTTCCTAATTCATCACTCATTCTATCGCCTCCTTTAACTTTTCAGCTAATTCACTGGGTTCGAAGGGCCTCCCGTCGTACTTTCTGATAACAGTTTTTGGAACGATATTACATTTATCTCTCAATAGAGTGGCGAACTGACACATGGAGCTCTGCTCCACAACTATCGCGTCTTCGTCCATGTACTCCTCCATCTCCCATATCGGGAACGGACGTAGGTAAACCGGCTGTACAACTTTTGCTTCCATATCCCCCACTTCCAAAGCTTCTCGAACGCTCATGGTCGTAGAACCGTATGTGAATATCACAGGCCCTTCCTCACCGAACTCGTTGACGGTGTTGACCTCTTTAAGATCGTACATGATGGTATCGTCCTTCGTTCTCCTCTTATCGTGCATCTCTGTGACGATTTCAGGCTCCTCAGTGGTGATCCCTTTTTCATCACTCTCATAACTGTTCCATTTGATGACTTCCTCAGAGGGTGGGAATTTTAGCGGTGAAACTCCATCTTCCGTGACCTCGTATCTCTTATAGTCCTCACCTTCGAACTTTTTCGGATCCGCCCACTCGACCTTTGAGGGATCCAGATCCACTGTCATGCTGCTTTCCGAGAGATGTTTCTCAGTTAACAGTATACCCGGGGTCTGATATTTCCACACGAGGTTCAACATCTCTCCAGCTAGGTAGAACGCTTCTTCGATACTACCCGGTGAAGCAACAATCATAGGAAAATCTCCGTGGCCTTGATTCAAAGCGAACCTTAGATCTGCCTGCTCGGTATAAGTAGGAACGCCTGTAGAAGGTCCTGGCCTGGAAGCAAGTACGAAAAGCACCGGGGATTCGCTCATACCCGCCAGGGACATAGTCTCTTCCATGAGGGCCATACCTCCACCGCTGCTCCCCACCATAACCCTAGCTCCGGGCATGGTAGCACCAACTGCCATGTTGGCTACGCCTATCTCATTCTCGGGATGTATAGGCATAACCTTCAGTTTCTCCTTATTAGCAGCGAAGAAATGCAGTATGGATGAGGCCGGAGTCATGGGATAACCGATGTACATATCTAAGCCGGCTGCTGAAGCACCTAACGAGATCGACTGGTTTCCGCTGAGCACCGGGAGGTCATGTTCTCCCTCATCTAACTCGAACTTCTTATCTATCTTCTCTTCGGCAGCTTCGTAGATATCCTCTGCGAAAGAGATGTTCTCTTCCACGCCTCTAGAATACTCTTTTTCAACGATCCTTTTGAGCTCTTTTTTACTCATACCTATAACGTAGGTAAGTACGGCGATCCCGGCGACTCCTTTGATCAACTGGGGTTTAGAATATTTTTTAGAGGTCTTGTCGATAGGTAAACCGACCCCATCTCCATCTTCGGTATCACCTGAATTGTATATCATCAGACCGTCTTCTTTCAGATGGTCCTTGTGGATGTTGTAACTTCTATCATCCAAGTTGACAATTACATCAGCTTTCATGTAATGACTGTAGATATCATCTGTAGAAGAACTCACCACTGAAAAGTTGTGTCCTCCCCGTATAACACTTTGATAATCGTCCATCTCGAAAGTCCTTCTGCCTAAACTTCTAAACAGATTAGTGGCAGCGGAACCGGCTTTCTTGACACCTTCTCCTGCTTTTCCACCAACGATATACGTGAATCTATCCATCTTTACTCTCTCCTTTTATCTTTTCTAATTCCGTTTCAAACATCAAATAATGCCCCCTCTCCATCTTGGCCAGGTATTTCAAAGTCTTATTCATCTTAGAATCCTCGTCGAATCTGTTTGAGAATGATTTATAGTATTTAGCAGCCCAGATCTCAGCATCCATGGCCTCCTTTAGAAGTTCTTTTTCATCTTCTGCGTTTTCATTAATCTCTGGGATAGGGACCGGACTTCTTTTTGGAAGTACGATAACCTCGTCGGGGAACAGTTCCTTGAACATGCCTTCGAGCATCCTTTTATGATGCTTTTCCTCAGTTATCAAAAAATCCAATCGATCCTGTAAATATACATCTTGAAAATTATTTTTTAAATCGGAGTAAACTTCGACGGCTTCTTTTTCAGCCTTCACAGCAGCCAAGAACAGCAGCTGTATGCTATAATTCTGTAATTTCATCTTATCACACCTGTTTCTTTTTAATAAATTATAAAGGGTTTTAGAAAAGGGTTTTTTTCGGTATTTACTCTTCTTCTTAAACGCTCTCAGTGGGTCTTTCTCCGAGTTTAGAATCCAGCATCATAAGACCGCTGGGACTGTCCTTGACCATCTTCAACTTGTTGACTACGTTCTCCGTGGAATCTTCTTCTTCCACCTGTTCCTCGATGAACCACTGCAGCATGTTCAACGTAGCTCTATCCTTCTTTTTTTCAGCCAAGTCCGCCATCTCGTTGATCCTTTCCGTAACGTATTTTTCATGTTCTAGTGCTTCTTCGAAGGCCTGTAAAGGTGATTTCCATGCTTCTTTCGGTTTATCGATGGCTTCCAGTTTTACCCTTCCGCCTCTCTCCTGTAGGTAATCGTAAAGCCTCATAGCATGGTCTTTCTCTTCTTCTGCCTGGATCCTCATCCACTGTTCCAAACCGTCGTATCCTTTATCGGCGAAATCAGCCGCCATGGAAAGATACAGATAAGAGGAATACAACTCAGCGTTTATCTGGTCGTTTATCGATTCTTCTATCTCTTTATCTATCATATTTAAACACCTCATCCAAACATCTTGAACTTGTCACTGCTGACACCGCACACCGGACATTCTTTCGGCGGTTCTCCTTCGTGGGTATAACCACATACCGGGCAGATGTAAACTTCGTCTAATTCTATATCTTCACCCTTCTCAACAGCGTTCTTTGCTTTCTCGTACATCTTGGAATGGATCTTTTCCGCCTCTAAGGCATAATGTATTGACCTTTTAGCACCTTCTTCCTCTTCTAGATGTGCGATCTCGTGGTATGCTGGGTACATCCAGTGTACTTCGAAATCCTCACCGTTTATACCCGCTTCAAGGTTCTCTTCAGTATCACCTATCTTGCCTAGTTCCCTTGCATGATTCGTAGCGTGGACCCTTTCCGCATAGGCTATAGCCTTGAACATCCGTGCGACGTTTTTCTTTCCTTCCCTTTCAGCGACTTCGCTGAAGATCATGTACTTCATGTGCGCTTTTGATTCACCTGCAAAAGCTTCCTCTAACGACTTATCTGTCATTTTTCCCATTTTTTATACACCTCTAATTTTTCCATAATCCGTGAACACTGCAGTACTCTCTGACTGCAGTTATTTTATCTTGATTCAGATCGAATACGACCTCTGGCTTATCACCTGGTTCTAAAAATTCTCTGTATGCACCATGTTTTGTGAGAACTTCTATCCACTCTATGTAGTGCTCTTCCTCCATGGGGTGTTCCTTCTCACCGACTTTTACTTTAACACCTTCTCCGACTTCTTCAACTACCGGAAGATGCTTCTCCATACCTTCTTCTTCCACTTTTTCTTCCAACAATTCCATTGGTTCTCCACAGCAGACCAGTTCACCAAAACCTTCGTGAACCATTTCTACAATATTTCCACACACATTACATCTGTAAACTTCTAACTTTTCTGTCATCTTTTCACCTCCTTTTAAATAATTAAAAAAAAAGGGGTTTTACGGTTCTCGATGGCATAACCACCAGTCGTAGCATTCGATCTCTCCGTCTTCCACTCTCTTATTTCGATCTTTTATAGCTTCGACGCTGTCCGCCGGTGGTATGATCACTCCATCTTTTATCAGTTCGTTGTTTGGCCAGTTTGCCGGTATAGCTACGCCTTCTTTATCAGCTTTCTGGAATCCCTTGATCATCCTGATGAACTCATCCATGTTCCTACCGAGTTCTGCTGGGTAGTAGAGAATAGCTCGTATCGTGGACTTTGGATCGACCATGAAGACTGCTCTAACAGTCGTAGTACCTTCTCCACCGTGTATTAGACCCAAACGTTCTGCTACTTTGCCTCTGCCATCAGCGATTATCGGGAACTCGATCTTTTCACCCATCTTTTCTTCGATCCACTCCTCCCATTTCAGATGACTGAATACCTGGTCTATACTCAGACCTATTAGTTCAGTATCCAATTCTCTGAACTGGTCGTACCTTTTCTGGAACGCGTAGAACTCTGTCGTACACACCGGCGTGAAATCCGCTGGGTGTGAGAACAGTATGAACCACTGTCCTTTGAATTCATCAGGTAATTTCTTTTTACCGTGTGTCGTTTGTACTTCTAGCTCCGGGAACTTTTCTCCTATCAGTGGCATGCCTTTTTCTTCTTCCATTTTTTACACCTATTTTATATCTTTTTCATTTGTCCAAAGACCGTGTATGTTGCAGTATGAATTCGCAACTATCGTACCTGGTTTCTCCGTTTTAAAAACTGCCTTGACCTTCGGTTCTGTATATACCGTACTGGTATCGGGTCCTTCAGTCGATTCACCGTGTGAAGTGAACTCGAATCTTCCTAACTGGTAAGGGAACTTTTCACCCTCTGGATGGAAGTACAATTCTATCCATCGTATGTGGTGTTCGGTCGTATTTGGATGTGCTATCTCCTTACCCACCGTGGCCATCACCATCATCTCCCCGTTTTTTTCCTTAACTTCGATCACAGGTACGTGCTTCTCGGTCTTCCAATCATCCGATTGGTACATCTCTCCTATTTTTGTCACATATATCACCTCTTCTTTATTTTAGAAAATATCTCTTTTAAATCAGGCACTTCTCCCATGGGATAAACCTTGGAGAAGATAACCCTTTGATCCTCATCTATAAGAACGTTAGCTCTTTCTGAAAATCCGTCTTCCTCTCTGAATAGTCCATACATCTTGATAACTTTACCATGGGGCCAGAAGTCGGCTAATAATCTCGTTTTTTTAACACCTATATCTTCTGCCCATAGCTTCTTAGCCGGAACGGAGTCAACGCTTATCCCAACAGCTACCGTGTTCAACTCTTCGAACCTATCTTTGTTTTCCTCAAGAGACTTCATCTGCTTTGCACAGACACTAGTCCCGGCTAATGGATGGAACGAAAGCAGGACTTTCTTGCCTTTAAAATCTGAAAGGGTGAATTCCTCCCCATTATGATCTTTCAACGTAAAATCCTTCGATAGTTCACCCTCTTTTACCACTTCCCCTTCGCTCATATATCTCACCGATTTTGTATATGTCCTGTATCACTATAAATAATTATTCAATCTTCAATCTTTTCAAATTGATCCTTCGGTGCTCCACAAACTGGACATACCCAGTCAGCCGGTAGATCCTCGAACTTAGTACCGGGTTCTATGTCGCTCGTTTTATCGCCTTTCTCTTCATCATATATATATCCGCAAACTAAACATTCCCATTTTGCCATCTTTATCATCTCCTTTTTTTTATGGTCCCATATGCATCGCCGGGTAGTATTCGTCGAACTCCTCGAATTCGAGCATCCTTTCTCTTTCCGATTTTAAGATCTCGTAGTGGTTCTGCTCCATCCCGGCTAGATATCGCAGTAATTTTTCAGGATCACCACTACCTTCGAGACTCTGTGCTTTTCCAGCTAGATCTTGATAAAAATCCCTTGAAGCTATCTCGGCTTCCATGGCCTGACTTATTATCTCGGATTCGTCGGTTTGATCATCGTATTTGATGAACGGTATCGGAACCGGAGTGTCTTTTTTGACATCCAAATCCTTCCCACTGTTCCTCTTTTTGTAAAGATCTCTTATGAAATCTTCGTGTTTCTGCTCTTCACCGGCTAAAAACTCAAATCTATCCGTGACCACGAAATTTTCACTTCTATTAGCCAAATATTCGTAAACTTCTCTTGCATTGACTTCGGACTTCGCTGCTACAATGAGCAGTTCATCGAAACTCATATCATCTATCTCCATGATCATTCAGCCCCATTGATCCTTATATTTGATTCAATGATTTTATAGTTTTTCATGTTCATAACAAGGTAATAAATTCGAGTTATATTAATCTTTTGTTCGATATTCGCAAAAGATTTAATAAGAAGCGCAGCAATTATACGATTAAGATGGTAAATATTGACGATATTGATAGGAGAATCCTCAAAATCCTTGAAAATAATTCTAGAAAACCCTTCACGGAGATAGCTAACGAACTTGGTGTGAGTGAAGCTACTGTTAGGAATAGGGTCAGAGCTTTAGAGGATAATGGAGTGATCGAAAAATTCACTATAGATGTAGATCCGAAAAGTCTAGGTTATGGGATGGTCACGATAATCGGTTTAGATGTAGAACCACAAAATTTACTGACCGCAGTCGAGAGACTCAGTGATATCCAAGAGGTCAGGTGGGTAGCTAAGTCAACAGGTGACCACATGATCATGACTGAAGTTTGGACCAAGGATGGGGAAGAGTTATCCAAGGTCATAAGTGAGAAGATGGGTACTATCGAAGGACTGAAAGATATAAAGCCTGCGATACTGTTGGAAAGGAAGGATAAATATTTTTAGTTGTTTCACATGAAGAAAATTTTAGATATACCATTCGATATAGAGGGCAGATTCCTGGAAAGGAAAAACCGATTTTTAGGGACTGTGGAACTATCCAACTCTCAAAAACCAGCGTTTGTTCATGTCAGAGACCCTGGAAGACTGCATGAAATATTATATGAAGGAAATAAGGTTCTGCTGAATAAAGTCGATAAGAAAGGGAGGAAGACCGATTACGATCTAGTCGCTGGAAAGGTCGGTGATGATTGGATTTTGGTCAATTCTGGTTACCACAGGATGATAGTGGAGAAGATATTTGAAGACGATGAGATGAATCCCATAAAAGGTATGGATTCTTTTATAGCGGAGCAGAAACTTGGTGATAGTCGCATCGATTTTTTGGTTGATCGGGGCGGTAGTAGAGTTTGGGTCGAGGTGAAAGGATGTACCTTGGCTGAAGACGGTGTTGCACTGTTCCCGGACGCTCCGACGACCCGTGGGAAAAGGCATTTGGAAGAGTTGATCAAGGTAGAGGACGATGCTGCGGTGATCTTTTTGGTCTTTCGTCCTGATGCCCGATGTTTTTTACCTTATGAAGAGAGGGATCCCGATTTCAGTTCCACATTTTATGAAGCTGTTGAATCTGGTGTGGAATTCCATGTCGTGCAGTTGGAGTACGTTGATGGAGTGCTTTATCACAAGGGCGAGATCCCGATCTGTGAGGAAGGTTAGAGCGGGATTATTGTATGATACAAATTCTTATTTCTTAAAATATGATTAATTAGATGAATGATGAGATCAATTCTAGGATTTTTTGAATATTATCTTCTGGTAGCTCCTTTTCTGAGAAAACACCTTTGAAAGAGTCTTCGAATCCTTCTTTTTCAAGTATTTTTTTAATCTGTTTTAATGTTATAGAAAGATCGTTTTTGTCCCCTCTGTTCATATGTTTTTTTACTTTACCTATATCGATATCTTCAGATAATGCGATCACATCCCTTACATCAGTCAGTCTGCCACTATGAAGTTTGATAGCCACTAGCAGTTCTTTCTCGGGTATATATGATTCTACAGACCTTTCAGCACCCTCAATATCCATAATCATTGCGTGTTCATTTAGATAACTGTAACTCCATGATGCTCCCGTTTGTCTACATTCTAATGAATCTACTAATATGTCTATTGTGACAGGTAACCCCCTCTCCTTTTTAAAAGAAATAAATTCACCGTCATATACGGATTCTAATTTTTTTCGCTGTACTTGTTCAAACCCATCATTTTTTAGTAATTTTGAATATTTCTCTAAATTGCTACTTTTAATCACTATATCTGCGTCGACTGAAAATCTATGATTGAAAGCTGAAATTGCATACCCTCCTACAAGGATATACTCTAATTTATTTTCATTAAAATTCGTTAATTCTTCAAATATCTGGTTTTCCCTCTCTATGAATTTTCTGATCATATTTTCACTTTTTCCTTGTATTCAACATCTAATCCGATGTCGTACATCTCATCCAACATCTCC
>JBMCUO010000035.1:0-17524 GCA_048622455.1 Candidatus Saliniplasma sp. | reverse complement strand
AAAACACCCTCGATTTCACTATTCGTCCCGCAGAAAATAGGTTTTCTACAAAGCCAAATAAGGAAAAACTGTAAATAGAAATACTTTTCCTGATTCTTTAATGTATAACATATAAAATAAAATTGACTATTCGTGATCTAGATGAGAACTGCAGCTATCGGTGCAATAGTGATATTCGCCATATCTTATTATGGGATCGTATCAAAGCGTATTCATAGAACAATAGCTGCTATGTCTGGTGCTGTAGGTATGCTTCTTTTCGGGCATGGTTTAGGATTTTACGATTCGCATGTTGCCATAGGATATATCGATTTCAATACCATCGGTTTGCTACTAGGGATGATGATATTGGTCGGATTGTTAGGTGATACTGGGTTTTTTAAATATATCGCCATAAAAGCTGCTAAGGCCTCAGAAGGTAGCTATTACAGATTACTAGCTTTTTTTGTCCTGGTAACTGCTTTTACTTCAGCATTCTTGGACAATGTGACGACTATACTATTGATTGCCCCTATAACGATCACCATAGCCAAAGAAATGGATATCAATCCCATACCGTTCTTGATAGCAGGTATCATGTCAGCAAATATCGGGGGTACAGCTACTCTGATCGGTGACCCGCCTAACGTTATTATAAGCAGTGCTACAGGGATTAATTTTAACGAGTTCATTCTATATTTAGCACCTATCGTAATTATTATTTTATTCGTAATATTACTGGTATTCGAGTATATATTTAAAGACGTTGTAGAATCTGACATTGAAAACTTTTCAAAGATAGCAAAGCTAGATGAAAGTAGAGCTATCACGAATAAGCCTTTACTAAACAAAGCATTATTGGTATTATTCATCACAATCTTATTGTTTTTAGTACACCACATCATCGGTATCGAACCATGGCTAGTCGCTATTACGGGAGCCACTTTACTTCTAATACTTTCACTAACTGATCCAGAAGAAGCATTAACACATGTACATTGGACTACTTTATTATTCTTCGCATCTAAGTTTATCCTGATAGGAGGTTTAGAACAGGCTGGTATTATCAGGATGATCGCGTTTGGGATGGTCAATGCTGCAGGGGAAAGCATTATTCTATCTATATTCATCGTATTGATGGTATCTGGTATCTCAGCAATTATAATTGGAAATATTCCAGCTGTGATAGCACTTATCCCAGCAGTAGATATCTTCATAGAACAAAGTATATTGTTCGGCGAATTTGCAGTTAATCCGTTATGGTGGGCCTTATCATTGGGAGTCTGCCTGGGGGGAAACGGTACATTGATAAGTTCTCATACTAACATGATAGTATCTAGTATATCGGATAAGATGGGATATCCACTTTCTTATTGGAAGTACACAAAAACAGCATTACCTATCACTTTTCTATCCTTATTTACAGCATTCTTGTTATTAGTTCTATTTTTCGTCATTATACTCTAAACCAAAGAACCTAAACCAAAGGAAAAATTGTAAATATATATGATATCTAATGATTATAGATTATGTTCGAGAATATACTGATAGCCACCGACGATTCACAACTGATAAAAAATGCCATAAAATATACCGCTAACGCTTTTCCAGATTCTAATTATCATGTTTTGAACGTGATATATACCGCTGAAAAAAGTGTTCCAAAAACAGAAATACTTATGGAAGATTTACGTAAAGTATCTAAGATGGCAGTAGATGACGCACAAGAGATACTTGATGATAATAGAATCAAGAAAGTAAAGAAAATAGTTAGACAAGGTGTGCCAAGTAAAGAGATATTAAGCTATACTGAGGAAAACAACATCGATCTTATCGTTATGGGAACTCAATCCAAATCTGGAACACAAACCTTCGAGATAGGAGCTACCTGTTTACATACTTTGGAATATAGCTCAATACCCACTCTTTTATTTGACACTATAGTTGACATAAAAAAACCAAAAAAGATATTAAACCCTACTAGTGGAAGTAAATATTCCTTCGATGCGAGCTATCTAGCAATAGAATTGGCAGAGGTTTTTGAAGCCGAAATTAAACTCCTGTGTATAAGAGGTGGTAAAGAAAACGAAGCATCTTTCAGAAGATTAGAAAGTTTTGCAAAACAGAATGGAGTACCTTTAGAAATTAGTCCTTGCTCCTTAAAACCAGATAAGGAGATCGTTAAAGAATCTAAAAAAAGTGACCTTATCGTTTCAAGTCGTGGTAAACCAGGGTTAAAATATAAACTCAGAAAAATATTCCCTAGGTTTGCAGTAGGTAAACTCGAAAGAGAAATAATAATAGAAGCGAAAAAGCCGCTTCTTTTTGTTGGCGATTGATACGTATCTAAACAATACTACCGTATCTTGATGTCTCTCCTACTTGTTCTTCTATCTCCATTAATCGATTGTATTTAGCTGTCCTTTCCGATCTAGCCGGGGCACCAGCTTTTATCTGACCAGCAGATAACGCTACAGAAAGATCCGCTATGAAATCATCACAAGTTTCACCAGACCTATGAGATATCTGTACATCATACCCGTTTCTTAAAGCAATAAGAGCTGAATCCATAGCCTCTGTCAAACTTCCGATTTGATTAACTTTAAGTAATAAACAATTACAGGCATCTCTATCAATACCTTCTGTGATCAGTTCTGGGTTCGTCACAAAAAGATCATCTCCTACGATCTGTACAGAATCTCCGATCCTATCTGTGAGTTCAATAAACGCAGCCCAATCGTCTTCTGCTAATGGATCTTCAATTGAAATTACAGGATATTCCTCTATCAGTCTTTCGTAGAATTCTATCATATCTTCTGACTTCAAGGTTTCTCCAGCGAATTGATAAGCACCATTTTTATAGAATTCGGATCCCGCACAATCCAATGCAAGGTCTACTTTGTCTCGATAACCGGTCTCTTCGAGGGTGTCCAGAAGTAAGTCCAAGGGCTCAAAGGGATCTTGTAACGGAGGTGCGTATCCACCTTCATCCCCAACATTGCGTGCGGAATTACCGTATTTAGATACTATTTTCTTACCCAACTCATGGTAGATCTCAGTTCCGATCATGACAGCTTCGTGGATGTTTTCCGCACCGGTTGGCACTATCATATATTCCTGGATGTCTAGATCATTACCAGCATGTTCTCCGCCATTCAGGACATTCATAAATGGTACAGGAAGTAATACATCGTTTATTCGTCCCAGATATCGATACAGGGGCAACTCGCTGGCTTTTGCTCCTGCTCTTGCAGTTGCTAAGGATACGGAAAGAATTGCATTCGCCCCGAGATTACTTTTGTCCTCGGTACCGTCTAGGTCCATCATTATTTTATCGATTTTTGACTGATCCCTAACATCCATACCAAGCAATTCTGAAGCAATAACTTCGTTGACGTTATCCACGGCTTTCAGAACCCCTTTCCCTCCATATCTCTCCCCTGCATCCCTTAGTTCGAAAGCCTCTCTTGCTCCGGTTGAAGCCCCTGAAGGAACAGCAGCAGTACCTGTTGATATTTCAGTTGTAACAGTGGTCTCCACTGTAGGATTACCTCTAGAATCAATTATCTCCCTTGCTGATACACCTATTATCTCATACATGAAATACACCTGGATTTTTCTTATACAGATTACATAATTGCTAACTGGTATTTTATAGTAACGGGTTAGAAACATCTTAGAGGTAATTAGAATATAAGGGAAAATTCAATAAAAGAGTTGATATATACTACTATATGAACGGCAAAATCCCTGCAGCCGAGCCACTTATAGAGGAGGAAGAAAAACGTGCCGTTCAAGAAGTTTTGGATTCCGGTCAAATAGCATCTGGTCCTAGAGTCATAGAATTTGAAGACAAATTTGCAGATTACATCGGTGTTGAACATTCGATCGCTGTTAGTTCAGGAACATCGGCTTTGATATCTTCGTTGATAGCTGCAGGGGTGGGGAAGGGGGACGAGGTTATCGTTACCCCGTATAGTTTTGTCTCTAGCGTTACCTCCGTCCTCCTAGCAGAAGCAAAACCAGTTTTCGTTGACATAAAATACGATACATTGTGCATCGACCCTGACAAGATCGAAGAAAATATAAATGAAAATACAAAAGCCATAATCCCAGTCCATCTTTTTGGGCAGCCTGCTGAAATGGAGAGAATAGGTTCTATAGCAAAAGAAAATCAGTTATTTATCATAGAAGATGCATGCCAGGCGCACGGGGCTGAGTATAAAGGTAAAAAAGTTGGTAGTTTGGGTGATCTAGGCTGTTTTTCGTTCTATGCCACCAAGAATATGATGACCGGTGAAGGGGGTATGATCACAACTGATGACAAAGAACTAGCTGATATGGTCCGTATGTTAAGAGAACATGGTCGAACAGAACATGGTTATAAAGTTCCCGGTTACAACTTTATGATGACAGACCTAGAGGCTGCATTAGGTATAGAACAGCTAAAAAAATTGGACGGTATCAACGAAAAGCGGAGGAAGAACGCTGAGATTTTACACGACGACCTAAAACCAGCAGAGGAGGAGGGGTGCCTGGTAAGACCTGTAGAAGCCGATGGTACGAAACACGTTTATCACCAATACCCTCTGAAAGTCGATGAAAAGAAAAGGGATAGAGTGGTCAATGCCATGAGGAAAGCTGGTATGGGCGTTAGAAAAGGTTACGAGACACCTATCTATAAGGAAGAGGCTGTAGATGTTGATATAGAACTTCCTACAGCGGAAAAGGTCTGTAAAGAGGTAGTATGGCTTCCAGTACATCCTCAACTTGAACCTGCCCATATGCGAAGGATGTCATGGGGATTGAAACATTATCTTTGAAATGTTAAGGTTATTTTTAGAAGGAAAATAGAAAAAGTTATTGTGTTTTAATACAATACACCATCTATATGACCAGAGTATTTATCGTTAGACACGGTGAAACTGAATGGAACCGAGAACGACGTTTCCAGGGGTGGAAAGATTCTCCCTTAACTACCGCTGGTCGAGAGCAGGTTTTATCACTAGCAGAACGTTTAAAAGAGTATAAATTAGAATATCTATATTCTAGTCCATCTGGTAGAACTATGGAAACTTCCAGGATTATCGCAAATATAAAAGATCTAGATATCATCAAAGAACCCGGTTTCAAAGAGATAAACCTGGGGGATCTAGAAGGTAAAAGAGTGGAATGGGTGAATGAGAATTATCCAGATATACTTAACGATTTCTGGAACGATCCAGTAAATTACGAGCCCCTTTCTGGAGAGAGTTTTTACGACCTTAAAAATAGAGTGTTAGATACACTGGATAATATTTTGAGTAAACATGGCGGAGAGAATGTTATCATAGTTTCCCACGCTGCTGCGTCAAAAATGATGTTGTCTTTCTTCGAAGGGAGAAAGTTAGAAGATTTGTGGGAACCACCTGAACTAAAGGCGGCTAGCTTGAGTATAGTTGATATTGAAGAAGGAGAAGCAAATATCAAATTTTATGGAGATACCTCACATTATAGAACTGGTTGATCTGTAAACCTCTTTTTTTGCGAGCGTTAGAATAAGCGCTATTATAACAAATGCTGCTAGAGATTAGATTATCACGGATATGGGTGAAAGATCATGATTTTTCCCGTCTAACTCACTACCGTTCTATCACGTATCCCCCAAATATCTTCTCTATCTCCTTCTTATCCGCTATTTGAGAAATATCTTGTTTTGCTGGTGGTGTTTCAAAGTATCCGGGCATCATATTATTTATCCTGGTTTCAAAAGAAGATTTATCTTCATCTTTGAAAAAAACTCCAGTGTAAATTTTTTCCTCATCATTCAGCATCGAAAAGGCTTGGTTGAGCTTTTCTTCTTTATCCTTCACCTCTAAATCATAGTCCTCGTCCAATCTTTCTACGTTTTCCTTGATATAATCCCAAGTATGGATGTTATTATAGGTAACACAGGGTTGTAAGATATCGATGAACGCTGATCCTTCATGTTCTATCCCCTCTTTTATCAACTTTTTCAGCTGATCTGGATCAAGGGCTGAACCTCTAGCAACGTATGTATATCCACATGTCAACGCAAGTTTTAAAGGTTCTACAGGGTCATGGATATTAGGTTTAAGCAGTGCCTTTGTTTGTAAATCTTTATCTAACGTCGGTGAGGCTTGACCTTTTGTCAAACCATATACTCTATTATCGTGGAGTAGAATAGTCATGTCGATATTACGACGACCTAAAGCAACGAAATGTCCCGCACCGATACCTAGAAGATCACCGTCACCACCATTGACGATCACGTCGAGTTCTGGATTGGATATTTTTATCCCGGATGCGAAGGGTATAGCCCTACCGTGAAGTGTGTGGACTCCTGACACATTGATGAAATGAGGTGTCTTTCCCGAACACCCTATGCCAGATACAACAACGGTATTTTCAGGAGATAACTCCAGTTCCGCGAAGGCTTTGTACATGCTAGAAATTATTCCAAAATTCCCACAGCCTTTACACCAGTCCACCCAAACATCAGATTCGTAATCATGGGCCATGCGTTACCACCTTCCTTTTTTCGCCATCCAATATATCTCTGATGGCTTTTTTAACCTCCATAAGATACATCGGTCTACCAGTGTATTTCACGATCTCATTTTCGATATCGATATTAGTATTCAAAGATACCGCTTTTCTCAGAAGGGATGAATAAGTGTGCTCAACGGCGATACATCTCTCACCCTTACCCAGTATCTCTTTTACTTTTTTAGACGGGAATGGAGAGAACATCCTTAAGTGTAGGTAACCTCCAGAGAACTCATCTTTCAATTTATCGATAGCATCCAAACAGACCCCTTTAACAGAACCCCATCCAACTAGGATGAAATCTGGATTTTCGCTTCCGAAATACTGACATCTATATTCGTCAGGTATTTCTTCATCAGCAATCTCAAGCTTTTCCATCCTTTTATCCTGCATCTGAACTCTTGTTTCTGGATCTTCACTAACATTACCGTATTCGTCGTGTTCACTGCCGGTGTACCACATCACCTCCTTACCTAAAAATGCTCTCTTAGAGATAGGACCATCTTCGAACCTCTTGTACTCACCATTTTCTCCTAGATGTCCCCTTCTGATCTCAATATTTGAAACCTCTGGTAATTTCATATTAACAACTGAATTGGCTAAGAACTTATCGAGTAGATGTATAACGGGAACTTGATATTCCTCTGCTAGATTGAAGGCCTCTACAGCGTCATAAAACGCCTCTTCATGGTCACCAGAGCACAAAACTATCTTTGGGAACTGACCGTGTGACCCATATATCGCAGAGAATAGATCAGATTGACCACCTCTTGTAGGCATGCCAGTGCTTGGGCCGCCCCTTTGATAATAAGTTACAACGACCGGAACTTCGTTCATACCGGCCCATCCTAAACCTTCAACCATCAGGCTGTACCCCGGTCCACTGGTGGCAGTTGCACTTCTCGATCCTGTCAGCGAAGAACCGATGGCCGAGGTCACAGCGGCTAATTCGTCCTCTGTCTGTATAACTACGATTTTTTTCGAAACTCCATACTCTTCTAAGAATAAACTCTCGTCAGCGGCAGGGGTGATCGGGTAATAACTTTGGAACGTGATATTTCCTGTTATCTTTCCCATGCCTACCGCTTCATTACCATTTACTAAAAGCTGTTTTCCATCATCATGACTTCCCTTTTTCAACTTCAGGGGTGTATCGTACTTGTTTTTTATTTTATCATATACTAATTCAACGAAGAAATTGTTCTGTTCAGCGATATTTGGTTTTTCTTCAAATCTTCGTTTTACTGATTCGCCTAAACTTTTTTTATTCAAACCGATCAAACCTGATACTGCACCTACCAATATCGAACTTATGTATCTGGATGCTTGAGGAGATGACAACTCGAATTTTTCCGCCAGTTCTTTTAAAAGGTCTTGAAAATCCAAACCTATCATTTCGATATCCCTTTCTTCCTCCAGATATTCTACCAATTCATTAATTTCAAGACCGATCTTTGTCTCTTTGTATCTAGATTTCAACGTGGGGTTCACACTTGGGATATCTTCGATATTTTTATCCAGTGTAGAGGTATCATAAACTACATATCCCCCTTCTTCTAAGTCATCAAAATGGGTGAATAAAGTTTCGGCATCCATACACCCCAATAACTGTATCGGATAGGTTAAAGATCTGGGGGCCGTTTCTGTAGAGATCCTGCTGTGGACATAACTGTGTTTACCCTTAATGTTAGAATAATATTCTCGGTCAGCTATCGAATTAAAACCTTCTTTCGTGAACGCATAGGCCAATATCTGAGCAGTAGTTTCGAGTCCTGCGCCCTGTTCTCCACCTATGACAAAATTAAGCTCCTCTATACCCATCTTTTCAGTCTCCTCCCGGACTCTCTTCAGCTGCTACATCGTCGGGAAAACTCTCCCACACGATCTTTCCCTGAGTATGGTTTTTTAGCTCTTTCACATCATATATAGGTTTTTTACAAGTCTCGCAGTAAACCCAGCCCTGTTCCTCCAATACTTTTTTTAATTCTTTCAGTTCTACTTCTTTTACTTTTGGACATTCATCATCTGAAAAAGAGATCTCCTTTTTTCTTTTACAATAGCCGATGTAGTTGTAAGAATCATGGGCTATGAAATAAACACAGTCTTGACATGTTTTCGTCGACAAGTTCTAATCACCATATTATTAACACACTCCGGGTAATTAAATTTATTTCTTTAACTCAACTATATTGAATAAAATATAAATCAAAGTGGGTTTAATGGATTATTGTGCATATACAATGGAAGACGCTGAACAGGTTATGAAAAAATTTCTAGAAGATTACGAAGAGAATCCGGACGGGTGGAGATTTTGGACAGATAGATCCGGTGAATTTTACGACATATATATCATCAGAGAAGATACCGGATATTTTTTGAAGATCGATTCGGTATACACCCAGAACCCTATCGGTAAAGGTACTAAAATCGATATCGATGATGTTAAAATTGAGAAAGACCTCCCGAGTTTTGGTTACCGCCATTTCACAAAAGATGAGCTTGAGAACTTTATGTATATACTAGAGGAATATAAAGATGATAAAGAGAAGGCTCAGAGAGTCATAAAGAAAAAGATGGAAGAGAAACCCACAAGATTATCATCTATCGATAAAGACGGAGCCCTGATGATGGGACCAATCAATAAAGGATATCCCTTCAACCAGAAAGACACCAGATATCAGGAAATAAACAAAGAACTGAAAAAGAAGCTGCTCAAAAAGTTCAGGAATGAAAAACCCATGTACCGATGATTTTAGAAGAATTCCTTCATGTATTCAGCTATATTTTCCGGATTTTTATTGGAATATCTTTCTCCTAACAGTTTTTCCAGTGAAAAAACATCACACCAGTAATATTTATCGAAATTGCTTCTAGCCACCATATCGACTATGGTTCTATTTCGGCTATCTTTTAATGGTGAGAGGTTTATAGACATGTTAAACGAATTTTTCCCCATCTCCTGATAGGCATTTAATACGTTGACTATCCCTTGGGATAAGCCCTTGAAATACTTCTTATCGAAATCCATGAAATCTTTATCAGCGATACCTCTGACATGCTCCAAACCTAAAGGGGCAAAAGGACTTAACCATGTAAACCCATTTTTTCCAGCTATGGATCTATCACTATCATTTTCCTGTTTTACGAGTTCTGCCCAATAAGGCACACCATATTCCTTTTTAAACCGATCTTCTGCTGAAAAAATACGCTCCTGTTGTTCAAATGGATTACCTGTCACCATCAACTGTAGATGAGGATGAAGTATGGAGCTTCCAGCAGGTTTCAGGTAATTCATAATTATCGTTGGATAAAGTCCAGTCTCCTTCTTACTTAGTCTTATCAGATATCTATGGATCAGCTTAAGAGCGTCTAAGAAGTGCTCAGTCTCGAACTCGGTCAGGGGTAGATAATGGGTCTTCGTTAATGGGATCACCAAGGAGTATTCAGCATAAGGAGATATGTTGGACAAAAGTGTAGATTCTCCCTCTTCCATAAACTCCCCATCCAATATCTTACTATCTCTCGCTCCCACATCTTCGATGGAACCGGGACAGAAAGGACAGAAACCCCGATCGATCTCACTCATATCTGCTCCTTTCTCCATGGGAAGTGGTTTTTCCAGGATCCTAGAAGTTCTCCCTGTCAGGGGATCGTATCTTATCTCGATCTGTGTCTTCTTTACTTTATCTTCTGATGGATCGTAATACTGATTTATTTCGGTATCTTTCTTGAATTCTATCATAGTCAGTCATATAGATGAACAAATATTTAATAGCTTTAACGGATGGGACGTTCAATGCATGAAAAAGTGAAGATGGGTATCGTTCTGCTGATCTTTGGATTGTTAGCTGTCTCCATCGTTTTCGCTCTTCAAAGGTTAGATGTCGAAGAAGAAGGTGAGGAGCATGAACGCATCACAAACATGGAGTTGATTGCAAGAACTGGGGGTTTCTGCAGTGCCATCTTTTTGATCTCTGGTTTTTTGATGGTTTTTATTTATTATAATAAAACTGAGAAGTCCTGATCAGAATTCCCAAAGCCTATGGTAACTAGACTCATCTCTTCCGGGTCATAAACTCCACCCGTTTTATATCCCAAAACGATACCATCCCAAGGTGATTTAACTGGTTCAGAATCTAGATATCCAATGATTTCGTCTTCTTTGATTATTTCTTCAAGTTCAACATCTGGTTCGAATTCACCCTGACCGTCGGGATTGAAACGGTCGTATTCCCTGATAAATTGAACATCCCGACTGGGTTCATTTCCATCGATGAAGCGTTTCAAAGCAGATTTTACTACATCTATTTCATCCCTCAACCAGTTAGCTCCACCTGCCTCAATAATCATGGATGGGATACCTATCTTTGACAGTTCTATGAACAATTGTCCTTCAGCACCTAAACTTTGTACACCATATTTTAGACCTACTTTTTTACATAGGTCTTCATTAAAATCGTACTCTAGTTTTGTCAACATGTACGGAATACATTTACTTTCATCTCCATAGGTATGGAGATCTATAACTGCATCGAATTTTTTCGCTTTTTGAAAGATCTCATGGGCTATAACTTCAGAATGTGTACCATCTTTGTCACCTGGAAATATCCTATTTAGGTCCTTGTCATCAATTGGATTCTCTCGCTGACGAGACTCGATGGCTTCTAGATTTACTCCTGCTAGTACTTCCACCTCTTTGATACCTCTCCCTTCAAGCCAACCTTTGATCTCCCTGGCAGTGAATATAGAACCTATTTCATTACCGTGGATTCCAGCAGTTATGAGTATCTTGTTCATGATCTATTATAGATATGTTCTATTTTACGGTTATCCTACGAGATATTTGATTTTATAACGATATTTAACAATATATAATAAAATTTATATGCCTACAGGTATTCCATATAGTTTGAGGGTAAAATATGACCGAGGATGATAAATTTGAAAAATTAAGAAAGTTCAATGCATTTATGGCTGTGTTACATTTTATACAGGGTGCTCTGATGTTATACTTAAGCACTGACTTTGCCATAGAAGTAACCACTTCTTATATAGGCGGTCCACCTGGAACCAGCGTAGAATTTATGCAGACCGAAGTCCTTTTCGAGCTACCGGTAGGGCTAACAGTGGCGACTTTCCTATTTATGTCAGCAATAGCTCACTTTGTTGTATCTACATTCGGATACAGTTGGTACAAGAGAGATCTAAAAAATCACGTTAACAGAGCTCGCTGGATAGAGTATTCTTTTAGCAGTACATTGATGATAGTGGTTATAGGTATGCTTGTCGGGATAACCGACATCGGATTTTTGGTAGTTTTATCACTGGTCAACGTTTCGATGATCCTCTTTGGATGGCTCATGGAGACTTATAATCAGAGAACTGAAAAGGTTGTTTGGACTCCTTTCATATTTGGATGTATAGCCGGTATAGCTCCTTGGATCGCAATAGCTACAAAACTTCTGACCATTACAACGTACTCCGATGCAGAAATTCCGAGTTTCGTGATCTGGATTTTCGTATCTATTGGAATATTCTTTAACATCTTCGCTCTGAATCAATTTTTACAGTACAAGAAAGTGGGTAAATGGAGCGATTACCTATATGGAGAACGGATGTACATCATACTCAGTTTAGTAGCGAAATCAGCTCTTGCATGGCAGGTTTTCTCTGGAACATTAGCAGGATAGTTCAACAAGAAAACTGATTTAAGACAGTAATGTATCACCTTATTTAGTGAAGACCTTGCAGAGATGTACCAAATGTTTGAAAGATAAACCTGAAAAAGATATGGAACAGCGCTGTCAGTGCGGTGAACCGCTAGAGTTCGAATATCAGAGAGGTGAAGTTCGTAAAAGAGGTTCGGTATGGAACCGGTATAGAAATTTTTATTCGTTCGACATATCCGATTCTTATTCTTTAGGCGAAGGTGATACATCTCTTACTCGGTTGAACAAACTTTCCTCTGATCTAGATATCGAGCTGTTCGCTAAGAATGAAACGACCAATCCCACTTGGAGTTTCAAAGATAGAGGAACATTTTTAGGGGTCCAACATGCAGTCAAAAATGGTTATTCCAAGATAGGTACCGTTTCCACCGGTAACATGGCAGTCAGTATAGCCGCTTATGGAGCCCGATTTGGGCAGGATACTTCAATCTTAGTGTCCAAGGATATAGATGAAATTAAACTTTCCCAGATCGGTATATATGGTCCTAAGATATACAGGGTTGACGGTGATTATGGTAAACTATATTTTAGAAGTTTAGAGATAGGTAAGGAAAAGAACATCTATTTCATCAATTCTGATAATCCATATCGGGTTGAAGGATACAAAACTATAGGTTTCGAGATTGCTGAAGGGTTTATCCCAGACCACGTATTGATCCCTACTAGTTCAGGTGGACTTTTCAGAGGGATCGTTAAAAGTTTCTTAGAATTGAAAAAGAGTGGAATAATCTCAAAGTTACCAGAGTTCACATCCGTCCAAGCCCAAGGTTGTTCTCCCATATACGATGCTTTTAAAGATAGAGAAAATGAGATATCTCCCGTAAAAGAAAAGAACACAATAGCTAAAGCGATATCTAATCCCTATCCGCCTAGCGGGAACGAAGTCTTAAGAATATTGAACGATATAGATGGAGAATGTATCGCTGTTAGAGATAAGGAAATAATGAACTCCCAAAAGGAACTTGCGACGGAAAGTATATTTGCCCAACTAGCGGGTTGTGTGGGCATAGCTGCTGCTGAGAAGATGGAAAAAGAAGGTTTGATAAAGAGAGGAGATAAAGTAGTTAGTATAATTACGGGCTCAGGGTTAAAAACTACCAACTATAATGCGAATTCCAATATCACTGACGTTGATATAGATGATCTAGAAATAATCTAATATTTCTGATACAAATCTATCGAGTTTAGAATCGTACCGCTCATCCTCAAAATCTACTGATTTTAAGGCTAATTTTGAAATAGGAGAAAGGCTCAAAACTTTTGACATGTCACTAAAAGTCGATTTAGATCCACTCATATCATAAGTACAGAAGAACGCTGCCTCATCGATGCGGTCCTTCATACGATGTAGGTAACTTCTAAGGGGAGTGGACATCCGATGTGCCCATACAGGTGTTCCCAATATCACTATATCATAGTCAGCCGGGTCTTTTTTGGGATCGTTTATCTCTTCAATTTTACACCTTAAGGCTTCAAACCCAGATTTCAGGTATTTAAAGGAACCTCTCCGACTTTTATTATCTACGATCTCCTCTATATCACCATCTAACTTATTGGCTATAACCTCAGCAAGTTTCCTTGTAGTTCCATTCCGTGAATAATATACTACCAAAGCTTCCATATTCAAACAACCTACATCACCATTTAATATTTAGATATCCCTTTTCATAATTATGGCGTTATCACCATTTTCATAATACTCTTTTAACATACCTTTTATCTTGAAACCCAATTTACTGTAGAACCTAAGAGCTGAAATATTATATTCCCTCAATGTCAAACTCACTTTACCGGTATCTAACAGTGCTATAACATCCTTCATCAGCATTTTACCTATACCTTGACGTCGAAAATCTGGATGAACTGCAATAGATATTATGACACCCTCATCTCTCCTTACCGCTGCCATGATATAGCCGACAACCTTTTTTTTATGCTCTGCAACTAAAAATTTATCACTGTTCAAAAAACTATAAAAAATCCTGTCACTGTACGGATACTCGAAACTCTTTTTCTCAATAGTGAGCACCATAGGTATATCTTTTCTTTTACATTTCCTAATCTTTATTTTCTTCACGATGACCTATATGTCGAAAAGCATTAAGTATGTTTTGAACTATTTCACTTTGAGCATCCCATGGCTGATAGTCCTGATATAACATATGATTGGTCACTTGAAATGATGGCTAGATATCCATTCCTAGAAGACTCTAAGAGATATATCAAACATGAGGGACCTAGTCTTAACGAGCTCATCGAGGATAGAGTCTGGGATATGGTACGGATCAGGGGTAAAGAACGGGTCATGAAGGCTATTGAAGTTGGCGAGATAAACGAAGTCCCTATGTCTGATGAACTTGATATGGAGATGGAACTTTACTCATACCCCATCGCTAGAATATTAGTTTCTTGTATAGATGATAACTACTTGACAAATCGTTACGCTCTAGGCGAATCCGAAAAATTTCTTAAAAATATAAGAGATGAGTCTTTACAAAATACTCTAAACATAGGAAAAGAGCTTGGAATTCCAGGTTCGGTTCAAGATGAGAAGACTAAAGTACAGTTTATCGATTATTTGGAAAATACTGAACATCTAAAATCTACAAAA
Organism: Candidatus Saliniplasma sp.; assembly: GCA_048622455.1. Taxonomy (GTDB): domain Archaea; phylum Thermoplasmatota; class Thermoplasmata; order Halarchaeoplasmatales; family Halarchaeoplasmataceae; genus Saliniplasma. The sequence continues at coordinate 2,656 of JBMCUO010000035.1, read as the reverse complement.
TGGAAACTGACTAATCAGGATCTAAGGAATGGGTATATCTATCTCGATACCAACAAATACCGACGTCTACTCAAAGAAAGTCTTTTCCAGAGGATATCAAAAGAACTCCCAAGACCTGTTAATGATGAACTACTAGATATCTTTTCATCACAGATCAAAGAGATCGAAAAATTCTTAAAAGACAAGAGGAAGGATTTCGGAGAAGTAGAGTTTGGGGAAGTAGATTCCGAAAAGTTTCCACCATGTATCAAGAAGATGCTGGGACTGCAGAAAGAAGGTTATAACCTATCACACGAAGGAAGATTCGCTTTGACGTCTTTCCTCCATAACATAGGTCTGTCAGTGGACGAGATACTTTCTCTTTTCAGCGAATCACCGGATTTCAGGGAAGATTTAGCACTGTACCAGATCGAGCATATCACGGGTGAGATCTCAGGCACTGAATACACCACGCCTAACTGCAGTACTATGAGGACTAATGGTATATGCTTCAATCCAGATAACCTGTGCAGTGCTGACTGGATGAAACATCCACTTACATACTACGCTTATAAGAAGAAAAAGAAATTCAAAAAGCAAGAAGATGAAGAAGATTGATCAATCTAGGTCCTTCCACGTTTTTAAACCTCGGATCACAGCGGTCATATTACCCGCCACAGCGAACCACAACATCAGGATATCGAAAATTCCGATATTATACCTTAATATACTAAAACTGGAAGTATGATAACTTTCCATCAAGACGAATATGAACGGAACCAGGATCAATAGAAGAAGACGGTCAGCTCTACCGGCTATTCCACCATAATCTCTACCTACTCCAACTGCCTGTGCCTGCGTTCCCATATAACTGGTCATCAATACTCCGATCATTGCCAGTAAACCTATAGGTGTATTACACAACGGACCTAGGGTGATGCCACCTAAAATGAATATGTCTGCGTATCTATCTATAGAATGATCGAGAAAATCTCCTTTTATCGAAGCCTTGTCAGTAAGTTTGGCAACCCTTCCGTCCATAGCATCGAAAAATGAATTTGATAAGACAAATACGGCACCTAGAATAACAAAAATGATATCGCCTAGGAAAAAAGAAATACCAGCAAGTACAGCGAATATAAAAGAGATCCATGATAGAACATTTGGTTCGATCCCGGACATTTTCTCAGCTATCGGTTTTACAATAGAATCCGCTTGCTCCCGATAACTGTTCAATACCATGGTTTGGAATAAGGGCCTTTTTTATTAATATTATCGGTTATTAGGACCTATATCCTATAGCTCGCTAGACCAATCAACCTGTCCGAAAGGATATTTATCACATTTACCTTCAATGATTTCGATGACGGCATCTCGGACTTCTGCTGGTTCCATATCTGTGGTATCGACCTCGTATACTTCCTCTGAATACTCAAGTGCTTCTATGAGTATTACATCTAATATCTCGGCTTCTAAATTCTCATTGATTTTCCTCTGAGGCCAATCCTTAACACTCATGCGTTTTCTCAGTTCTTCGGGAGAACACCTAAGGACTATGACCGGTGAAATCTCTAAGTGATGTGATAAATGACCATCTACGATGTCGTAATCAAGGATTTTTTCGAATTCCTTCTTCAAAAGCGAAAGATCTACTTCATCAGAATCTCTATCTTCATCCCTTTCTCCCCTCAAATCTTTTTTATTTATGAACTCATTTAAATCCAAAACTTTAAACCCTTTCTCTCTCAGTAGCGCAGCTGTGGTTGTTTTACCAATACCCGGTGTACCGGTGAGTGCTATAGTCATGGTTTTCAATGTACCTTTTCAGATATAATAGTTTGTTTGTTCACTTTTATATCCCCCTCTCTCTAGAATAGATATATATGTTATGTACATAATTTAGAAAAGAAGATGAAAGGTGACCCTACCGATAAAAACGGAATCAAAAAAATATTCTCAGTCAGAGACCTTAACATTTATGTAAAATCCCTTCTAAAAAGGGACAAGAATATACAAAATATATGGGTGCAGGGAGAGATCTCAGGGTTTACTCATTACAACGGTAAACACATGTATTTTGACTTGAAAGATGAAGAAAGCATTATCCAATGTGCTATGTTCAGAGCGAGTAATAAAAATTTAGATTTCACCCCAAAAGATGGTATGGAAGTTTTGTGTAAGGGGGATGTTGGTTTGTACATCCCGAATGGGAAGTATCAATTCATAGTCAACGATATGCTGCCAGAAGGAAAAGGAAAACTGTACTTAGCGTATGAAAAATTAAAGAAAAAACTGTCTGAAGAAGGTCTTTTTGATCAAAAATATAAAAAACCAATCCCTAGGATTCCCGAAAAAATAGGGGTTGTTACCTCGGAAGAGGCCGCTGCCCTTAGAGATATTATCAAAGTCACACAGCGTAGGTTTCCAAATATAGATATCGTATTATCTCCTACTCCAGTCCAAGGAAAAAGGGCTGCTCCAAAGGTAGCTAAAGCGATTAAAAGGTTAGATGAAAATGCTGTAGATGTTATCATCGTGAGTAGAGGAGGAGGTTCTCTTGAAGACCTATGGAATTTTAACGAGGAGATCGTAGCTAGGGCCATATTCAACTCTAAAACACCTATAATTTCAGCGGTGGGTCATGAAACTGACCTTCTGATATCAGACCTAGTTGCTG
>JBMCUO010000034.1:0-17788 GCA_048622455.1 Candidatus Saliniplasma sp. | reverse complement strand
GAAAGATTTTCATTATCTTCTCGGATATCAGTTCAACATATGACTCAATACCGTCTTATGTTCGATTGGTCAGGATCCTCAAGATATTGCAAAGAGCAACCACCTTTGGAGGATGAGCTTTACGACCAAGTTTACTTGTTTCCCAAGGTTTGTTTAGCTTCTTATAGCCCTTGCTAGACCATCCAACATAAGAGTCTAACTCCTTATTTACCTGCTGTACTACCTTTGGGTTCATCCTTTTGTGAGTGCATCCCAAGGTAATTATAATTAGATAAATATCCAATTAAAACATTTTGGAATGAAGCTTCAGTTATAAAAAGATAAATATACTAGATATGCTTGAGTAAACATAACGAGGTATTTAAGATGTTAGAAGATAAGAAAATTATGGTTGTTACTGTAGTAACCGTTGCGGTAATACTTATCGCAGTTCCATTAGTATACCTGTATCAGAATCCAATGGATTCAGGTGATGGAGACGGCGAATCAGAATTGATCACAGTAGAAGGAGAAAAGATGAGCCTTGATGATCTAGAAAAAAGGGACGCTGTATCAGGCTCAGCTAAGTATCAGAACAGGTTCGGTAACTGGAACGAAAAGAGTTCTTATGAAGGTGTTCCATTAAATGATCTAGTACCTGAAATGGATAGTAACGATGCAGTAGAGGTTACTGCTTCTGATGGTTACTCCATGACATATTCCTATGATCAGGTAAATCCAACAGGTGGGTATGCGGATATCCAGGGTGACCTTATACTTGCATACAAAAAAGACGATATAAAAGTTCCCGATTGGGAGGGTGGTCCACAGATAGCTATTTTACCACCTGATGAAGAGTTCAGTAATGATGATATCAATATGACCAAGAACTTGGCATCAGAATTCAGCAGGCAGGGATCTGCAGGTTCACTTTGGGTGAAGATGGTAGAGAAGATAGAGCTGAAAGAAGATATTTTTTCTGATAGTGAAACAACTCTAACTCTTGAAGGTACTACAACTCATGATTATACCATGGAACAGATAGAGTCTATGGAATCATACACAGGTGAAGGTAAGTACATCAACAGAGCAGGCAGTGTAGAAGGCCCATTCGAATACAGAGGTGTCAATGTAACCAAATTAGTATCGAATATATATAGCGATAACGATTATAAGCTAGAAGTTGAAGCTACTGATGGTTATACTATAGAATATTCAAAAGAACAAGTAAACGGACAATTCACGATCTATGATGAAAATGGAGATGTAGTTACAGAAGAGGGTGATGTCACTTTACTTCTTGCTTATAAGGAGATAGGAGAAGACTCTCTTCAAGATGGACCTTTAAAAGTAGTAACAGTAAGCGAAGATCCAAAGATAACAAGCAGTCAATACTGGGCCAAGATGGTCAGATATCTAAAGATCAAGCCAACTGGAGAAGAAGGAATAGTCACAGTGGGAGGAGAAGATATGACACTTTCAGATCTAGAGTCAATGGAAACTGTTACTGGTACTGTGAAATATCAGAACAGATTCCAAAATTGGAACGAAATGAGTGAATATAAAGGAGTCGCTCTGAACGATCTTATAACAGATATGGATCATAATGATGCAGTTCAAGTTACTGCTTCTGACGGCTATTCAATGAAATATTCTTACGGAGAGATCAATCCAACCAGTGAGAATCAGGAAATACAGGGCGATATTATATTAGCTTATGAGAAAGATGGTTCAAAAGTACCCGATTGGGAGGACGGACCAAGGATAGCTGTTCTACCAGAGGATGAGGAATTTAGCAACGCTGATCATAACATAACAAAATCATTAGCATCAGAGTTCAACAGGCAGACATCTGCTAGTTCACTATGGGTGAAAATGGTTGAAAAGATAGAGCTGAAAGAAGATGTCTATCCTGATAACGAGACCGCTCTAACATTAGAAGGAACGACCGAACACAATTATACCATGGAAGAGATTATGAGCATGGAGTCTTTCACAGGAACTGGAAGTTTTCTGAATTCTGTGGGAAATATAGAAGGTCCTTGGGAGTACAAAGGTGTAAATGTTACTAAACTAGTTTCAAATATGTATAATGAAGATGATTATACACTTGAAGTCGTTTCTTCCGATGGATACACCATGACTTTCTCTGATGAGCAGGTTGATGGACAATTCACAATCTTTGATGAAGAAGGAAATGTTAAGGAAGAAAATGGTAGTGTGAACATGATCCTTGGATATATGAAAGATGGGGAAACCAACATCCCAGACGGTCCTTTAAGGATTGCATTAGTTACTGAAGATGGAGAAACCACAGAAAGTCATTTTTGGTCTAAATATGTGAGAACTCTTAAAATAAAAGGTGCTGAAGAGGATTGGTCATTACATTTAGATGGTTTAACAACCATGGACATGGACAAGCAGACGTTTGAGAGCGCTGCTACTTGTGATTGGCATAATGTAACTTATACAGAAGATGGAGATACTTACACTGGTTTAGCATTATACATTTTAGTATCAGCTGTTGACGGTGCAGATGCACCTGAAGGGCATTATATGTTCAATACAGAACTTGCTGAAAAAGGTTATAATGTAACTTTAGTCGCTGGAGATGGTTATTCAATAGATCTTCCATCACAGATGGTTGCTAAAAATAAATCATTATTATTAGCCAATAGGGTGAATGGTGAACCACTACCTGAAAGAGATTTCCCACTAAGACTAGTCGGCCCCAACTTATCTGGTAAACAGAGGATAAAAAATGTAGTTGAAATAAAACTGACAGATTTACCGGAGACATCTAACTGGACTCTGACACTGAACGGAGAAGTTAATATAGAATTCGATTCAGATTCATTCAATTCTATGGTCGGATGTGGTGCTCACACAGAATACTACAATTACACAGAAGGAGATACTGACTACAGCTACAAAGGTGTTCCTCTGTGGATACTAGTAGGAGCAGTAGATGATGATGAAAGTGGTGATCACTGGACTTTCAACGATACGCTTGCCAATGAAGGCTACAGAGTCAACGTTATCGCATCCGATGGATACAACTACTCCTTCAAGAGCACTGAAGTTGCACGCAACGATTCGATGATCATCACTTCAAGATTGAACGGTGAACCATTACCAGAAGATGTTTATCCACTTAGATTGGTAGGTGAAGATCTCTCTGGAAGACAGATGGTAAGCATGATAGATGAAATAGAGTTGATATTCCAAGAACCATCACCTTCTTGGCCACTAAAACTTAATGGAACGTCCATCAAACAGGTCGATGCTTCTGAATATAAGAGTAAAGTAGACAGTGGTGAACATACAGTGTATCACAATTACACAGACAGCGGTACTGCATTTCACTATAAAGGATTACCACTATGGTACTTAGTAGGGGCTGTAGATGACCAAGAGAGTGGTGAATGGACGTTGAATGACACTCTAGTAAGCGAAGGATATAATGTAACTGTTATCGCAGAAGATGGATACAGTTATACATTCGATATATCTCAAGTGGCTCACAACGACAGTATAGTAGTTGCTTCAGAGCTAAACGATGAACCGCTACCTGAAGAAGATGCACCTCTCAGGATAGTTGGTGAAGGACTTTCAGGAAAAGCAAGAGTGAGTAAGATAGTTGAGATCAGTCTTTCTGGTATTGAACCAGCACCTTCCTGGACATTGACATTGAACGGAACTGTTATGGAAAACATTACTTCAACAGAATTCAACTCGATAATGGAGAGTGGACACAAGGCATATCAGAACATTACTGAAGATGGTGAACAGAAGAACTTCACAGGAATACCACTATGGTACCTAGTAGCTGCTGTAGATGATGATGAAAGTGGTGGATGGACACTAAACGATACACTGGTTAACCAGGGATACGAAGTCAAGGTAATAGCAGAAGATGGCTATTCACAATCATTCAATATCTCTCAAGTGGCTCACAACGACAGTATCATAGTTGCTTCACTGTTGAATGGGGAACCTCTTACTGAAGATGCACCATTGAGGATAATCGGAGAAAATCTTTCAAGCAAGATGATGGTCAGCATGGTTGTAGAGATACAGCTTACAGGCCTGTAACAATAAAGTGATAAAACCATGAACAGAAAGATCTCCGTACTAGCAATCCTCTTCCTAATCTTTTTTTCTTTTTATCTACATGGATGTCTAAAGGATAACGATTACTCTTTAAAGGTCGAAGGAGGAATCATCTTACAAGAAGACAATTCTAAAGTACTGGTTAGATCATATTCTACAAAAACTGAGATCGACATCCAGGGATTCAAGGGGGAGGTCATGGTTACGAACTGTAACGATGATTCAAAAGTGAAAGGTATCGGAGATTCTTATGAGATGGGTTCAACAAACATCTCTTTGAAGATAGATAACAAAGATAAACAAAATATAAGAATTAAAACACCAGAGGAGAACGATTTTAAATTCGCTGTGATAGGTGACACACAGGGTATGAACCATATATTCAAAGATGCTGTTAAAGATATGAAAGATATTGAATTCCTCATACATTTGGGAGATCTGACGAGTTCTGGGAAAAGCTCTGGATATAATGATGTTGAAAGAGTTATGAATTCAACTGGTTTTCCAGTTTATACAACAATAGGAAATCATGATGTGAGATTTGGAGGGACTGAAAGATACAAGAACAGATTAGCTCCTGTACAGTATTCATTTACATATTCTAATTACAACTTCATCTTTTTAAATTCCGCACAGCTTTCAATCACGGAAGATCAAATCGATTGGATGGAATCTAAACTTTCGAGTGATGAGAGAAATATTATCATCACACATGCTCCATATTACGATCCCTTCAGTGGATCCCACACAATGGATGATGAATCCAGTGGAAGGATAGTTGATTTTATTGAAGACCACGATATAACTGCCTATGTGTCCGGACACATCCATGCATACTATCAGGATGCATCGAATGGAACTAGAAGATTGATAACTGGTGGTGGTGGAGGTTCTTTAGTGAAAGGCGAACATCACTATATCTCTGCAGAAGCCACTCAAGATAGTTTGGAATTCACAAAAGTTCCTATAAAAACAAGCGATCGGAACATTTACAATATCACTGTAAAGAAGGGTAATACACAGGTCAACTACTCCTATCAAAACCTCTTAGATCAGATAGAAGTAGAAAGAATTTCTTCTTTCCAGAATCAGTTCGGAAATAAGAGAGCTACCGGATATTATGAAGGTATAAAAATGAGTACTCTGATCGAAGATGTGGGAGGCATGTCTAAGAACGACACTTTATTAGTCGAATCTATAGATGGTTATCTACAAAAATTTGGTTATCTCAATGTATATCCTGACGAAGAATACATGAAATATCAGGGTGAGTTCATACTCGGTTTAGAATACAACAACCAGACCATAGATGAGTGGGGGGAAGGTCCTAGAGCAGTCATGATGCCAGATGATGGTTACTATAGTAACGATGATTGTGCAAATACTTCATACCCAGATCAGGGTTGGAACGTTTATGAATCTGCTGGTGCTAGATGGGCCAAGTATGTCAAAACAATAGAGGTGATCAAAGATGGATAAGGAACATTTCTTATCGACCAAAGATCTGGTGACTATCGCACTTCTCTCTGCATTGGGAGGTGGGCTTTCAACTTACATAGGATATCTAGGCAACCTCATCAACAGGATTGTGGGAGTACCTTTTGGAGCAGGCCAATTCATGGCGGGACTTCACGTTATATGGATAGTTTTGGCAGTAGGTATTACCAGAAAAAAAGGCGTAGGGGCTACTACAGGAATAATCAAAGGGGCAGTAGAACTATTCCTAGGCAGTACCCATGGTGTCGTTATAGTCGTTGTTTCCTTGATACAGGGCATCATAGTTGATGCTGTTCTATTCAACGATAAGACCAAAGAGAAGCGCAATCCTATACCGTACATGATCGCGGGTGGTGCTTCAGCATCATCAAATGTTTTCATTTTCCAGGCTTTCTTTTTTGCGGGAGTGCCGATATTATTAATCCTATTACTTGGGATGCTTGCCTTCGGGTCAGGTATGATATTCGGAGGTTATATCACTTTACAGATGATGGATTCCCTCGAACATGGTGGACTTATCCATAGAGCTAACAAAGAGTTCGAGGAAAAAGAGACTGAGAAACCACTTTACATAAAGTATACTAGCGTTATCGTTACGGTCATGTTTTTGATTTCATTCACGATCGGTGGCGTTTATTATTTCACAAACGTGTACCAGGCTCCCGGTTCAGAAGAAATACACGTAGGGGGAGAAGTTAAAAACGAATACAAATTCGTATACGACGATTTCAAGGATCAAGAAAGGACTGTTAGGGCTGAATTGATAGGTTCTGTGACTCATGTCCCTCCAAAAAATTATACAGGTATCCCTCTTAATGTTGCGATAGAGAATGCTGACCCTGAAAATGGAAGCCGGAGGATCGAAGTATTCGCTACAGATGGGTACTCGAAGGTGTTCAACCTTACAAAGATATTGAACGATGACGATATTCTGATCACTTTGAACGATGGAAAATTTAGGATTATCGCCAAAGGTTATGATGGATCTTTCTGGGTAGAGGATGTCTATGAGATCAAAATCCAATGATCTGAAACCTATCGTAGAAGTAAAAGGATTGAGTGTAAAATATCCAAGCAGAGAAGAGCTTTCGATCAAAGACGTTTCTTTCTCGATAGATAAGGGAGATTTTATTTGGGTTGCTGGAGAGAGTGCTTCTGGTAAATCTACTCTGTTGAATTGTCTGAGTGGTTTCATACCACATATAATACCAGCAGATGTGGAGGGAACGATAAATTTCGATGGGAGAGAAAATCTGAATGCTAGAGAATTGGCAAGAAATGTAGGAATGGTGCATCAAGACCCTGAATCACAATTTTGTACCGAAGATGTCGAAGACGAGATTGCTTTTGGTCTTGAAAATTTTAAGATTCCAAGAGAAGAGATCAATAAGAAGATAACATCTGTTTTGAAACAACTCAACTGTACTGATTTGAGACAAAGAAAACTACATACGTTATCTGGTGGGGAGAAACAGAAGATAGCTATAGCTTCACTGCTGGTCTTGAATCCAGAAGTATTGATACTTGATGAACCTACCTCAAACCTTGACGCTGTTTCTATGAAGGAAGTCCTAGATGCTGTTAAGCAGATACGTAAAAAGAACGAAGATATGACTTTGATACTTGCTGAACACCGTATAAAAGATCTTTTGGACTACATCGATAGTGTTATCAAATTGAATGATGGAAAGATCATCAGCGACGTGGATGATTTCAGTTCGATAGAAAAAGAAAAGAAAGAAGAATTGATCGATTACTCGTATCCTGATTATAATAGGGATACATCAATTGACAACAAATCTGTGGTTAAGATAGAAGGATTGAACTACTCGATAGACGATGAAATCATATTGAAGGATATCGAAGTAGACATAAAAAAGGGTGAGATAATTGCATTGATGGGTCGGAACGGTTCTGGGAAAACTACACTTACAAAACACATCTCGGGTATGATCAAAGTAGAAGAAGGAAGTATAGAGGTGTTCGGTAAAGTGATGAACAATAATAATATGATACCTCCATACAAACTTGGAAGAAAGATAGGATACATTTTCCAGAACCCAAACCACCAGATATTTGAAAATTCGATCAAATCTGAGATGATGTTCGGACCAAAGAATTTTGAAAAGGGAAAGTCAAAGGCTGAGGAAAATCTAAAGAAGATGAAAGAAAAAGAAGATCTTGATGAGATAACACATCCCCATACTCTCAGCTTCGGCCAAAAGAGAAGGTTGAACATATTTTCCTCATCAAACCATGACCCCGAATTGATAATTATCGATGAACCATTCTCTGGCCAGGACCATAAGAACGCTCTACACATGGCGTCTATATTGAACAGGTTATGGAGAAATGGGAAGACACTGATCATAGTCACACATGATCTAGATTTTGCTAAGAGGTTCTGCACGAGAGTTCTAGTGATGGAAGATGGGGAGATAGTTTATGATGGAGTTCCAAACAAATTGAAGAATATCGAAGGGGAGGTCAAAGATGCCTGAAAAGGTCAATCCTGTTGTTAAGCTGTTCGCTCTCGTGCTGGTAGCTATCATGGTATTTTTGATCGATTCTGTATTCATACTTTTATGCTTTGTGATTTTACTGATAGCTTTAAAGGTCATTTATAACATCAAAGGAAGGTTCGGTAAGGGTATACTGCTCTTAGTGGTCGCTATATTCCTAGCTCAGATAGTATTCGTACCTAAAGGAGAAGTTATTGCAGAATTGTGGTTATTGAAACTTACATGGGGTAGTATAAAAACAGGTTTCCTCATAGCTGGAAGATTCTTTTTACTTATAACTATGTCTTGGATATTCGTTGGTACTACTGAACCAAAGGATCTAGCATCAGGATTAGCCAATATAGGCATTCCATATAGATACAGTTTCCTTCTCATCCTAGCCATGAGATTCGCACCGATATTCCAGTTCGAACTATCGAACGTACAGCAGGCTCAGAAGATAAGAGGTCTAAAGATCGATAAAGGGTTGAAAGGATTGATCAAATCGATAAGATACACGACTCTGCCTTTACTTTTCTCAGCCCTTTCAAAAGTCAACACATTAGCTTCTTCCATGGAAGGAAGAGGTTTCGGTGCCTATAAGAAAAAAACTTTCCTACATCCAGTCAAATTCACTCTATGGGACGCTGTTCTCATCGCTCTATTTATATTGTTCAGCTTTGAAGTGTACTGGATAAACCATTACTACGTATCTTTTCCGCCCATTCTTTCATGAGATCGCCCATGGAACTGTATTTAGAATAATGGATAAGAGATCTTGATACCTGTTCTGTCATATCCTTATACGGAGCTAGAGATTTGAAAAAGTACTCGTTTAAGAAGAATTTAGTTTGTGAGAACCTTTCCTCTGTGAAAGCTGGTCTTAAACGCATTATAGAAGTACACATATCTCCAACGTCAATATATGGATCACCCTCCTCAGCCTCTTCAAAATCTATACCATAGACTTTCTCGTCTGTCGAGATAAAGTTTGCTAAGATAGAATCTCCCCTGCGTTTTTTCAATTCGAATTCTTTATGAAATTTAGCTAACCAAGAAGCGATGTTTGATAAGATTCTTTTTTTTACTTTTACATCTTCTATCTTATCAAATAATCTTTTACAGTTCTTACCGGATATGTATTCTAAAATAAGTGTGTCATTTTTAGCTTTAATTATCTTTGGAACGAGTATACCTCTTTCTTCACAACTCTCTAAAAGATCCTTCTCTATTTTTAGGCCTTCTAAAAACTCAGGATTGTACTCCTTTAATACAAAATATTTGCCGTCATAATTGATCTTCTGAACTTTATTTTTCTTGCTTCTAAAGGTTTTTTCAACCGTAGCCTCCTCTAAATCCATAGATATCAAGCTCATTTTATAATATAATGATTAGATAGTTATTAGATTTGTCATATCGATGGTTATAGATAGTTTAGTATAAACTGATATCGATCCTTATTTAGGGGGATATGGAAAAAGAATTGATAGCTCCCTGTGGTATGAACTGTGCTCTGTGTGTTTCATATTTCGGGTACACGATGACTTGTAAAGAAAGGAAAAAAAGGACGTTGTCCTCCTGTCTTTTCATCCTGAGTGAAGAACCTTCAGAAGTTCGTAACCTAGAAGGTGAGTACAAGAATGGAAAGGTAGCCCTTAATTGGGATGAACCTACAAGGGTTTTTAGATCTAGGTGAGTTTACAGTTCACTTTTCAGTTCCTCAAGTATCTTTAGATTATCAGATAGTTCACTTTCTAGTACCGAGGTCAATTTTATTTCTTCGCCGAAAGTGTTGATGACTGTTCCACTAGATTCTAACCACGATCGTATCGGAACCAAAAGGTCCGCATCTTCCGTTTCGTTGGAACGATCGTAAGTGAAATGCACGATATTATGCGCTTCGGGATACTCATCGATTTTGCCGTAAATCAGAACTGTATCTGAGCCCGGCATCCCAATATTGATGTTTTCTTTGACCAGTCCTGCAGTATTAGCTCCTGGCTGAGCCACAATCATATTCTCTGCCTCATCTTCACTGTCGAAACTCAAAACTGCGATACCGTCCTGTAATCCGTCCAATGAGTGTACCTCTTCAGCACCACGGTCCTTAGCCCGTTTGACGAACATCTTCAATACCGGATCGACCTCGTAAACACCTTTCTCGACGTATAATTTATCGGCATTCAATAGTTCATCAAGTGTCGATGTAGATAATTTACCTCCTTTTTCAAGGTAAATATCTCCTTCCATCTTATCTGCTATATCTTTCAATTTTTCTACTTCGTCCATGGTGGTTTGGGGTGAAATCAGTATATCGCCCCCGTCTTTGAGAAGTTTAGCTGCCTCTTTAGGACTACCGCCTTTTTCGACCTCACCAGGTATAGTTTGGAATTTACCTATGTCACACAGGTGCCCCTGATATCTAGGATCATCAGCGGGTTTCAACATGACGGCTCTTCCATTGACCGTTCTAACTTCAACAGGACATGTCAGTCCACATCCTACACAGTATGTTTCTCCGGCTGATTCGCTTTCGTGCGGTCCCGGTTTAACGTCGTTCAGAACCTCTTCAAAGGCTCCGGTTGGACATGCATCAGCAAGATCTCCGATCAAAAGACTGTCGACTTCACCTAACGGGTCCCCGAAAGCCGGTTCAATGATAGTTTTGAATCCTCTGTTTGCGAATTGAACCACACCTTCACCGAACACTTCCTCGGTGGTTCTTACACAAGAACCACACTGGACACATTTGCCGGGCTCTCTCACTACCCTGTCATGCGATTCATCTTTCTCGTACTCGAACTTGATCCCATCGTATCTGTGCTGTTCCGCACCGTACATCTCTGCGTAATCCCGCAGTAGGCATTCGAACCTATCCAAACATCCGCATTCTAGACACCTTTCAGCTTCTTTTTTAGCTTCTTCGTCAGTCCATTCTAACTCTATAGGATCGAAGTCCTGTATCCTTTCATCTGGTTCTCTCATAGGCATGCTTACTCTTGGTTTATCGGTGTAATCCAACAGATCTTCTTCTGTTATTTCATCTTCATGTACGTAACCGTAAGGCATTGTGTAATCTTCGGGCACTTCGTATTGGTCTAATTCACCTTTTAGATATGCATCTAAAGCGTAGGCAGCCTCTCTACCCTGTCCAGTACATTCGACTATCGATGATGCTCCTATCACAGCGTCACCAGCGGTGAAAACATCCTCAAAATTGGTCTGGAATCTTTCGTTCATCCCGAGAGTGTATTTATCCTTCTCCAGCCCCTCGTTCTCGAGTAATTCGAGGTCTGGCTGTTGTCCTATGGCAAGGATGACGGAGTTCGCTTCGATTTCCACCTCTTCATCGGGTAATTCTATAGGTTTCGGTCTTCCAGATTCATCAGGCTCTCCCAATTCCACGCAGGCACAGGTGACCTTCTCGACACCTGTTTCGTCACATCCACATACTTTCTTTGGACTGGCTAAGAATTTGAACTCGATACCCTCTTCCTTCGCTTCTTCGATCTCTTCCTGGTTAGCCGGGGCCTGTTCTTCACTTCTTCTGTAAGCTATGACGACATCCTTTCCGATCCGCTTGAGCGTTCTAGCTACGTCCATAGCTGTGTTTCCACATCCGATCACAACCACTCTATCGCCCAGAGGAAGGTCTTTACCGAGAGTGAAATCTATCAGGAATTCTATACCACCCATAACGCCCGGTAGTTCAACACCTTCTATGGGTACCATCCAGCTTTCCCATGCACCGGTGGAGACGAATACAGCATCATATTTTTCGCGTAATTCATCAAGGTGTATGTCTTCTCCCATCTTAACTCCCTTTTCAACATCGATACCCAAGTCGAGGATCCACTGGATCTCCTTGTCAAGTTTGTCTTTCGGAAGTCTGTAATTCGGTATACCGTAGCGCATCATACCTCCGAGTTCCGGCATCATATCGTATATCTTCACATCATGACCTTTCAATCTCAGGAAGTATGCGGCCGTTAGCCCGGCAGGTCCGCCACCAACGACGGCTACACTTTTACCGGTACTTTCCGGGATTTCCGGTGTCCACGGATTTTGGATATCGACTTCGGCTGCGTACATCTTTTCCTGCCTGATGGCGATGGGGTCTTCCACCATCTCTCTTCGGCACTCCTCCTCACATGGAGCAAAGCAAGCTCTTCCTAAAGAAAGTGCAAGCGGACTTTTTTCTTTTATCAGCTTGACCGCTTCTTGAGGTCGTCCGTTGGCTATATGAGCTAGATAACCCTGTACGTCCAAACTGGCAGGGCACTCTATCGAACATGGTGCTACACAGTCGCCGGTATGCTCCGATAAGAGCAGTTCCAGGGCCATCTTTCTTCCTTTTTGAACCTGTTCAGTATCAGTGGTTATCTCCATCCCATCTGATACAGGGGTGTCACAGGTCGTCGTTACCTGGGTACCTCTCTCGGTTTTAACTTCAGCCAAACAAACTCTGCAGCCACCAAACGGTTCTTCGATGTACTCTATCTCACAAAGAGTCGGAATAAAGATATCATTTTCTCTGCAGACATCCAATACTTTGTTTGAAGGATCAGTTTCGTATTCTTTTCCATTGATTTTCATTGTGATTTTATCAGACATCTATTCCACCTCCACGGCGTTCACCGGACAAACCTCTTCACAGGCCCCACATTTGATACAGGTCTCCTGGTCGATCTCATGCTTTCCTTTAGGTTCTCCGGATATTGCATTTACTGGACATTCCTGGGCACACTGGGTACAACCTATACAACTATCTGTTATAGTGAAAGTGATCAATTTTTTACAGACACCGGCGGGACAAGTCCCTTCTTCTAGGTGTGCTGTATACTCGTCTTCAAAATATCTTAGAGTGGTCAAAACAGGATTCGGAGCAGTCTGTCCGAGTCCACATAGCGAATGTGCTTTGATCTGATAGGCCATGTCTTTCAGCTTTTCAATATCCTCTGCGGTTCCTTTTCCTTCGCTGAATGAAATCAACATCTCCAGCATGCGTTTTGTCCCGACCCTGCAGAAGGTACACTTTCCACATGACTCTTCCTGAGTAAAATCTAAGAAATAATTGGCAACATTGACCATGCATGTATCTTCATCCATGACGATCATACCACCGGAACCCATGATGGCACCAGCTTTCGTAAGTGTTTCATAATCTACCGGTGTATCTAGATACTTCTTGGGTAAACATCCTCCGGAGGGACCACCTAATTGTACGGCTTTGAATTCTTTATCGTTCTCGATGCCTCCACCGATGTCGAAGATGACTTCTTTAAGTGTGGTACCTATTGGCACTTCAACCAATCCGCCTCTTTTTATCTTACCTGCAAGAGCGAAGACCTTCGTACCCCCGCTTTTATCCGTTCCAACTTCACTAAATTTGTCCGCTCCATTCCTGATGATCCACGGGATGTTAGCCCAGGTTTCGACATTGTTGATATTGGTAGGTTTGTTGAAAAGTCCTTTTTGGGCTGGGAACGGTGGTCTAGGTCTAGGCATACCACGTTTTCCCTCTATCGAGTGCATCAAAGCGGTCTCCTCACCACATACAAATGCACCGGCTCCTTCTTTGATATGAAGGTCGAAGGAGAAATCAGTCCCTAAGATATTCTCTCCTAGGAACCCTTTCTTTTTCGCTTCTTTGATACCCAGTTCCAATCTTTTGATGGCTAACGGATACTCTGCACGACAGTATATGTATCCCTCGTTGGCACCTATGGTGTACGCACCTATGATCATACCTTCCAGAACCGCATGAGGATCACCTTCTAGTACAGACCTGTCCATGAACGCACCAGGGTCTCCCTCATCAGCATTACATATCATATACTTCTTATCGCTCTCTGCATCTTTTGCGAACTGCCATTTTAGACCCGTAGGAAAGCCAGCTCCGCCTCTTCCCCTTAGATTACTTTCTTTTATCTCATCTATGATCTCTTCGGGGTCCATATCCAAGGCTTTTTTGAGAGCTTCGTATCCATCCCTTTCGATATACTCTTCGATGTTCTCAGGGTCGATAACTCCGCTGTTCCGTAGTACAATTTTATGCTGTTTGGAGAAGTAATCGTACTCTTTTTCAGTTGTTTGGATGAGTTTTTCCTCGTATGGAGTTCCCTCTACTATATGCTCTTCAACTATCCTCTTAACGTCCTTTTTAACTAAATTTCCGTAGGTATACTTTATATCATCTTCCTCGACCTCTATTATCGGTTCGTTGTGGCACATACCTACACATCCGACCTTGTCAACCTTTATTTCGATATCCCGTTCTTTCAATCCCTCGACGAGTTCATCGTGAATATCTCTAGCTCCAGCTGCGATACCACACGATGCATATCCTACTAACATCCGTTCGACCTTCATGCATCTTCACCCCTGTATTCTTCGATGACACCTTTTACTTTCTCCCTGGTGAGATTACCGTATACTTCTCCATCCACCATGATAACCGGGGCTAAACTGCAGCAGCCCAAACACGCTACTCGTTCTACGGTAAAAAGACCGTCTCCGGTGGTTTCACCAGTTTTTATTCCCAGTTCGTTCTCTACCGTCTCTGTTATAGACTCTGCACCTTTCACATGGCATGCGGTACCATGGCATAGTTTTACCATATGTTTACCCAAAGGTTCGAACCTAAATTGGGCATAAAAGGTAGCTACTCCGTATATCTTGCTGACAGGAAGATCTAGATATTCGCTTATTTCCTCCATCACCTGCCTTGGTAGATATCCAAAATTTTCCTGACACTCCTGAAGTAAAGGTATAAGATTACTGGGCTTAGGAGCATATCTCGTGAGTACTTCTTCTATCTTTTCTTTTGGTAACCGGGGTTCTTCCATGATTTTGTTCCTCCAATAGTGTATAACAAGTTAAGAGGTCGATGAATGTTCCTCTATTTAACTTTCTTAAGGTGGTCATAGATTAATCTATTAAAAAATTTGCTAATGATATCCAACCTTTTTAGTTATAAAATCGTGATTATGCATATTGACCTATCTACCTACATTCTTAACCCAGAATAAACAATCGAAATACTTAAATTTAGATACCCTAATGTGCGTCCACCTCATAATGGTTAAAAATAAAAGGAGTAAAACAATATGTCTTTAGATAAAGTTTATGAACAAGTCGTAGATAGAAACCCAGGCGAAAAGGAATTCCACCAGGCAGTCGAGGAAGTCTTAGAAACCATCGAACCAGTCATGGAAAAGCATCCAGAATTTGTCGATGCTAAGATCGCGGAAAGGTTGGTTGAGCCAGAGAGGCAGATCATTTTCAGAGTGCCGTGGACGGATGATCAAGGCGAAGTCCATGTCAATCGTGGATTCCGAGTTCAGTTCAACAGCGCTATCGGGCCCTACAAAGGCGGATTGAGATTCCATCCTTCTGTGTACATCGGTATAATCAAGTTCTTAGGTTTTGAACAGATATTCAAGAACGCCCTTACAGGTCTAGCTATGGGCGGAGGCAAAGGAGGTTCAGACTTCGATCCTAAAGGGAAATCCGATGATGAAGTTATGAGATTCTGTAAAAGTTTCATGAACGAGCTTTACAGGCACATAGGCCCAGATACGGATGTACCCGCAGGTGATATCGGAGTAGGTGGCCGTGAGATCGGATACCTCTATGGGCAGTACAGAAAGATAGAGAACAGGTTCGAAGGAGTTTTAACTGGAAAGAGTCCTGAATGGGGCGGTTCTCTTGTAAGACCCGAAGCCACCGGTTTTGGACTGGTTTATTTCACCAACGAGATGATCAAGAAGAAGAATGAAACCTTCAAAGGAAAAGAAGTCCTGATATCCGGTTCGGGTAATGTTGCTCAGAACGCCTTGAAGAAATGTAATGAACTAGGAGCTAAAGTGGTGACTCTTTCAGATTCATCGGGAACCGTTTATGATCCAGAAGGTATCTCTGGAGGTAAGATCGATTACGTTGAAGAACTGAAGAACGTGAGAAGAGGACGTATAAGAGAGTATGCTGAAGAATACGATGTTGAATACGTCGATGGTGGGAAACCGTGGGGATTTGATGGAGATATCGCTCTCCCATCCGCGACTCAAAACGAGATCAATGAGGATGAAGCTCAGAAGTTAGTGGACAACGGTGTCTTCGCAGTCGGAGAAGGTGCAAACATGCCATCGACACCGGAAGCTATCAAAGTCTTCCAGCAGAACGACGTACTCTTCGCCCCAGCTAAAGCCGCCAACGCCGGTGGTGTATCTGTCAGCGGCCTAGAGATGGCTCAGAACTCTCAGAGGATGAGCTGGTCCTTCGAAGAAGTGGATGAGAAACTACACGGTATCATGAAGAACATATACCATACTTCATATGAAACATCTAAGAAGTACGGTGACGAAGGAAATCTGGTACTAGGCGCCAATGTTGCAGGGTTCTTGAAAGTCGCCAAGGCCATGCTGGATCAGGGTGTCATCTAGATAGATCTCTAAACTCATTTCCCCGTATCTTTCTTTTTTACATACTTCGATCACCAACAGATTTTAATCTTACTTTCCGATAACCATATATGCCCGAAATCGAAGAACTGCACGAGATGGTCGATGATATGTATTCTTTAGAAAAATTCAAAGAACTTATAATAGAACGGCAGGAGGAGTACGACGACCTTTTCGACATGGAGAGCATCGGAATGATGCTGGTATCAGAACAGGGGCGCTACGATTCCATGATCAAAGATATCTGTGAATTGCAGAAAGGCGAGGAAGCTACGGTCAGTGGAGACGTCATAGATCTTGGTAAACTACGAACTTTCAACAGGAATGGAAGAACCGGTAAAGTTAGGAATGTAAGGATAGATGACGGGACCGCTTCAGTAAAACTAGTTTTATGGGATGAGTTAACAGAAAGAGTAGGAAATGATATAGAACACGGTTCATCGATCAAAGTGATAAATGGTTTTGTTCAAGATAAGGGATACGGACTACAGATCCAACCGGGTAAATGGGGTGAAATTAAGGTAGAGGATGATGTGGTGGAAGAGTAATATCGTAGTAAACGATGTCAGAAGATTTAGAGTGGACTCCTTTGGAAAGATACGAAGAGATAATGGAAAGAGAAGAAATCGATGGCAGCGACCTTAAAGATGCTTTGACTGAATGTTATATAACTGCTATGGCAAAAGATAGAGATATAGCCCTATCTATTTTACGGAAACAGTTTAAGGAAGCTAACGCTTCCTGGGAGGACCCATCTATCCAAGATATAGAAAATTTGATGGATCGACTAGCAAATGTATCTAAAGATTTTAGGTCTGAGAATGTCATTAAGCGAAACTATCAAAAAATGATGAAGCTTATCGACGACAAGATCCTCGAAGTTAGGGAAAAATGATTAATACACATATATCGATTCTAAGACATCATGTCTAAAAAAAAGGAGTCAGGTTACATAGATATATTGATCGAGTGTCCTTTCTGTGCAGCTTACGTACCTGATGATTTTGAATGCTTAAAATGCGGACACGAGATATTTGAATCAGCTGAAGAGGACTCCGTCAAGTATGTGTGTTCCTCCTGCGGCATAGAAGTTGAATTCGAGGAAGATGAATGTCCAAACTGCGGTGTTCAATTAGAGTGATCACTGTTCGAAGTTTGTACCAAACGATATATTAACGAAACCTTACACTGGTAGGATACAGTCTCCGCAACCCCCTCCCTCTTTTCTTTTTTTTC
>JBMCUO010000033.1:0-18272 GCA_048622455.1 Candidatus Saliniplasma sp. | reverse complement strand
TATCATGGAGGCTTGCGGAGCCTCTCACCGGGGTTCAAATCCCTGATCGGGCGTACCTATTTTATAATTTTAAAGCTAAAAGCACCAAAAATCCTCTTTCACTGTTTTGAATGTCTTAGAATCGACACCATCGATATCTCTGAAGAGATGCTTCAAAGAGCAAGGGATAAGGCAGAAGAGAAGGATGTTAATTTAAATCTCATTAAAGCTGACATAACCGATTTTTCCTTTGATAGGACCTTCAACACAATATTGCTCTCTTTCAATACATTACAGACTCTTCTCGATTTAGAAGAGTATGAAGCTCTTTTCTCCACGGTTCATGATCATCTCTCACAGGATGGGAGATTCATATTACAAATATTCAATCCTGACCTAGATCCTCTCACAAAGATAAATAATATAAATAGACGCCTTATATTTAGAGAACATATGAATGTTTATCAGGCTGGACTAGATTGTTCGGAGGTTTTATACTCACTTTGGAAGAGAACCAGCGGAAGATATGCCGCCAAGAAAAGCAAAGAAGAATTCGTTCATCATTATTTTGAAAATCCAGCGGTAACTAGTAGAGCATATATTGTGAAGCAGGATAGAGAAAAGTTCGGGGCCGTGTTATTAGAATCCTACGATTGAGGCATTTACATTTATGATTGGATAGAGCACAGGGAAGATGATGTTTTCGAAACGATCATGAACCAAATTGACACTTCAACCGAAGAACAAAAGATGATGATCTTAGCTCCTCATTTCGGTAGAGACTACGGTACTGAAGGGTGGAGCAAAGTCGGATTTGAGAAATTTGAAAAAGCACCTTACAACTTACTTATGAAGAAAGAATTAAAAGATGATAGTGAAAGCAAAGGTGTGGATGTTAAGATCAAAGGTCTAAAAGAACCTGAGCAAGGGAAAAAGGTCGAACAACTTGCTGAACTTATAATCGAGATTTCTGGACGATGGGACGACCCTATTGAGATGGAAAAGAATTTACGATGGGAATTGAGAGGAAATATGAACTACTCTTTAGCCTTGAAGGAAGAGGAACCTATAGGATACTGTGGTATCGAAACTAGAAAACTGTTCTCCGGCGATGTGATGTACTGGATCAAAGAATTAGGTGTCCATCCTGATGAAAGAGGTAAGGGCGTAGCTACCGACCTGCTTTTACATACCATGAACAAAGTGAAAAAAGATGGTGGTAGTGAAATCTATATCGACACACATTCTAAGAACCCTGCCAAAGAACTGTATAAAAAGATCGGTTTTCAAACCGTTGAAAAATTGCCAAATCTGAAATACGGAGTCTAATAAGGGTTCTCCTGATCAACCTTGGAAGCTATAGACTAAGTATTTATAGAAATCTTCATTTGTACACACCATATGAACCTTGAAAGATTCCTAGATGAGAACGTTAAACCAGCTGCGGGATGCACGGAACCGGTAGCTATAGGTTATGCTACATCTCTCGCGTACAATTCAATTTTCGGTAATTTACCTAATGATACGTGTAAAGACATACCAATGCCAGAACTCGACTCTTTAGAGGAGATTCGCCTAAATATAGGTAAAGGAGTTTACAAGAATGCCTTTTCTATGGCAGTAACAGGAACCCATGGGAGAAAAGGTATAGAGATAGCTTCTGCTGTCGGTATGTATCTAAATCCTGAAAAAGAACTAGAACTATTCGAAGATGTTGACGAAGATACCCTGAATGCAGCAATCGATATAGTAAATCAGAACAAAATTAAGATCGTTGATGTAAAAGATAAGGCTGAATTTGATATAAATGTGGAGATGATATACTTTCACCATGGTAACAGAATATCCTCTTCTGTAAGACTAGAGAAGTACCACGATCATATCTCTTCGATCCAAGTTGATGGAAATATTCTGTATAGAAATGAGAAAATACTAGAAAAAGATGATGTCGTTAAAAACCCTGAGGATATTGAAGGGATCGTAAAGGCTGCGAAGAGTATAGATGAAAAATTGATTTCCAGACTTTACGCAGGTATAGAGATGAACACTGAAAGAGCAGAAGATGGTTTACAGGGCAATTACGGTATTGGCGTTGGAAAAATGTTGAATGAAATGATGGAGAACGGTGAACTATCTGATGACCTTATCAACATCGTAAAGATGAAAACTGCAGCTGCAGCTGATGCAAGGATGGGAGGCATCGAAAAACCAGTGATGAGTACTTCCGGTTCAGGTAACCAGGGAATAACAGTTCTAGTTCCTTTAGGAGTAGTTGGACGAGAAAGAAACATAAGTACCAGAAAGATCGCTGAAGGAGCTATGTTAGCCCATCTAGTCACTAAATTCTCGACTGAGAAATCCAATTATCTCTCTGCTTTATGTGGATGCTCAGTAAAAGCCGGTATGGGTCTTACTGCAGGACTCACGTACATATTAGGAGGGGACCTAGAAGAGATAAAAAATTCTATAAAGATCCTAGCCGGTAATCTTACTGGTATGATATGTGATGGGGCAAAAGAAGGGTGTGCGCTCAAGATATCTACAGCAACTGGAGAAGCTTTTGAGAGTAGTTTGATGGCTCTTGAAGGATTGGAGGTACCTAACGATAATGGTATCGTAGGAGATAGTGCTGAGGAAACCCTCACCAACATAGGAAAAATATCTGACGAGATGTCTTCTATAGACCTCAAAATAATCGATATACTCGAAAAGAAGAACTGAGATCATTAATCCCCTTGTAATTCTTTGATTCTATATTTAGAGATTTATCAACGACTACCTCTCCAATGATAATTTGGTGTATCTTCGGTGATCTCGACGTTGTGTGGATGACTCTCTCTTTTTCCACCTTCACTTATCTCGTATACTTCAGCCTGACGCATCTCTTCTATATTACCAGCTCCAAGATGGCCCATACTAGATTGTAATCCTCCTACAATCTGATGGAGTACTTCTGAGACTGTTCCTTTATAGGGTACCAAACCCTCAACACCTTCTGGAATATACTCATCTCGGCTCTCGAAGTGTTGTCCATACCTGTTCTTTTCACGTTTCTCTAAAGCTGATATCGAAGCCATACCCCTGTACTCTTTGTACTTTCTACCCCCTCTGAAAACAACTCTACCTGGGGATTCCTCAGTACCTGCCAGCATATTACCGATCATCACGGTATCTGCACCACAGGCAAAGGCTTTAGCAGCGTCACCGCTGTAACGTATTCCACCATCAGCTACCACTGAAATATCTTCATCTTTTACCTCGTCGTAAACGTTCAATATCGCTGTTATCTGTGGAACACCTATACCAGATACGATCCTTGTGGTACATATAGAGCCGGGTCCTATACCAACTCTCAACGAATGTGCACCAGCATCTACGAGCGCCCTTGCTCCCTCAGCAGTAGCTATATTACCGGCCATAAGACTAACGTCAAAACTTTCACTGATGTCCTCTGTAGAATCTAATACATCTTTTGAATTCCCATGGGCTGTATCTATAACTATTATATCTACTCCTGCTTCAACGAGGTTTTCAACTCTGCTAAATTCGTCTGGACCTACGGCTGAACCCACCATCAATTGCCCGTTTTCATCCAACGTAGCTTGGGGATGCTGTTTCTTTTTCTCGATATCTCGAACAGTTATCAGACCCTGTAGTATTCCTTTATCATCCACTAAAGGGAGTTTTTCTATCTTATTCTTGTTCAATATAGACTTAGCCTGGCTTATCTCTGTATCTGGATCCGCGGTGATTAGTTCTGAGGTCATGACCTCTTCAACATCCTTTTGAAGTTCAGTTTCGAACCTTAGATCTCTCTTAGTTACTATGCCGATCAACTTACCGTTTTCAATTACTGGTAAACCGGATATGTCCTTCTCGTCCATTATCAACTTAGCTTTTCTAGCTTTTATACCTGGAGAAACTGTATAAGGGTCTCTGATAATCCAGTTCTCAGACCTTTTGACTTTCTTGACCATATTTACTTGGTCTCCTACATCGAGGTTACGATGGATTATACCCAGTCCTCCTTCCCTTGCCATGGCTATAGCCATCTCGCTCCCGGTGACCTTATCCATTGGAGAACTTAGAATAGGGACCTTCAACTCTATATTGTCAGTTAACTTGCTGGAAGTATCGATATCCTCTCTCTTCAAATTTGTTCTGCGTGGTATCAATAATATGTCATCAAAGCTGAGACTTTTTTCTATCTTCATTATAACTGTCATTATACGTAATATTATTAAGTGTTTTTCTTTAAACTTTATAATAGTTTTGAATCTCGATTTTGATATCGCATAAAACCTTCAAATCGATATATTTTGCTATTTGGAAAAGGACAACATGAGATATCTCTTTTTTATTAGCTAGCCGTTTGATCTATAGCTCATCATGTTGCACAATTGTTCAACTGCGAAACTATTATATAATGGTATATGTTGCAAAAAATAATGCCTGATGAAAAACTTGCGAGAGCGATAAGATCTAGAAAAAGAAGGGACATCTTGCAGATACTTTGCGAGAATGAGAAGATGTCGGTCCACGAGATCGCTGATGAGTTCGAAATGACTGAATCTTCTGCTTCGAGACATCTGAAGTTATTGTACGATCTTGGTCTGGTAGATTATGAGGAGAAACCTCCCGAAAAGTTCTACTATTTGAAGATCAAAGAGATAAAAGAGATGTTCGAAATATATAACAAGGTCGCTAGCAAGCTGGCATAGGTGAATAAAATGAAAGTAGTAATAATGATGGGATCGAAAAGCGATATGGATTGGTCAGAGAAGATAGCACATACGTTGGGCGAGCTAGGTATAGAAAGCGTCATGAGGATCGCTTCAGCTCACAAAGTACCTTTAAAAGCCATGGAGATCTTAAAAGAGTACAAGGATGAAGAGGTGGTTTACATCACAGTAGCTGGAAGGAGTAATGCTTTGAGCGGATTTGTTGACGCTCAAACCGAAAAACCGGTTATAGCATGTCCTCCCTACAGCAGTAAATTTGCAGGTGCTGATATCTTCTCAAGTTTGAGGATGCCTTCCGGAGTATGTCCTATGGTAGTAATGGGAACAGAGCAGGCGGGTCTAGCTGCAGCGAAGATTTTTGGTGTAAGTCATGAAGAGGTTCGTGAAAGAATAAAGAGATATCAAAAGAGTAGTAGAGAACAGACAGATGAGGATGACAAAGAGGTGAGATAAGATGGGAAGTGTAAAAGATCTAGAAATAATAGAAGAGCCAACGAAAGAGAAAGAAGGAATAGGAGTATTCGAGTTCAGTGATAGGTACAGTGTTTTTGATTATGGTGAGATGCCTGACGAAATCGAAGGTAAAGGTGAAGCTCTATGTTTGATGAGTGCTCACAATTTCAAGGAGTTAGAGAAAGAAGGCATAAGATCACACTTCATCGAATTGGAAGAAAGGAACAGGATGAAAGTAAAAGTGGTAAATGTTATCACTGAAGGCACACTTGATGAATTCAAGAACATGATGGTACCCCTTGAGATAATTTACAGGAATTATCTGGGTGAGGGTAGTTCAGTTTTCAGAAGATTGGATAAAGGAGAGATAGAACCTTTAGACCTTGGATTCGAGAGTTATCCAGAAGTCAACGAGAAGTTGGATCCACCGATAATAGATTTCAGTACCAAATACGAGAAGTTCGATCGTTACTTTAAGAATTTAGACGAGGTCAAAGACCACGCTGGTTTCGATGATGAGATGATCGATGTCATAAAAGAGAAGGCTATAAAGGTAAATGATTTCATAAATGAAAAGGCTAAAGAACTGGGATGGAAACATCTAGATGGTAAGATGGAAGTGGCCTTAGATCGAAATGGAGAACTGATGTTAGCAGATGTTCTTGGAACTTTAGATGAAGACCGGTTCGAATACAAGGGCGTAAAGCTCAGTAAACAGATGTTGAGGAATTATTACAGAGGTACGGAATGGGCTGAAGAGATGGACAGAGTTAAAGATGAAGATCTACCAAAAGAGGAGTGGCCTGAACCACCTAGATTACCTAAAAAATTGATCAAATTCGTTTCGAATATGTACAAAGCTGCATGTAACGAGTGGATCGGTGAAGAACACTTCGATGTTAAAGGACTAGATGAGCTAATAAAAGAAGACCACGAGGAACTGAAAAAGCAGGGTCTTATTAAGTAAATAAAAATCTACGTTATCAGGTCGATAAAGAAATCCTTCAATTCCTCAGCACCAGCATCGAATCCACCGCCCTGTGCAAATCTATCAGTTCCACCGCCGCCGCCACCAAATTCTCTGCTGGCCGTCTGTATTATCTCATTTGCAGAAACATCTTCAACGCCTTCTCCTACTCCAACGACGGTGCTGAGAGTTTCTCTTTGGTTAATTATCACCATTACCTCTCTATTTTCAACACCGTCTTTGGCTTTATGTGAAAGAGTTTCTGTGTCCTCAGTGGATAATGTTTGTATTAAAAGGTCAAAATTTTTACGACCGTACCTATCAAAATTTTTCATCTCCTGTTCGATCATCTGAGATTCTAGTTCTTCTAATTTCACTTCCATCTCATCCATCCTTCTTTGATGATTTTTGATCTTCTTTGGAAGGTCTCTAACATTGGTCTCCAATATCTCCGTAGCTCTAAGGACTGACCTTTTATCCCTGTAATCTTTCTCCAACGCTTTTTCACTGATACTGAACATGACCCTTGTAACGCCTTCCTGCAGCTTTTTTTTACCTTCTATCCGTATCCTACCAACTTCGATGGTGTTATCGAGATGAGTTCCACTGCAAACACCTTTATCCCAATCTTCCACCTCGATTATTCTGACTTTTTCACCTTCTGGAATCTCTTTAGCGAAAGCTACTTCTTTTGAATTTTTAACTTCATCTCTATCCAATACACTCCATCGAACAGGTCTATTCTCAAGAATGACTTTATTACACAGTTCTTCCATTTTAAGCAATTTTTTATTGTCGACTTGGGTTTCAGTTTCAAAGTCTATCCGGGCCTTTTCTTCTCCTATATCAAAACCGGCATATTTTATATCGTGCATCAACTTTCTCCCAGCCCCATAAACCACATGGGCACCGGTATGTGCTCTCATACAGTAATTTCTAAAGTTTTCATCAATATCGCCTTCAACACTATCACCGACATCAAGATCGTGTCCTTCGATCCAGTGAACTATAGTCCCTTCGACTTTCTGGACGTCCTTAACCTCATAACCATCGATAGTACCCTTATCAGCAGGTTGACCACCCTCTTCTGGATGAAAATAGGTCTTTTCCAGAAGCACTTTATCGCCGTCAATCTCTTTGACTATGCTTGTAAAATGGGTTTTCTTCGGTTCTTCCCAAAACGGAGGTTCGTATTTCATAATAAATAAAAGAAGGGATTTTACCTAAAAACGTTTTGCTTTCAGAATTCCCAGAAAAATTTTCCGTTCTCCATTATTACTTCGTCGTCCACTTTTAGAACACCTTCACTCATGTCCTTTATCATGTCGACGTGGACTGCACTTTCGTTCTGTTCTCTATCCTCACCTACACATCTTGGATATGACCTTCCAAGCGCTAAGTGAATAGTATCTCCCATCTTTTCATCGAACAGCATATTCTTTGTGAAGATATCTATACCTCGATTAGTTCCTATACCTAATTCACCTAACCTCTTTGCGCCTTCATCAGTTTCCAATATATCCTTTAATGCTTCTTCGTTCTGTTCAGCGGAGTATTCAACTACTTCACCTGCTTCGAACTTCAGTTTCACACCGTTGATCTCCTTTCCCTGACGCATCAATGGTTTATCGAAAAGGATCTCTCCTTCCACACTGTCTACAACAGGGGCAGTGAAAACTTCACCGCTGGGCATGTTATGGTCACCATCAGAGTTTATAGCTATCATCCCATCGATGTTCATCGTAAGCTTAGTCTCTGGACCTTCGATATATACTTCTTTGCCTTCATTCAGTTTTTCTTTCAACTGTTCCTGCATATCGTGTACTTCCTGCCAGTCCCGTAAAATAGCATTATACACAAAATCTTTGTACTCTTCTAACGACATCCCTGCCATCTGTGCTTGGGCATTGGTGGGATGCTGAGTACCACACCATCTTTTCGACAACTGTTCCTCTTGAATGGGTTTACGGGCCTTCGAATATTCTGCCAGCACCTTACCCGGTACATCACTCATTGCGGTAAGATTAGGGTCTGAACTGATTCCGATAAGAACATCTGTCTTCTCCATCAAAGCTAAAACGTGTTCTGGCGTTTCGAATTCTCCTTCGAAATTCTTGAAATACGCCCGATTAGCCTCATTCGAGGAATATATAGTGATGGGATTAGCTCCCTTTTTAGCTATCTCCTTTTGCAAGGCTATTACTAGTTCTTTTGCCTCTTCATTCGCTTTGACGACAACGTTGTCCCCTTTCTCGATCTTTGTACTCCAGTCTACCAATATCTTTGCATGCTCTTCTATCCTTTCATCCATATTATCGATCTCTTGTTTATTTGCACTATGATGCAATAGTTAATAAATGTAATCTTTGAAACTTATCAACTATGAAAATTGTTTTTTACCACTTCGGTATTCCATCTATAGATATCATGAAAGAAGAACTCCTTAAAGATGTCGAAGTCGGAGATTTTATCAAAATCACAAAAGGCATTAAAACCTATAAAGGTACTCTGATGCCACATCATCGGTTCAGTAAAGATAAGATCATAACTTTGAAGAGGGAAGATGGGTATAACATAGGTATTGAAATAGACGAGTCTACTGATGTTGGATTGGTCCGTAGAAAAAGAAAAGTAACTGAAGAACAATTAGAAAATTTTAAGCTCAATGAAGATAAACCTTCTGTATCTATTTTAGGTACTGGTGGGACTATAGCTAGTTATGTCGATTACAATACTGGTGCCGTCCATCCAGCACAGTCTGCTGAAGAGATGCTTTATTCTAATCCAGAGATAGGAGAAAGATGTTATCCAAATGTAAAAATATTGTTCAGTAAATTGAGCGAGGACATAGAACCCGATGATTGGGTATTCATAGCAGACAAAGTATTGGAAGAGTTCGATTCTGGTGCTGAAGGTGTCGTTATTGCACACGGAACGGATACAATGGGTTACACGTCAGCGGCACTTTCTTTCCTATTGAAAGATATTCCAAAACCCGTTGTTCTGGTAGGTTCTCAACGCTCCAGCGACAGACCTTCAAGCGATGCACATCTAAATCTACTCGCTGCTATCGAAGTAGCAAAATCAAACCTGAGCGGTGTTTATGTTGTTATGCACGAAGGATTATCCGAAGATAGGTGTGCTATACATAAAGGCACGAAGGTCAGGAAGATGCATACGAGCAGAAGAGATGCGTTTCGATCTATAAACGCAGAACCAGTAGGATACATTGACCCACACAAAGGAGATCTTGAGATCGATGAAGGACTTACCAACCTAGATGGGGAATACGGGAAATACGGTTCCATCGATCCAGATGTCTCTTTAATATATTCTAATCCATCTTCGACCGAAGAAGAATTAAAATTAGCTGGAGAGAAAAATGGAATCGTTATAGCGGGTACTGGCCTTGGCCATATAAAAACCAAATTGATACCGGTCATTAAAGAACTAGTGGACGATGGAACTAAAGTGGCTATGACAAGTCAGTGTCTGTACGGTACTGTGAACGACAACGTTTATTCCAGCGGTAGGAAGTTGATAGAAGCCGGAGTGATACCATGTGGCGATATGCTGCCTGAGACTGCTTTGGTCAAACTCATGTGGGCGTTGACTTTAGATGAAGATGTTGAAGAGATAATGAAAAGTAACATATCCGGAGAGATCACAGAAAGGAGGGTCAGGTGATACTCATGTCGCAAAAAAACTATGATGAACTTGGTTTGAAGGTTGGACTTGAGATCCACCAGCAGTTATATACGAAGAAATTGTTCTGCGATTGTCCATCTGAATTGGTTGACGATTTTGACTTCGAGATCACTCGAGAATTGAGACCTACAGCCAGTGAGATGGGTGAAGTCGATGCCGCCGCATTGATGGAGGCCCAAAAAGGATTAAGGTTTAGATACCAGGCTCCCGAAGCCTCATCCTGTTTAGTTGAGATGGATGAAGAACCTCCAGAAGGTCCTGACGAAGAAGCGCTGGATATTGCTTTGAAGATGGCGCTTATGCTCGATAGTGACATAGTTGATGAGATACAATTCATGAGAAAGATCGTCATAGATGGTTCCAACACAACCGGTTTCCAGAGGACTTCTCTTGTTGCTGTAGATGGTGAGATCGAAGTCGATGGAAAATCCATAGATATTCAAAGTATATGTTTAGAGGAGGATGCCGCTAGGAGTATAGGTAAAGAAGGTAAAGAGAAGGTCTACCGACTGGATCGGTTAGGAATTCCCCTTATAGAGATGGCAACCGGGCCAGATATGAACACACCTGAAGAGGCAAAAGAAGTAGCTCAGGTCTTGGGCGGTCTGCTTAGAGCAACTAGGCAGGTAAAAAGAGGTTTAGGGACAATCCGTGAAGACCTGAACGTATCTATCGAAGAAGGTGCTAGGGTTGAGATGAAAGGTGTACAGGATTTAGCTATGCTTCCAAAGTACGTTGAAAACGAGATCGACCGGCAACTTAGACTACTGAAAATAAAAGATAGATTGGATGATAGGAGAGCAAAGGTCGATACGGAAGTTCATGAAGTCACTGATCTTTTTGAAGAGACATCAAGTGGGATAATAAAAGGCAGTCTGGACAGCGGTAAAGGTGTTTATGCACTCAGATTGATAGGTTTCGACGGAACTTTGAGGGGGAATGATGGAGAACCACGTCTAGGGCCAGAGATGGCGGATTACGCTAAAAAAGCTGGTGTCAAAGGTATCTTCCACAGCGATGAACTTCCGAAGTTCGGTATCACACAGGAAGAAGTAGATTCGATAACCGATGAATTGGGATTGAAACAGAAGGATGCTTTCGTACTCGTTGCTGCTAAAGAGTTAACAGCTAAAGATGCGCTTAAAAAAGTGGGTGAACGTGCCGATATGGCATTTCATGGTGTCCCTGAAGAAACGAGGAGAGCTGAGATCGACGGTAGTTCTGCCTTCCTAAGACCTTTATCTGGAGAAGCGAGGATGTATCCAGAAACGGATATTCCACCGATATCAGTGGATGAGCCCCGCTTGGAGAAGTTGGAGAAAGATCTTCCTGAAAGACCTTCAGAGAGGATCGAGAGATTCCAGGAAGAGTACGACATCAACGAGCAGCAGAGCCAACAGTTGTTCAGGAAGGGATATGATATACTTTTTGAAGATCTAGTTAAAGAACACGGTAACGCATCCATAGTGGCTAACATGTTCCTACATACCTATCCAGAACTAGAAAGGGATGGCTTCGAGCTTGATAAAATCTCAGAGATACTTTTGTTCGAACTCTTTGAACGGTTAGATGACGGTGAATTTGCTAAGGAAGGTATACCAGATATCTTAAAAGGACTGACTAAGGGTAATGATATCGATGAGGCAATGGAATCTGCAGGGTTAGAAAAGGTGGGAGATGAAGATGTAAGGGACGCTGTTAAAGATGTTCTCGAAGATCGAGAGGATTTCGTTGAAGATAGAGGGATGTCTGCTATGGGTCCTCTCATGGGCGTTATCATGAAAGAGTTGAGAGGTAAGGCAGACGGTGAGAAGGTTAGTATGATATTGAAAGAAGAACTTCAAAAGAGGATCAGTTGAACATGGTCATGAAAAAGATATTGGAGTTGAAAGAAGCAGGAGATGTTGACGGACTTGTAGAGTTGTTAAAATCCGGTGATATCAAAGAACGAGAAGAAAGTGCCAAAGCTTTGGGTTTGTTGGGTGAGAAGATGGCTCTTGGTCCTTTACTGAGGTCTTTAGATGACGAAGAAGAAACCGTTAGGTCAAATGTGATTTTGGCTATAGGACATATCGACTCCAAAAGGGGTGTAGAACCGCTGGTTGAATGTTTGAAAGAAGAGTCATGGGTTATCAGACATGATGCTGCTATAGCTCTCGGTCACATAGGAGATGAACGAGCTGTCGAGGCTCTGGGTAAATTATTGCAGAAAGAGGAAGAGATGGAGATAAGACAGAAGGCTGTTGAAAGTTTAGGCGAGATCGGAGGTGACAGGGCCTTCGATATTTTGATGAAGCATATCTATGATATCGAGATAGAAGAGGAAGTTATCGATGCAGTAGTAAAATTAGATGGTGAAGATATACTTCCACATCTAGCTCAAAAGGTAAAAGACGGAGAAAAGTCTGTACGGGAAGCTGCAGTTCAAGGGCTGGCATCCATCGGAGGTGAGGATTCATGTCAACTGCTTATAGAGTGCCTGAAAGATGAAAGCTGGAGGATAAGAGAAGAGGCTGCAAAGGCTTTGGGTAGATTAGAGTATGAGGAAGCTGAATCTGACCTTGTGGAAATGCTCGACGATAGTAATCAATACGTGGTCCAAAGCGTACTGGAAAGCCTGGGTGATATCGGTGATGATGAAACAGTCGAAGTTTTAAAAGAAAATTTGGACTCAGATATCCCAGAGATCAGGTCTTCAGCTATCAATGCTATGGGGGATATAGGTACTGAATCATCAACCAAAGCACTATTAGATAGATTACATTTTGAAGAACACCCAAGAGTCCTATGGGTTTTATCGGAATCTCTATCCGAAGCTCCAGATGAATTAAATAATGCGATCTATAGTAGGATAGAAGAGTTTCAAGGTGTCAAAGAGATCGTGTTATCCGTCAGTCTAGCCAAGATGGGTGATACGAGGGTTATACCACAACTACTGGAATCGGTGGATGACGATAGATGGAAGATCCGTCAGAAAGTGGTAGAGGGGTTGAGGCGTATCGATCTAGATGAGATAGGGGACCGCAGAGCTAAATCCATAATAAGGAAACTAAAAGACGCATTGTTTGATAACGATAAGTGGGTTAGAATAGAAGCGATCAAGGGTCTAGCTGAAAAGATCTATCAGGTGGGGGACAGGATCGACACTAGTGACGAAGTCCAGGAGCTCAAGAAGATTGCAGATAGTGAAGGAGATAAGGACGTTAGGGCTGCTATAGAGGAGAGTATGAAACTGCTGAAGTGATCTCCAAAAAAGTTATTATATCAATACTCTTTGATTTCTCTGATGAGTATACCCAATCAAGAGCTTGTTATCACTGCGGTCATACTTTTAGGGGCCGCATTCATACCATCTCTAGTATACCTTAGATGGATAAGAAATGCGGAACTTTACGGTAAACAAAAATGGTCTACTCTTTTCAAAATGTTTACCTGGGGTGCTATATTTGCAGTTATAATAGCTGTTATCTTATCACTTATCTTTTTAGGCGCATTCCAGGGTTCTGGTCTGGTAAGGGAATATCAGCTGCTTGAAGATAGGACGGTCCAAACATTGATCATAGTATGTGTTATAGCTCCTATAGTAGAAGAGTTCACGAAAGTTTTAGGTGTATTCTCCGCAAAAGGCGCTATAATAAGTTTGGAAGACGGTTTCATTTTAGGGGCAGCGACTGGTTTGGGTTTCGCAGCTACTGAGAACTTACTGTATGAAAGTACGACATTCTTTCAAGATGGATTTCAGGCTTTTGTAGTAATAGTTATAGTAAGAAGCATTGCAAGCACATTGTTACACGGAAGTGCCAGTGCTGTTGCTGGCTACGGGGTCTCTAAAGGTTATCTAACGAATAAACATTCTTTTATCCCGTATTATCTCATAGCTGTGATCATGCACGGCAGTTTTAACTACCTAGCATCAGCGGGTATGATATATGAAGGTAGGATACCGATATTGGCACTGGTAGCAGCGGTTTTCTTTTCTATAATAGCTATAACGATAGTACGGGGTAAGATAACTAAATTGGATAAGGAAACTACGGTTTATTATAGGTGATATATACATGGGAACTTTTCCTGAGAAAGGTAGGACGGAGAAAGAGATCTTAGAAGAGATTTACCAGGCTGAAGAATTAGATCTGAATTTCTCTTCAGACAGAATATTCGGGTCGATGTGTACCGAATCTACGGGGATAGGTAAAAAGGTTCACCAGATGTTTCTAGAGTCGAATCTAGGTAACCCCGGACTTTATGAGGGGACAAAAAACATAGAGTATAAAGTTCACTCGGCTGTTAAGGCTCTTATAGATGGGGAATACGACGAGATCCTATCCGTGGGCGGAGCTACAGAAGGGAACATCATCGCATTATGGAGAGCTAGGGAGACATCGGGGAAAAGAAAGGTATTGCTTCCTGAGAGTTCACATTTCTCTTTTCAAAAGGCCTGTAATCTGTTAGACATGGAACCTATATACATCCCGTTAGACGATGAATACAGAGCGGATGTTTCGGTAATTGAAGAGAATATCGACGATGAAACCGCTGCCGTTGTAGGTATAGCTGGGACCACTGAACTTGGCCAGATAGATCCTATCGATGAGATTGCTAAAATATGTAAGGATATTTTTTTCCACGTAGATGCCGCTTTTGGAGGGTTTGTTATACCTTTCTTAAAAGAGTTGGGTTATGGTCAAATAAAATATCCGTTCGATTTTGAAAATATAGATACCTATGTTCTTGACCCGCATAAGATGGGTATGTCCACCATACCATTAGGATTGATGTTTTGTAAAGAAGGGTCTCCATTATCTATAGAATCACCTTACCTTACTGGCAAGGACCAAAAAACCATAAGGGGTACCAGGACGAGTGCTTCGATACCTGCTTTTTGGGCTACCTTGAATTATCTAGGTAAAGAGGGATATCTGAAAGTAATAGATAGATGTATGGACAATACATATCACCTGATAGAGATGATGAGTGGACTAGGATTAGAACCTGTAATTGATCCAATCATGAATATAGCTTCTTTTCACCACGAAAATCCAAAAGAGGTAGTGAAGGCCATGGAGAAAGAAGGATTTAATATATCTAGAACTGTGAATCCTTTGGGTTTAAGATTTGTAGTCATGCCGCATGTGAGTAAAGAGGGAATAGATAAGATGATAAAAACTCTTGGAGAATACGTATGAGTGAATTGAAACTGGACGAGTTTGAGATCGATATCCAAAAAGCTAAAGATAAGATAGAAGAAAGAGGAGCTGAGAAAGTCTTACTCCAGGTACCTGACGGTTTGAGAAGGAAATCTCATAAAATTGTAAAAGAACTTGAAGAGTATGGTGTAGAAGTCACCCTGTGGGGAGGTACCTGCTACGGTGCTTGTGACCTACCTTCCGATATCGGTGACTCAGATATATTAATCCATATTGGTCATTCTGAGATACCTAATTTAAATCCTGATTACCCAGTAGTATATTTGGAGGGGCGAAGTAAGCGGTGGAGCGAGCCTCCTAAGGAACTTTTTGAAAAATTAGAAGGGAAAGTTGCCCTATATGCTTCTGTCCAACATATGGACCATCTAAAGAAGATAAAGGCTATCCTTGAAGAAAGGGGCTTTGAAACCGTTATCGGTGAAGGAGACGGAAGGGTCAAGTATCCAGGACAAGTCCTAGGCTGCAATTATTCTACTAAAGTTCCAGATGCAGACTCTCACTTATATATCGGTACCGGGAG
Organism: Candidatus Saliniplasma sp.; assembly: GCA_048622455.1. Lineage (GTDB taxonomy): Archaea > Thermoplasmatota > Thermoplasmata > Halarchaeoplasmatales > Halarchaeoplasmataceae > Saliniplasma. The sequence continues at coordinate 2,696 of JBMCUO010000033.1, read as the reverse complement.
ATTCCATCCCTTAGGACTTTCGATGTCACTTGAAATAGAGGTGTTTATATTCAATCCAGTTACTGGTGAATTTTCGTCTACTGGAAAAAAAATGGACAGATTACTACGGAAAAGGTTCGCAGCTATTAGTTCCGTAGAAGATTCAAAACATGTGGGCGTCATACTTTCACAGAAGGTCGGACAGCGGCGAGAAAATATTTTAGATGCCCTTGATAAAACCAACACGGACCTTATTATCACGGAATTTGATGAGATAGAACCTGATTTAGTGGATGATTTTCAGTGGGACTGTGCAGTAAATACAGCCTGTCCAAGGATAGCTTTAGATGATGAAGATAATTTCCGAACTAAAATACTGACTCCTATTGAATTTTTGATTTGTAAAAAAAAGAAAAAATGGGATGAATGGAAGATGGATGAGATCCACTGAAACTTTACGATAGAACTGTTCTCACTCTTCCGAATCCCCTTCCACTGCTATTATCCGATTTATTTCCTTATACGTAGTTATAATCATCTGGCTTTGAACGTTTTCAACACCTTCGAGTTTAGAAACTTTTTTCAGAAGGAATGTTTTCATATGATCATAGTCTTTAAAACGGGCTTTAACTATGATGTCCACTTCTCCAGTGACCAGAAAGACGTCTTCGATGTTATCGAATCCAGCTAAACTTTCCGCGATGGTATCAGCTTCCATAGTATCTACCTTCAATGATATGATGGAACTGACTCCTCTTCCTTCATAATAGCTCGATATTACTTCTTCGTATTCGTCGTTATTACCTTTTACATCTGCCATGATGACCATCTCTTTATAACTAGGCGAATACAGAGGGGTTATATATAATTTTCAAAAGCAATCGTAGAAATACTTTAAGCTAATATCTTATCAGGCCTTGGATATCCTAAATATATGTGAATTTATATGAGAATATGTTCTTTATAATGTTGTTTCGATCTCCTCTTGGATGTCTTCATACACCTGTTGAAGCAGATTCTCAAAATCTTCATTTCGATATTCGACATATCTACCTAGGCTTGTCTGCACTTTAGCTTTGTAACCTTTACCGTCTTTTACTATTTCTATGGAACAGAGGGTCTCTTCCAATCCAGCCACCTCTTTAATCGGAGGTATTCGGAAGAGGTATTTAAAACTTGCCTGATGAAAACAAAAAACTACGCTTGATAGAACAAAAAAATACTTATTTTAGAACGCGTAAATTATAGAAAATCAGTTAAATTGAAAAAGTCTTCAGCTGTAAAATCTAAAGGGTTACCCCAAAGCTTTATAATAGAAGGCTGTAATCCCTCCCACAGAAGCTAAATAAAAACAATGGGTGTTACAAATGGTAGAATTCGAAGTAGTTATTTCAGACCCAAAAAATGGAAAGTCATATCAGACGAAAGTTGAAGGACATCATGCCAATTCATTGATCGGAAAGAGGATCAATGATGAAGTTGATGGTATATTCGTTAATCTTCCTGGTTATAAGTTGAAGATTTCTGGTGGAAGTGATTTTGATGGTTTCCCCATGAAGAAAAATATTCCTGGCCCTGGAAGAAAAAAGATCCTTGGAAAGGGTGGAGCGGGTTTTAAAAATCTGAATGACGGTGTTAGGAAGAAAAAGACCGTTAGAGGGAATACGATATCCCCTGAGATCAGCCAATTGAATATGAAAGTCATAGAACATGGACCAAAATCCATAAAAGATATTTTTGAAGAAGAACAAGGATAAGGAGAGTAATTGATGAAAGTACCAAAGCAGCCTGAAGTTAACATAGGACTTGTCGGTCATGTCGATCACGGGAAGACAACATTGACTAAAGCACTGAGTGGAGAATGGACGGACAGACATTCAGAAGAAACGAAACGTGGTATAAGCATAAGGTTAGGATATGCTGATACAGCCTTTTATAGATGTAAAGATTGTGAGGGGGTTGAAGCTTATTCTGTATCACCTGAATGCCCAAAATGTGGTGGAGAGGCTGAATTTTTAAGAGCTGTTTCTTTCGTTGACTCCCCTGGCCACGAAACACTCATGGCCACGATGCTTTCAGGGGCATCTATGATGGATGGCGCTATACTGATCATAGCTGCAAATGAACCCTGTCCACAGCCTCAAACACAGGAACATCTTATGGGATTGAATATCACCGGTGTTGACAATGTGATAATAGTTCAAAATAAGATAGACCTGGTAACTTCTGAGAAGGCAAAAGAAAATTATGAACAGATCAAAGAATTTACCAAAGGGACAGTTGCAGAAGATGCACCGATCATTCCCGTTTCAGCTCATCACGATGTAAATATTGACATCCTCATAGAAGCTATCGAAGAATACATACCAACTCCAGAACTAGATACTGAGGCTTCACCTAGACTCACCGTAGCAAGGTCATTTGATATAAATCAACCTGGCACCATCATCAATGATCTTAAGGGTGGGGTGATCGGGGGATCACTGTCAAAAGGAATCTTGAAGATCGGGGATGAGATCGAGATATCCCCAGGTAACAAAGTAGAGGAGCGCGGTGAAACAAAATGGCAAAAGATAGTCACCAACGTTGAGTCTCTCAATTCCGGAGAGATGTCTTTGGAGAAAGCTAGACCGGGTGGATTAATTGGAATAGGAACTAAATTGGACCCTAATCTTACGAAATCCGACTCCCTGGTAGGTCATGTAGTTGGATATCCT
>JBMCUO010000032.1:0-18302 GCA_048622455.1 Candidatus Saliniplasma sp. | reverse complement strand
GTATATAGGGTTGAAGGAACGTGGATGATTTGCATCAAAACTTCCTATGAATATGAGATTACCCTTAGATTCTTTTAAATGTGGTAGAGCTGCTTTTGTTGCATAGAAAGTCCCGTAAACATTAGTTTCCATCACATCGTGAAAATCTTTAGTCGAAAAATTCTCCAGTTCACCGTACCTGATGATTCCAGCGTTATTCACCAGAATATCCAATCGACCCATATCATTTAAACAGATTTTAACCATGTCCTTTACCTGATCTTCATCTCTAATATCCGTGGGTGCTGTTGATATATTCGTCTCGGGATGATCCTGCTTTATTGATCTTTTAACTTTTTTTAATTTTTTTTCATCCCTGGCTACCAGCACGAGATTGCAGCCTTCCTCCGCAAGTCCCTTAGCTACAGCCTTGCCTATCCCAGAACTTCCTCCGGTAACTAATGCAGCTTTTCCTTTCAGATTTTCCATATATAAATCACCTCACAATACTTTTAAGTCCTTAAGTCCCTTCTCTAGAGACTCAATCTGTTTCGGTGAAAATGGCTCTAAAGGTCCTCTAACCTCACCAAAATCCATCCCTCTCAATTTCAATGCGGTTTTAACCCCGGATAAGTAAGGTCCGTCTTTGACCAGGTTGCTGATCTTCATAACTTTATCTTGCGCTCTCTTTGCCTCTTCAAACTCACCGTCAGTAAAATTTTCATAAACAGATGAAACCAATTCAGGGAAAATGTTACCTACAGCAGTTACAGACCCGTTCCCACCTAGTGTTAGATAAGAATAGATCAAAGAATCATTACCTCCGAAGAGCTGTAAATTTTCTGTTTCTTGAGCCGCATTGTAAAAAAATCCAAGATTTCCCGAGCTATCTTTTAGTGCTACAACATTATCGATCTCAGATAATTCCTTTAAAGTCTGCATGTCTATATCGTTACCTGTTCTCTGAGGTATGGAATAAATAAATATTGGTAAATCGACCTCGCTAGATATCTTCTTGAAATGCTTGACTAATATGTCCCTAGGGGATGGGAAATAGTATGGGATGATGACATGGACCGCATCAGCATCTTTCTTTTCAGCCCATCTTGAAAGCTCGATAGTCTTTTTAGTGCTGTTAGACATGGTCCCACATACTACTGGGACTCTACCATCTATATGTTCTACAGCTAACTTTATCACCCTCTTTTTCTCGTCCATATCTAACAGAGGTGCCTCGCCGTTCGTTCCAAGTAAATATATTCCTTGCACACCTCCATCTATCAAGAAATCTAGGAATTCTGTAAGTTTAGACTCATCAAGGTTCTCATCTTCATCGAATGGGGTGATAGCGGCGGGGAATATACCTTCAAATCGGTTATTATTTATCATAGATCATCAACTTATAGATTCTCTCTGGATCTTTATCAATTCTTTTATACCTTTTCCAGCATAATCCAGCATCTTATCATGCTGTTCTCTATTAAATACGGATTCCTCACCTGTTGCCTGGATCTCTACATATTTACCCTCTTTATCCATAACCACGTTCATATCGACCTGAGCGGAGAAGTCCTCTTTATAAGCTAGATCCAACAATATCTCATCATCGACTAAACCAACACTAGTTGCTGCTATCTGCCGTATGATAGGATCCTCGTCAAGCGATCCTCCTTTAAGTAATTTATTTATTGCCAAGCGCAGGGCCACCCAGCTGCCAGTTATAGATGCTGTTCTGGTTCCTCCATCTGCCTGGATAACATCACAATCTATCCAGATAGTTCTCGGCCCTAATTTTTTTAGGTCCAAACAAGTCCTTAAACTCCTACCTATCAACCTCTGGATCTCCTTGGTTCTACCTTTAGCACCTCTTCTCTCACGACGTATCCTGCTTTCGCCACTGCCTGGAAGCATACCGTATCTTCCGGTAAGCCATCCCTGTTCCATCTCATCGTTTTTCTTGATCCATGGAGGTAAGCTTTCCTCAACCATTGCTGTACATATAACCTTTGTTTTACCGGTCTCTATCAAAGCTGACCCCATAGGATTTTCCAAGTAATCTGGAGTTATCTTTGTATTTCGTATCTGGTCATTCTTTCGATCTTGTTTTTCCATCGACACACCTACCCAAAAAATTGAACACATGGATTTAAACCTTGGGTTATAAAGGGAAAACTTCTATATCCAAAAACACATTTTTGCTGTATATGAAAGACGATCCGACGCTAGAACTAAAATCTCCCATCATCGATATCGAAGTGAAAGAGCTACTTAGTAGAGGGGCTGAAGCAGAGATATGGAGGGTGAATTGGTTCGGTAAAAACGCTGTTGTCAAGAGAAGGGTGAAAAAAGGCTATCGGCATCCTAGATTAGACGATATGATACGGAAAAATAGGGTTAAAAAAGAGGCAAAATTGATCACAATAGCGAGGAGTGCTGGAGTTCCTGTCCCCATCATCTATGATTTAAGACTAGAGGATAAAACCATGATAATCCAGCATTTTGATGGGATTAGAGTCATGGATGCTATAAATGACGGGTACGAAGTTGATTTACGAACCATCGGAAGATATGTGGGGAGACTACACGAAGCCGGTATCACACATGGAGACCTAACCACGTCCAATATACTATTTTCACCTGAAAAGGGGAAGTTCTGTTTTATAGATTTTAGTCTAGGGGAACAGGACTCTTCCATAGAAGACATGGGTGTGGATCTGCACTTGATGAGAGAAGCGTTGATAAGCGTCCATGATGACCCTCTTCAACTATACGAAGAAGTTCTAAGCGGTTATAGAGAGGTTTTTGATGGTGCTGAAGAAACCATCGAAAGAGTGAAAAAAATCGAATCTAGAGGTAGGTATCAATGAAGGAATTGAATGTGATAACATCTAACGAAGGTAAGTTCAAGGAGTATAAAGAAAAGCTGAGTGAGTTCTACGAAGTTAAGATGCTCAATATAGATTACCCAGAGATTCAAGCGGATACGCTGGAAGATGTAGTAGAATATGCTTTAGAAGATTTAGAAGAATATTCACCGCTCATCACCGACGACAGTGGTTTGTTCGTAGAAAAGTTGAAGGGATTTCCAGGAGTTTACTCCTCTTATGTTATGAGAACTATCGGTTGTGAGGGTATACTTTCTCTTTTAGAGAACATCAATACCCGTAAAGCAAGATTTGAATGTGTGGTAGGATTTATTGGAGAGGAAAAAAAACTATTAAAGGGTACATCCCATGGTTATATCACTAAGAAAAAGATGGGAACTAGGGGGTTTGGATATGATCCGATTTTTCGACCGGAAGGAAGAGACCAAACTTATGCTGAGATGAGGGCTAAAGAAAAAAATAAGATAAGTCACAGAGGACGAGCTATGGATGAACTGCTTGATCATCTAAACAAACGATAATACTACTTACTTCCGCCCCTTTGCCAATAAGAAGATTTCTTCTTTTTCTTTAGATATTTGTGTTCTTCTTTTTTATCTTCTAACCAATCTTCTATAGCTTGTCTAATAGCACCAGATGCATTAATCGAATGTTCATCACAATATTCTATAAACTCGTTATAAGTATCTACAAAGTCTTCAGTAAGTATGAAATGAACTTGGTCTCCCTTCTTATACGTTTCCTTCCTCTTACCACTGATAGAATCACCCTTGATTTATGTAAGAGTTAGACCAATAAAAATCTTTCCAATAATTTGACTTTCCTAACCGCCTTACTTAAGTTCATTTTCTATCCATATTTCCATCTTTATAATCAAAGGACGATTCCCGCCATTCGATCTTCTCATCTTCGGTCATATCGCTTACCACCTCTCTCTCGGTTTCTTTACCGATTATTAATCTAACAGAAAGTATGAATCCGATATGGAAACCTGTTAAGACAAAAAGGCCGGTTTGATCGATATTATCGTAGTGAAACACAGAAAACGCTATCACGATGCCAAACAGAAGCATAATAATCCAAAAAAGATCAGGGGCATAAGAACTGGTTTTTTCCTGATAGCTGTTAAAAACAAATAGAGTGATGATATTCAGAATTATCAAGACTACCGCGGTTATTATCCACCATATCATTTTCCCAACCTATATAAAACGAAAAGAGTATTTAACGGTTCTGAAATTATAACCCCAATTTGGTATTATGTTTATCAAACCTCTAACCCTAAATTTTTTAGCATCTCACAGGTTTTACAAACACCCTCTATCGTAGCTTCACCACATTCTACACAGCTTTCTAACTCTCCACCACCGTACTTCTCCGTCAATTCTCTTTTAATCTTCTCATAGGAACTCAATATTGCGAATTTGGTGCCTGGTGTATTATCCTCGAGTTGCCCTAATACATCTCTATATAGACCTCTTAAAGCGAATACAGCATAAGGACATTCCTTTTCGTGGATTTTCATCCCGTTCACAAGAGCGTAAAGATAAGCTTCATTCTCAGGTGTACGTCTGAGTGGGGCTATCCTGGGGACCAGCCCTTCTTTAATGATCTCATGTGGGCCTAAGCGTGCCATCTTTTCCATATCACCTCGACAAAAATTCATCAATAGAGATTGTGAAGTATCATCTAGGTTCAAACCTGTAGCTAAAACATCAGCTCCAGCGTCTTTAGCCATCTTGTTCATCAACCATCTTCTGAGAACACCACAAACAGAACAGGGTTTTTTAGAATCCTCTTTTTCCACCATCTCATCTAGAGTTTTGCCAAATGAGTCATAAAACGATCGTATCTCATAATCCACTCCTAATTTTTCATATTCTTCTACAGCAATATCGACACTACTGGCACGGTAATCTTCGATCCCCTCATCGATAGTTATACCAAACATATCACAATCACGACGTTCACCAATGATCTTATGGATCATCCTCAATGCAACTATACTGTCCTTACCTCCGGAGACTGCTACACCCACCCTATCGATTCTGCTTAAATCGACCTGCTTTCTAAATTCTTTAAAAACTCTAGTCTCAAAAAAGTCGATGAAATGCTCTATGCATAAGTGCTGTCCACTGTAACGGACATAAGTAACCGCTGGATTTTTACATCGACTACATTTCATGAACCTTTCAACATAGGTCTGATATAAAATTACTTTGTTTGTTAAAAAGGTACATAAGATTTATTTTACACCAAATGAATTGTAACGGTATGAAATCACAATTGTTGGTCCTTAAAATAATTCTAGCGGTTTTTAGTGTCATTATTATAATACTCTCGGTAACCAGTGTGTTCCCAGCCATGACCGGAGATATTGAAGTGGATATCCCTACAGAAGATGAGATAGAATGGGACATTGACGAAAATGATCTTTACTTGAGAGGCGACATGTGGGTAAATAATTCAGGTTATTACAGTATGGACAATATCAATATACAGGTGGAGATAGTAGGATTCAATCGTTCACTATTTAATGACACGATATATGTTCCGTCAGTCGTGATGGGAGAAAATAAAAAAATAGAACTTGAATTACAAACATCTTTAGATGATTTTACAGAAGAAGAATTAGATGATCTTGTATTTGAAGGTATAGATCTTAAAATCGTATCATATATGAATGCTAATTATCCTTTCTCAATACTCAACTTTAATCTCGATTATGAAAGTACTGTTGAATGGGAAGGATTGGTTGAAATGTTCGAGTATGATGAAGATTATATCGACTTGACATCAAATGATGAAGGTGCAGTTGTTTCCCTTCCATACACGGTTGAAACTAATGAATATCTCTCAGGAGATAGTACGATCGAGCTTGAACTGTACGATGAAAATAAAGAAGAACTTTATTCTAGTACTGAGTTAACTATACCTCTCGGTGTTTACGAATCAGATACCGTTGATTTTCTTATCGATGATCCCCTGATCGAAGAGCTGGTATTCAACAGTCAAGAATTAGTTTTGACATCCCAAATAACCTTTAGTGATTTCGACTTAGAGTTAGAAAGGGAAGAGATTTACTCATGGGAAGCACCAGTCGAAAATTTAGAACTCAAATATGACGAAGCTCGCGTGACTTATAATGGAGGAGAAACCACCTTATACCTACCGTTCCAAGTCAATACACCCGGACTAGATGGGGACGCCGTTGTCAACATAACGGTGTGGGATGAGGGAAGAACCAACAGGTATTCATCTGACCAACAGACCGTACCTTTGGGTATGGATTATAATGGTGAATTGAGTTTTTCCATAACCGGTGAAGATGTTGATGAATTCATCACAAACAGCCAAACATTGATCTTCGATATGGATATCACTCTGATAGAGAAAGGCATTGATTTTAATACAGAAGAAATGTATGATTGGGGCGCCCCGTTAAACGAGCTCGATATTGAAAATATCGGATATAGTCCAGGAACCGCATCCGCAACTTTTTCGTTCACAAATGACAGCCCGAGGACTCTAGAAACAGAAATTGAGATCAAGATTTACGATGAAAATGATAACGTTGTTGGAACGAAATATCTCACTTACCAGGATGACGATGAATACATTGTCAGTTCGGGTGAAGAGTTTAGAGATACCGTCGAAGTTGGAGTTGATGGCGAGCCAGCATATGCAGAGGTCACATTCACGGATGACAATACAGGTATGCAGTTCGAAAAGAGAGTGGAGGCGGATTAAAAATGGAAGATGACAAGAGACATCCGGTAAAAGCGGTGATCTTAACGGTTCTTTCGTTGATTATTTTTGTAGCCCTGGTTTGGATAGGAGTTTCGATGATCACTTCAAATATCCCAGAGATAGGAAATATCTTTCAAAATACAGGGATGTATGCTGTTTTGATAGGTATACCATTAGCCATCACGATAGGCATCACTAATTATTTTAGCAAAGGCGATAAAAAAAGACTTGTATTTGGGTTAATCAGTACTGCATTGCTGATCATTTACTTCGTGTTTATTCTAAGAAGTTTAAACCTGGGATTTGAAGGAGATGAGTTCACATACGCTATCACGCTCCCAGGTATAATTATTTTAACAGTTATAGCTTGTATAATCCGTGGTGTATTGTATGGTGTCGAATATTATCTTTACCAAAAAGAAACAGTTGAAAAAAATGAAGAAAGATCGCCGCATTACTATTAAGCTACATCAAGATATTTATACATCCCCAAGATTATGCGTGAAACATGATAGACGATATTAAAGTAACTAGGCATATAACGGAGCGATATTTTAAAGAGTTCTCAAAGCATACTGAAAATGATGTTGCAATAGCTGGGGCAGGTCCTGCAGGACTAGTAGCAGGCCGCTATCTTGCAGAGAAAGGTTATGATGTTGCCATCTTTGAAAGAAAATTATCCCCCGGCGGAGGTATGTGGGGCGGAGGTATGGGTTACCCTGTAGCCGTTGTACAGGAAGAATCCGTTCAAGAACTAAAAAAGATTGGGGTTGAAGTTCAGGAAGAGGGAGATGGATACTATACTGCGGATTCTATCGAGTGTGTTAGTAAACTTCTCTCTGCAGCCATAGATGCAGGGGTACGCCTGTTCAACCTCGTTACTGTTGAGGACGTACTGTATGAAAATGAGAAAGTTAATGGTTTTGTAATAAATAATTCCGCCATAGAGGTTGCTGGTCTCCATGTTGATCCTATAACTATCAGAGCGAAAGCCTGTATCGATGCTACCGGTCATGATGCCGAAATATGTAACATTGTCAATAGAAAAGTAGGTTCACTGCAAACCGACTCGGGTGGAGTCGCAGGTGAAAGGTCTATGTGTGCAGAAGTTGGAGAGAAGACAGTTATTGAGAACACTCAAAAAGTATTTCCCGGGCTATGGATAACAGGGATGTGCGCTAATGCTGTGATTGGAGCACCGAGGATGGGGCCTATCTTCGGTGGAATGCTTCTTTCGGGTAAAAAGGCTGCTGAATTGATACACGGAGAACTAGAAGAGTAGGGAAAGTAATATATGAGAGCAGTTTGTAATCTTGATAGTGTGTGAACCATGGCTACTAAAGAGGATGCTGTTAAACAAGGAAGCTCTACCACTTTTAACAAATTAAAAAGTATGCAGTTCCCTAGAACAGTAGTCGTAGGAAATAAAGCTATTAAAGATATAGCTAAAACGATTAATTCTCTTAAACTACAGAACAGAGCTTTAATAATCTGTGATGGGACAACTCGGGGTATAGCTGGGGACGAGGTCAGTGAACTACTTGAGAAAAACGATTTTAATACTAACATCTACGAGATAGAAAACGCATCCCAAAAAACTGTTGATGATATCACAGAGACTTCTAAAGATGAATATGACTTTTTCATAGGTGTTGGTGGTGGAAGGTCCATAGATATAGCCAAGTATTCATCGTTTCTTTTAGATATACCATTTATAAGCGTTCCTACCGCTGCCTCACACGATGGAATTGCTTCAGGTAGGGCATCTATAGATAGAAACGGGAACAAAAAGTCTGTTGCTGCACAATCTCCATTGGCGGTAGTTGCTGATACAAGTATTATCGCAAACAGTCCTTATCGATTGATGGCATCCGGATGTGCAGATATAATATCCAATGAAACCGCTGTACTAGACTGGCAGTTAGCAAAAAGGTTAAGAAACGAACCATATTCACATTATGCTGCCAATCTTTCTAAGATGACCGCTTCGTCTTTAATTGATAATGCAGACAGTATCAAACCAGGTTTAGAAGAGAGCGCATGGCTGGTAGTGAAAGCCCTGGTTAGTTCAAGCGTTGCTATGAGTATAGCAGGGTCTTCTAGACCTGCAAGTGGGAGCGAACATAAGTTCAGTCATTCCATAGATGAACTTGTAAATAAACCTGCACTTCATGGTGAACAATGTGGGGTAGGTACGATAATAATGATGTATCTTCATGGAGGAGATTGGAGAAGGATAAAAAATGCATTAGAGATGGTAGGAGCTCCCACAACAGCTAGAGGGTTGGACCTTACCGAGGAGGAAGTAATTGAGGCTCTTATCCATGCACCGGAAATTAGGCCGGAAAGATATACCATCTTAGGGAATCGGAGGATGAATAGAGACGCTGCAGAAGAAGCTCTAAAGGAAACTGGAATAATTTAAAAAGAGGTGAAGAAATGACTGAAGTGACTTTGATAGGTGAACATCTAGCTAAAGAGGGACTTGAATTTGTTTTTGGTGGATGTTTATCCAAATGTAAAAGCTGTGAAATCAAAAACTCGTGCTGTGGGTTAGAAAAGAACAGATGGTATAGGATAGTAGGTGTAAGAAATAAAAAACATAAATGTAAAATCCACCATGGTGATGTACAGGTCGTCGAGGTTGAAAAGATACCTGTGAAAACCGCAGTATCAGGGAGGACCGTTATCGAAGGATCTGTAGTCACTTTCGAAAAAAGAGATTGTAAAGAATTCGAATGTGACTACTATCGGTTATGCCATCCCACCGGCATCGAGAGTAAACAAAAATATAACGTCAAAGATGTGGGTAAAAAAATAAAATGTAAGAATGGTTACAATCTGAAAGAAGTGGAACTAATCTAAGCCCCATTTATCTTTGATTCTGCTGAACAAACCCTTTTCTTTATTCTTTTCCAGCTCTTCGAACTTTTCCAATAATTCCTTTTGCTGCTGATCCAATTTTTCTGGTATTTTTACTTTAACATGTACGATAAGATCTCCTTGGATCCCATGTCCAGCTGGCAGGCCTTTTCCGCCCACTCTCAAATTTGTTCCATGCTGGGTTCCAGGAGGTATGTTTAACTTCACACTACCTTTTAAAGTAGGAACTTTTATCTTATCACCTAATGCTGCCTGAGTCATAGATATCGGTACATCCAAGAAAAGATGTTGACCTTTTCTCTTAAAAATTTCATGTGGCTTTACTCTTATAAGAATATAGAGATCGCCAGGTGTAGCTCCTCTAGGTCCTGCGTCACCTTTACCGGGAACACGTAGTCTACTTCCATCTTCTGCTCCGGGTGGTACTTTTATACTTATAGTCTCTCTTTTTTGAACCCTACCTTTCCCATCGCAATTGTCACAGGGATCTTCAACAAACTCCCCCGTACCGCCACATTTAGAACACTGTGAAACCGTTATCAACTGCTGGATCCCTCTTCTCTGCACCTGTCTTACTTCTCCACTTCCCCCACATTCAGGACACCTTATAGTTTCTCCTGATGTACTTCCTGAGCCTCCACAAACCTCACAGGGAGCTTTCCGATTCAATCTCATAGTTTTTTCCGTAGCATCATAGATGTCCTCCAAGGTGACCTCCAATGTAGCTCTTAAATCACTTCCGCGACGTTGCCTTGTCTGCCTACTATCTCGTCTTCTACCGAAAAAATCGCTGAAAAGATCTTCAAATCCTCCAGACCTCCTACTACCAAAAAAATCTGAAAAGATATCTTCGAGGTCTTCTCGGTGTGAGAAATCCTGCCACGTGAAATCACCCTGGCTGAACTGACCCTTAACACCATTTTTCCCATACCGATCATAACGGCGTCTCTTTTCCTCATCCGCTAAGACTTCGTAGGCTTCAGATATATCTTTAAACTTCTCCCTAGCTTTATCTGGATCATCGGGATTTTTATCAGGATGATATTTCTTGGCTTTCTTACGATATGCTTTTTTGATTTCATCCTTAGATGCGTCTTCATCAACACCTAATACCTCATAGTACTCTTTTGCCATATTGTCACTTCAGAGTAGATGGTAATATAAAAAGAAAAGGGGTTTTTGATTTACTCATCTTCATCTACGACTTCGTAATCTGCATCTACGACATCTTCATCTTCGTCCGAAGAAGATTGTTGCTGTTGTGCCTGTTGTTGAGCAGCTTGCTGTTGGGCTGCCTGCTGCTGAGCTGCTTGTTGTGCCTGATACATCTGTTTCCCGATCTCTTGTACTTTTTCCGACAGTTCTTCTTTCTTTCTTCGGATCTTATCGATATCGTCTTCTTCCAAGGCCTCTTTGAGTTCATCGACTTTTTCTTGTATTTCATTTTTAATGGAATCATCTACTTTATCCCCGACTTCTTCCAGTGTTCTTTCAGTGGAATCCACCAAAGTCATAGCTTCGTTCCTATCACGGATCTCCTCTTTCTTTTCTTTATCTTCTTCGGCGTGCTGTTCTGCTTCACGTTTCATCCGTTCGATCTCATCTTCGGAGAGTTGGCTCGTAGATTCTACGGTGATACTCTCTTCTTTACCTGAGGCTTTATCTTCAGCAGAAACATTCAATATACCGTTTTCATCCATCTGGAATGTCACTTCTATCTGAGGTATTCCTTTTGGAGATGGAGGTATACCAGTTAGTGTGAATCTACCAAGACTATGGTTGTCCTTAGCCATGGCTCTTTCACCCTGTACTACGTGTATTTCAACGGTGGTCTGATTGTCTTGAGCTGTGGTGAATATCTTGCTTTCTTCGGTAGGGATGGTAGTGTTTCTTTCTATAAGTTGAGTAGTGATACCTCCAAGAGTTTCAACACCCAGTGAAAGAGGTGTAACATCTAACAACACTATGTCATCCGTAACATCTCCTGAGATTACACCAGCTTGGATGGCGGCTCCTATAGCTACACATTCGTCGGGGTTGATCTTCATATGAGGATCTTTTTTGAAATAATCTTTCACCAGATCCTTGATAGCAGGTAATCTTGTTGAACCACCAACCATGATGACCTCGTCTATGTCTTTTATATCCAAACCAGCATCATCCATGGCTATCTGGAGAGGTTTCTTGGTTTTCTCAACGAGTTCACGAGTCATATTCTGGAATTTACCTCTAGTTAGTTCTATATCAAGATGCTTTGGACCGTTTTCATCCGCAGTGATGTACGGTAAATTGATCTCTGTTTTCTCTCTGGTGGAAAGCTCTTTCTTAGCTTTCTCAGAAGCCTCGGTAATCCGTTGGAGTGCCTCCCTATTATCACTTAGATCTATACCGTTTTCCTTCTTGAATCGTTCTAAACACCAGTCAACGATTTTCTGAGTCCAATCATCTCCGCCCAGTTGGGTATTACCGGATGTCGAAAGGACCTCGTAAACGCCGTCTCCGACCTCAAGTATAGAAACATCGAAAGTTCCTCCACCGAGGTCGTACACTAAAATAGTCTCTGCTTTTTCCTTCTCTTCCATCCTGTAAGCCATAGAAGACGCAGTGGGTTCGTTAAGTACCCGTTCAACTTCAAATCCAGCTATTTCTCCAGCATTCTTAGTAGCTTCACGCTGGGGTTCATTGAAATAAGCTGGAACCGTGATCACAGCCTTCTTAATTTTTTCACCCAAATAATCTTCAGCGTCCTTTTTCATTTTCTGAAGTATCATGGCAGAGATCTCTTCCGGAGTGTAATTCTTACCATCGACGTTGACTTTATAATCCGTTCCCATCTTTCTCTTTATAGATGCGATTGTTCTTTCCGGATTTTTTACTGCCTGTCGTTTGGCTAGTTCTCCAACTAAACGTTCTCCATCGTCTTTGAAAGCTACCACAGAAGGAGTAGTTCTTTCACCTTCAGAATTAGTTATTATCGTCGGTTCTCCACCTTCCATGACAGCCATCGCCGAGTTAGTCGTTCCCAAATCTATTCCTAATATTTTTGACATATTATCACCTTTTCTTAATTTGCAACCTTAACTTTTGCAGGTCTTATGACCTTCGAATTTAATTTATATCCTTTCTCAAACTGCTCGATAACCATATCCTTATCTTCCTCGTTTTCAGCATCCACAGACATAACACATTCATGAAATTTGGGGTCGAATTCTTCCCCCTCAGCCTCAAACTCTTCTAAACCATGTTCTTTTAAGGTATGATAAAATTTCTTATATATTATTTGGATACCCTCGGAATCTAATTCGTCGTCTGAGCCTATCGCCCGTTCAAAATCATCTAAAACACTTAACAGATCTAGCATCAAGTCTTCCGTAGCCCGTTCGATTATTCTCTTCTTCTCCCGTAATGTTCTTTTCCTGTAATTATCAAAATCAGCCATCACTTTTTTCAAAGATCTCTCTAATTCGTCCACTTCTTCCTCTAACTGTTCCTTTGTGAGTTCTACTTCTGTATCCTCAGATTTATCCTGTTCATCAGTTATCTCTTCGTCAGTTATCTCTTCGTCAGTTATCTCTTGTTCATGTCCCTCGGATTCTTTTTCTTCCTCTATAAATTCTTTCTCTGACATCTTACCATACCTATTTTATTTCTATAGATTTACCATGTGATTCCTGCTTCTTTTTAAGTTTTACTTCGAGTACACCGTTATTGTAATTAGCCTCAGAGTCATTTACATCGACAATACACGGAAGGTCAATGGTAGTTCCGTATCTTCTTTTCCCCTCAACACTTAAAACCATCTTACTGTCCTTTACCTCGATATCTATATCCTCCTTTTCTACACCTGGTATATCTATTGTCACTAGTACGTTGTCATCACTTTCTTGAACATCAGTCAAAGGGGTCCATTCGGAACGTTCTGAATCGCCATGCTTCTCCAAGAAATAATCTTTAGCGTTGCCAAACTCCTGGATCCTAGGTTCACCGCTTGGGCCTGTCCTAACTGAAAAACCGTAAACGAAAGGGTCTCTATCCGACCTATTGAATTCCTTGCTCATCATTTCATCCATCAATCGCTGCATCCTTTCAAATTCTTTACCAATGTCTGGAATACCAAATATGTCCTTAAACGGGTCTCTTCTCCTTTTTTTATCTTCATCATCATCTTCATAATTCATCTATATCACCATAATTCAGTTTTTTCTTTTAAATTATCTATAATTTTTTTCATCCTATCTTCTCTAATTTCGAAATCCTTAGCTAATTTTTTAGGGTCTTTATGACCCGTGTCTAGTATAAAATATAAAACAAACCTTTCCATGTAATCGTCAAAATTATCATATATATATTCATATCCCTTAGAAAGTGTTTTTTCTTTTAATTTTAAAAGATATTGACGTCTTTTTTTAAGGTCTTCGATTTCTTGTTCGATTCTATCTATTAGTTCTCTTTTTCTTTTCAGAAACCCTTCCTTCTGATCCAAATCTATTTTCTTTTCGATATCCTCATAACCTTCGATCTTTTCGAACTCTAAATCATCAACTTCAGTCCGAAATAAAGTTGGACCTAAATCGATCCTCAAAGAGAATTCACTATTTACCATGTATGTTTTGGTAGGCGGTCCTCCACGATTGCTCTTACCGACCTTTGAAACTACCATGCCTGCCTTCTCCATGGTTTTTAGATGTTTAGATATAGCCTGCTGGCTGGTGTTCAAGGTCTCGGATATCTGTAAAGGATAATGCTCTTCTCTAGACAATCTTTCAAGTATCTTTCTCCTTGTAGGATTTTGGAGTATGCGTATAATCTTGTCGAATTCTTCTTTTGTGTTCATAATAAATCAGAAATAAATGGGTTTGAAAAGGGGTTAGGTTTATTCTATGTCGACCTTGATTCCCCCTTTTTTCTCTTTCTCTTTCTTTGGTATAGAAATATCCAGTATACCGTTTTTATAGGATGCTTTCGTTTCCTCTGAAATCACTTCGTCGGAGAGTGGAAGTTCTCTGTAGAATGACCTGTAACCCCTTTCTCTTCTTATGTAGTCCTCACCTTCTTCTTTTGTTTCCTGCTCCTTCTCTGCTTTGATAGTTAATTTATCCTCGGTTATCTCCAGCTCTATATCATCTTTATCGAGTCCTGGCATCTCAGCTTGTATACTGTATTTATCGCCAAGATCCTGTATATCCAAAACTGGAGACCTGAAATCTGTGCCGAATGATGGTGTGAATCTCCTCCTGTATCTTCTCATCAGTGGTTCACCAAAGAACCTCTGGAAAGTCTTGTCTAAGTCATCGAACATTCTGTCCATCTCTTCTAACGGTCTGTAGAACCAGTCAGATTGGCGTTCAGCTAACCCCTTCTCTTCTTCTCTTTCTTTTATTTCTTTATCTTCTCCCATTTACATCACCTCTATTTAACAACTCTATGTTGTAATGTTTGCATTAAGTAATTAAACAGAGGTTCTATATAAATTTTTTGCTTATTAGGCTTTGTAGAAAACCTATTTTCTGCGGGACGAATAGTGAAATCGAGGGTGTTTTGAAGTGTTTATAAAGATTTTAGAGAGGTATTTATGCTTAACTCGGACCTAAATGTCTGTTAAATTAAGGTTTTCTACACGGCCGCTTATTAAAAATTAGCTAGACTTAATTATTTTTTTCATCTCAAGACAATATTTAATAACCTAATTATCAATCTCATTGTGAAGGCATAACATGAGAAAAACGAAGATTGTGACGACAATCGGTCCGGCATCCAAATCCAAAGATACTTTAAAGACGATGATGGACAATGGTATGGATGTAGCTCGTCAAAATTTTTCCCATGGTACTCATAAAGAACACAAACAAATATTCGAAGATATCCGTTCTTTGTCCGATGAAGTCGGTGTGATGGTAGATACCCAGGGTCCTGAAATCAGGTTAAAAGAGGTTGAGGACGGAACTAAATTACAAAATGGCAAAAAAGTTAGGCTTGTTACAGAAAATATCACCGGAAATGAAAGAACACTGCCCGTCGATTATCCAAGAATTATAAATTATATTGAGGAAGGGGATACTATTCTTATCGACGACGGGCAGATCGAAATTCGAGTAGATTCAGTCGATTACGAAATCGATGGTACTATAATCCATGGAGGACCCGTACTTTCAAAAAAATCGGTCAACATCCCTGGTAAAGAAGTTGGATTAAAAACACCTACTCCAAAAGATAGAGATGATATTAAATTTGGTATAAATCATGATTTTGACTTCGTCTCAGCTTCCTTCGTCAAAAGTGCTGAAGATGTGATCAAAATAAAGGAACTTTTAGATGAAGAAAACTCTAAGATGGAGATCATCGCTAAGATAGAGCATCTAAAGGCAGTTGAAAACCTAGATTCAATTTTGAAGGAAGCTGATGGGATAATGATCGCAAGAGGTGATTTGGGAGTCGAGGTCCCTGCATCTGATGTTCCGATGTTACAAAAAAAGATTATAGAAAAATGTAATACAATGGAAAAACCCGTGATAACTGCTACTCAAATGCTGAAATCTATGACTGAAAGTCCAAGAGCTACCAGAGCTGAAGTTTCGGATGTGGCTAATGCAGTCATGGACGGAACGGACGCGGTGATGTTATCCGAAGAAACTGCGGTCGGTCAATACCCGGTTAAATCCATTCAATTTATGTCTGAAATAATAGAAAAGATGGAGAATTACCTAAAGGGAAGAGTTCACCATACGGTGAACCAAAAAAGTGGTGATATCGCAGATATTATCTCGAAAAACGTTTGGCAGGCCTCTAGAGACACGGACGCAAAATATATCGTCGCACATACTTCATCGGGATATACCGGGAAAAAGATCGCAAAACTTAGACCTGATACAGATATCATCGTTTTTACAAACTCTAGATTGGTTCGAAGACAGATGAAACTTGTATGGGGCGTTAAAGCATTCTACATGGAATTTCCGGAGCATGTCGATGAAATGATATGTAACTCCGTAGAACTACTTAAAAACAAGAACATGGTTTCTAATGATGATCTATTGATTCTAACCGCAGGTATTCCAGCTCCAATATCAGGAGTTACCAACATGATGGAGATCAGAACTGTAGAAAGTATAATCGATGAAAAAAAGCGTTAATTAAAAAAAGAAAAAAAGAGGAGGAAATTATCGTGATATTTGATTATATTGATGATACATAAATTCTATAGATTATGATATCTTTTTAGCGTTTGTCAACCCTCTATTAATCAATTAATATATCCTTTCTAATACCTTATAAAGGTTTTCCCATGGATTATACATTGATGTACATTAGTATATGTCATTCATTTTCTTCTATACTAATGCCATCTAGAAGTCTTAAAATAGTATACACTCCGAATAACTGGATTATCTTTTCTCGCACCAATTTCTTTGCATATTCTTCATTTTTAATCTTATACTCTTTAGTTCTTATATGTTCCTGGACTCGTAAGATTTCTTTTCCTTCTAAATCATGAAGCTTAGGGTAAACTATACTCGAACTCAAATCTACTACGAAAGTCTCGTTCAACAAAGACATCAATCTTTTACCAGTGGCTCCTCCCTCGATCTTGACAAGAATTATAAGTAATTCCTCCAGACACCAATCCTTTATAGACTTCGTTAAATTCCCTTCCCCGAATAACTCTTCAGAAATTGAACGGACATGATCTTTGAGATCTTCAAAATCGTCTACGAAAAAATCCTGTTGGATGTCTTTGAATTCTCCTACGACCTCCTCAAATCCGATAGGGTCTAAAAGGGAAACTATTGTTTCTTCACTGTCCGGAATTTTTGTTAATACTGCATAAAAAGATCTAGAATTATTATACTTGTCAACTAAATTAAATCTGTATCCTTTCTGGCCTAACTCTTCATCGATTTTCTTAAGGTCATGTATTTTTTTTATTCGGTTTAAATCATCCTCATCGATAAACTGGAACCAATCTTTTTTTCCCTCTAGTTCCTCTTTTGAATATCTAGTTACATCCTGAAACATATGGTTAGCTAGCTCTACTTTACCATTATCATCAAGAACCGCTAAAGGTGACCTGATATTTTCGAATAAAACTTCATATTTCTTTCTAAATTTCACCAATTCTGTTTCCATCTCTCTATAACTACCTTCAGTCCTCTTATGGCGAACCTCTTGTTCGATAGCTCGGGCTAACACCTCATATTGAGCCATCGGATCGCCTCCCTTTCTAAAATACCTATTCGCACCTAGATTGAGTGCCTTCATGGCAATTTCTTCCCTACCCTTTCCAGTGAATATTATAAAAGGAGTTTCATTATTTTTTTCACGAAGCATCTTTAGGAGTTCTAATCCATCCATACTAGGCATCTTGTAATCAGAAATGATGATATCAACATGATCCATCTCTAAATATTCTAAAGCTTCGTCAGATGATTGGACAGGAATCACTTCAAAATCTTCATTTTTCCTTTCTAAAACATATTTCGCCTGGTCCAATAATCCTTTATCATCATCTACGAATAATATCTTCATGTTCACGACTGATTATGATTTAGAATTGTATTTAAGGATTGTTCAAAAATGTTAATTGTAATAAGTATAGAAAAAAAGAAAAATTGAGAGGAGGAATTTATCGTGAGGGCGACATAAGAAAAAATTGAGGAGGAATTTATCGTGATATTATGATGTTCTTTTTCTTTTGTGTATTTTAACAATTCCCTATCTTATTTATATCCCTTTTCTTCATATCAAAACTCGTTTCGAAACTCGATACCTCGTAATGTACTGCAAACGTATAAATAACCCAACTTGACC
>JBMCUO010000031.1:0-18775 GCA_048622455.1 Candidatus Saliniplasma sp. | reverse complement strand
TTGGACAGTAGACTACTAAAAAACATCAAAAAACCCCTTTCTTTTCTATATTATTATGTATTTACATTACAAATACATAAAGCTCAGTGAAAATAGTATAAGTTGTAATATATATCCAACTGATATAACGTGACCCTTTTCCATTATTTTATACCATATAGGTGTGGCGATGGCAGGACCTATGAATATTAACAAACCTGTGAAGGATGTAAAATAGATGAGAGGGAACAGTAATAGTAAGAATGTCAAACCGATGGTTGAGTAAATGTTTGTTTTTTCTTCGAAACTAGGGAATATGTTGACTTTATCACTATCTAGATCAAGGATTTTAGCCATTATCCAGAAACTAACAGCGATCCATAACACTATCAAAAGTATATATAATGTGATCGGAGGGTATCTATAAACTACTTCTCTTGTTACCTCGACAGTGTCTCTGAAATCGATGATGTGTGTACGCCATGCGTTAGGCATGTAAAAGCCAGTAAAGAAGGCTAGTATCCCAAAGATTGCGAATTTAAGATTTTCTCGGAAAATATTTTTCTTTTTAGAGGTTAAAAATATATAGAGGAGAACCCAGATAATTGATATCGTGAAGGTAATGTATCCAATTATGACGGAAAGGAAAAGCACGGTCAAACCGATAGATGCTGTTAGGTGTGTATAATGATATTTGCTAAAATGGTCATCGAGTCGAGATAGTTTAGATTCTTTTTCTTCGAGACCATATCTTGAAAGTCTAGTCAAAAAGAATGAGAATAAAATAAGCAGTATAATTATCAGGATAGAGAAGAAGATGTAAGGTGTATGTAAGAAATAAGTAGGGTCTATGGCGAATCCTTTAGTGAAGTCAGGGTCCAACATGTGGACGGAGGCAACACCTACAAATCCCGCTAAGGAACCTAGAAAGACCTTAATCCACGGTAGATTTTTTAAAGTCAGGACCAACCTTTTCCTTTGAGATAGATAAAGTATGATTAAGGTTGAAATAAGTGCTAGTATAATGAAAAAAGCACATAATATAAGCCGGTTTTGATTTGTGATCAGATTCGTAGGCAGGCCCCAAATACCGGAGTCAGCGGATGGGAAAATAAGCTCATCGGGATAGTTATAATTTCTGAAAAAAATATAGTACTTGGAATAGTACGGAACTTTGAAATGATTGAATAGTAAATAATGGTCTGATTCTTGACTGAAGATGAATTTGAAAGACCCTATCATCCACATCCAAAGGAATATTCCAAAATAGGCACATACCACTTTAATACCACTCTTCAACACCCCCATTTTTTCTGCTCTATCTTTAAAAAACCGTAATATTTTTTGATTGAATCTAGTTTTCATTGCAACATATGAAGCGGTTCCAATCATCAGGGAAAGGAACATCAAACCCTGTCCTTTACTTCCTAATGTGTATATGTAAAACGGATTCCAGCTGTTTAGTAAAGCTGGTATTATCTCATGGACCTCTAGATATTCGTATTGAGTACCCAGTTCAGCACCGAAATCACGGTATAAAAAATAGTCGGCGATAGGTGGAATCAACAAAAGACCATATCCCAATAGAAATACATTCATTATTTTTTTAGGATGCCTTTTTATTATAAGATAGACAACCAGGGTACCGACTAATAATTGGGGATATGAAAGTAGAACATGCTGGGTGAAAAGGTATCGGCTGTATCCATAATATCTGCCCACATGCGCTTCCATCACGGATCTGACCCCTCCTATTATAAACACATATATTATAGCAGAGGTTAGGTTGAACCTGTCCTTTTCCATGAAATCTAGTATCTTAGAGGTAAAACTGTTCTCATCTTCCATTGGTGTTACCTGGAAAAGTTTACTTTGTAAATAATCTTTACTGTTTTTTTATTAAAAATTAAAGGAGATAATACCTAAAAGGCGTGTTAATATGTAGATCAGAACTAAGAAGTATATCCCAAAGATGACTTGATATCTCTCGAATTTATAGAATATAAAAACACTGAAAAAAGATGTGGAAACCATTATAATCATATCCCACATGGAATGGATCAGGAGCAGTGGTGTGAGAAATAAAACCAGAATCAAAACGGAAACGATCTTCTTACCTCTTTCTAGGCCATAAATCATATATATGCTCTTCACACCGCCTTTCTTATCTCCTTTATAGTCTGAAATGGCGTTGATATACGGGGATATGGATAGGACCGAGAAGAGGATCATTGAGATAACAGCGAGGTCGGGATAGAACGGGATTGCTCTGGAAACAGTAGGAGAAGACCAAGGAATCCCCTCTTTCCAAAAAACGGGGGAATAAACCCCACTTAAAAACGCCACTACGCTCGCCCAACCTACGCAGATATATCCAAATACCCTGTTTTTTAGCCGGATAGGTGGTATCGAGTAGAGCAGAGCTGCTATCACGAATGATATATTTAAAATGAAGATTAAGAATCCAAGTAATATGGAAAGGAGTAGCGAAATTAATGATATCATGATAGCTAATTGAAGGTATCTCCAAGCACTGATCTTTCCGCTCGCCAACGGTCTTTCTGGGTGGACGATCCTGTCTATCTCGATGTCGTAATAATCGTTGATCATAGCGGTGAACTGCCATGTCTGCGCCATGCACATGGCAGGTAGGAACAGGTAGGGGAAGTGTAAGATAAACAGTGGGTTTAAAGCATGTTCGGGGGATATGGTCTGAACCACAAATACTCCGATCATCACCATAACGATAAAATGTACTGTTCTGAACAATTTTAGGTTTATTAAAACCGAAGTAAGCTCATCTTTATTTTCGTGATAGTACGTTAACAATACGATCACCAGAATGGTCAAAACAATAATACATAAAAAGAGTAGATGGAAATGTCTATTCTCTAACGGGTTGTTTATAATCCCTATAAACCTATCTCTTATGAAGTAAGATATGTAGAAGGGTATCATCGAAATTATGAATGCTGCGAAACCCCCGATAAATGCTTTTAAACCTGAGATCAAGTTCATTCCTTTTTTAGATATGATCACTATGGACGAAAATAAGAAGGAAATTACTACAGCTGGTAAAAGAAGTGCAGTTGGAAAATAATTATCAACAATAAGATAGGGGTGATATATTTCTAAACTAAAAGTTACGGGTATAGATGCGTTGATAATACCTAGGATAGGAAAAAGGATAACCACCCAGAAGATGAGATATAGTTTACGAACTCTATATTTCAAATTTGCATCTGGAACCAGTCGACCGTAGAGAAAGAACAATGTTATAAAAAGAAGACTTGATGTGAAAATATTGATGTAAAAAAGTAATAAGGAAAATTGATAAGTCGTGATAAAGATAGTTTCGAGTGTATATTTTATACCGCTGATCAAAACTATATAAAATAAAGTAAGGATCAATAGAGGTTTTTTATCAGATGGAACCCCTTTCATATCTTAACCCAGTGTGTTAGGGGTATATAGAATTTATAGTGGCATTATGAGTAGTACAGTAATCCCATCAAAACCATCACAAGAAGAGGATACCTGGTCGATATGAACCATTTAGGCATGTTCTTAGCTGCTCTTTTACATGAAGATTCTAGGTCTTTCGTCTGGAGTGCCCCGTAAATATCTCCAGCGGTCTTCAATATAACAAGGGTGTTGACGATACCTAAAGCAATGAATAGACCCGAACCATATATGTTATAAGGGGTCCATCCCATGATGAATGGTTTGAGAAGAACCCCGATCACTGCGATAAAGCCACCTAAAGTAGTGAATATCAGTGCTATTCTCATGGTGTTTTTCAACTCGATAATGTGTGCCCAGGTTTTGATCCCTTCTTCTTTATCTTCTTTATAATCTTCACAGGTGTTTACAAGAGTGATACCCTCATTCAATAGAGCGTAACCCACGGTGAAAATTATTATGAATAAAGACAATGAACTCCTGAAAACAAACCACCCGCCGAGGACGGGTAGAGTGTAAAGGCCCAAAAAAACCGGTACCGGACTCAGTAACCCTCGCTTCTTGACTCTTAGAGGCTCAGCTGAATAGACATAGCCTGCCAGCAACCCGGATAGGGCCAATAAAGCTGTTACGCTGTATCCACGATAAAAGAAATATGAAATGATGGACAGGATCAAAATCCCTTCAACGATCAATAATCCCTTTACCGTTCTCTTACCAAGAGTTTCTACACCCTGACTCATATACTGTTTGTATTTGTTATCGATGTGAACATCGTAAAGGCAGTTTATGTTGCACGCAAAGGTTATCAAAAGGAAATACAGGATTATGTAGAGTCCTGTTATCCGAGAAAGGAACTGGCCAACCGTTGCTGCACCTAATAGAAGACCTAGAAGTGGATGGGGCGGTGTACCTAACTGGATCTTGGCCCTGCTGATTGTCAAGAATGCTTTTAGTTTTTCAGAGGCCATATAACTCACACTATAAACTGTAATTCACAGAAATCGATATGAGTTATTTAAAGTTATTTTAGGTTTTTGCGTTCTTAGTGATTTTTTATGGATAACATATATACAATTACGAACAAAAACTTATATAACATCCATCAGGTTATATTCTGGACTATGTTAAAGTTAAAGGATACTTTCTCATCAAAAAAAACTATGGTGATTCTCACGATAGTTATCTCTCTCGTTATAATAATCTCTGTTATATATATCCCCGATGGAGATGAAAGTGAAAAAGATGAAACGGATTGGAGGAATTATCCTTATATGATACCGGATACAGATTTACGGTTCCCCGAAGTTGAAGGAAGTATCGATGATCCAGATCAGCAAAAATGGATATCTGTAGCCTTTGAACTGGAATTCTTAGAAGTTGATAGAGAAGAAATGAGGATTATTTTATTTTATCATCCTGAGTTTAAAGGGATGTATCTTTTTGATTTTGAGAACGATGAGATCGACTATGACAAACGATTTTTAGGTGAAATGTTTATCGCCGATGGAAAAATGGATATGAAATTTGAAAATCCTGGCTATGAAATGAATGATACATTGGTTGTTAAAGAGGGTAGGGCATTTGAATATAATATGAAAACTCTTCTCCCCTTTGAGAAAAAAACATATGAGTTAAATCTATCGATAGAATCTAACAAACCCCCCGCTACTCAGTATGATGGAAGCGTAAAAAAAAGTAAGTTGTTTGATGAGGTTGAAACTATCTTTACAGAATTTGATTTGACTGACTGTGATGTTAATGGCCAAATAAAAATAGACGGTGAGTCAAAAGAGGTAGTTGGTCACGGTTGGTTGGAGCATCTTTGGGGAGAGAACATACCTATGGATTGGAGATGGTTCGGTTTTTGGACGGATTTTGGTGTTGAGATGGAGATCGTTGATTTCGTCGATGAGGATCTTGATTTTATCATGGAAGTACGTCCCGATGGAGATGTAAACACAATCGATGATGTAGAGATAGAGATAACTTCAGTGAAGGAGGGCTTTGGATATACATGGGAGATAGTGGCCGAAGAGCACGATATATATCTGAATGTGACTTTGAAGGAAGAAATGTCCGTTTATTTTTTTAATTCGATGATCGGATGGGGTTCAGTTAAAGGCGAAATCAGGGGACAACAAGTCGACACTTTAACATATGTTGAGGTAATAAAGTAAAGTGTAAATTCGATCACCAATGGTTAAAACAGCATCCCTAGCAAAGCTACAATTCATCTAGCAAATATAAAAATATATGCTTAATGTATGATGTTTTCACCTCTAATATGTATACCTAGGTTTTGATTCCATCCTCTTTGATTGCAGTTTAAAATATTAAGATATGTACTTACCCCATCATTTCATATTTTTATCGGAGGCTCTTCAAATCTTAAGTTAGCTTTCCAAAGGTCAGAGAATATTTTTCGGTCGGTTTTGAATCTCGAAAATCGTTCACCATGAGATATATACCTGTGAGAATGTAGTTTGTAAAATTTCATAGGATTTTGGAAAACTCGATATCGTGGATAAGCTTTGTTAAAGCACCATATTAACAATTCTTTCATCTTATCCTGAGAGATGTTAGGATGATTCCATACTAGATGCTTCGTATCCCATTTACCCCAGTCGTTTTCAATGATACCGATAGAGAACTCGGTCAACCTCGAGATACACCTTTTGATAATCTCTCCAGTATCATCTTCGAAACCTATCATATAGTTTCCTATTATGAAGGTCTTCTTCTCCTTCAACCGACCCAACAAACTTATAGTTTTATCTACGTCTATCTTTTTATTAACACTGTTTACCTGATCCTGTCTAAGACCTTCTATTCCCAGCATAGCTCCACTGAGTCCTTTCTCATACCAGTCATCGAGTTCCTTGTGTAAAATATTGATAATAGTTTGGGCATACCAATTCATACCACTTTCATCAAGAAGATCGATCACATTCTCCGTATGTCTCTTTTGAAGTCCAAAATGCTCCTCGGGTATCAATATCTCACTGATTCCATCTTGTTTATATTCTAAGACCGTTTCCCTAAGTGATTCAAAAGGTACGGGTGTAGATTCAGGGCAGAAAACCGGGGTCTGGCAGAATTCACATTCTAGATGACAGCCTCGTGAGGTGAATAGTACTCCTATAGGAAAAGCTCTAAGTTTACCAGGGAGTCCTACAAGATCAACAAGATAAGGATGTTTTACTCGATCCAATCTTATATTTAAAGCCTCGGCGACTTTTCTTTCAGCATACCCAACGAAAGTTTTGTCAAAAATATCTTGGATGCCATAAGTTAAAACACCGTAATGTCCTTCCCATACCTCTTCAACTCCAGACTTTCTTGCTAATCTTACCATCTCCTTTATTTTAGGTATCTCGTAAGTGAAAAAGGAGAATCCAACGATATCGTAATCCGCTTTCAACTTTTCTTTATATTGTTCATAGTTGGGTATTCAAGTATCTCTATTTGAGGTATATTCTTTTTTAGAAACCGTAGACCCGTAGACCATATGATGAAAATCTCGGATAAGAAAATCTAGCTCTTTCTGATATATTTGTACCCCAGTAATCGTATGTATCACCCGAATCAACATACGTAGTCACAAATAAGACTCTAGAATCCGCAATACCCATAAGCTAGTATTGATATGAATATATATTAGGTTTAGGTTTGAGGAAGATAGAGGTTAAATAATAAAAAGATATTATACCGTTAAAAGGAATTCTTCAATGGGAGCGAGCACATGGGAAAATCATCTCCACATAAAATAGCTGAAAAAGTTAAAGATATGTATAATGAAGGGGGAGATATTCCAGATTCAGACATTGTGAACACTATAAGGATGATTAATGAATTTGGTAGTATGGAAGGTTATTTAAATATTGGATATGCGGATTCTTTTCCCGAGTACTGGTTTTTACCCCCGGGCATCTCTTCAAGTAGACTGACAAAGAAGATGGTAGAATTAATCTCGTGGAAAGATAAACATAATACAAATATGCTGATTATAGGACCTGGGGATGGGGGTGAGTGTGTTGAATTATATAAACTAGTCCCGTCGATAATTTACGCCGCAGACATAGTTTCTACTAATTTATCCAATACGAAGAAATTATTGTTAAAAAATAAAATCGGAGGGCAAATTGGACTGCTGAAGAGTATTGCTAGTCGTCTCCCCTTTCAAGATAACTCTTTTTCAACGGTGTACCGCTGTGAAGCTGCTTTTCATTTTAAGAGAAAGTCAAAGTTCCTGCAAGAATCACACAGAATTCTAAAGAAAAACGGAGACCTTTTGATAGCGGATATAGTAAAAACAAATGACACTGCTTTTTCAAAAAAGCAAAAAAAGATTCTTAAAGAATATAAGAAGAATGTTAACCTCACCTAAGTTTTATACTATTTCGGATTATAAAGAGCAGTTAGGGATGATCGGTTTTCTAAACATTGAGATCAAAGATATCACTGAACACAATCTGAGGTACATGGCGGATGGCACCCCGTATCTCAAAAAACTTGTGAGTGTTTTATGTAACTTTCCCAAACTGAAAAAGATGGTCGTAGATTATCTAAAAAAACGGAATATAGATTTCGATACTTTCCTAAAAAACACCCAAACCACTTATGATGCTTTTAACGAAAACGTTTCGAAATACATCTTAGTGAATGCGAAAAAATAGCCTTTATATGTAGTAAAACTCTTAAAGTAAGCATATCTTTTCGGACCATGGAAGACGATTGGAGATTTAAACAATATCTCTCAGAAAATTTTGACGATTTTCGATATGTAGAATGGAAATATTTTTCTTTCAAATCTGACAAGGTCAGTGGTTTTTTTTGCTATTCATTAGGGAACCCTAGAGATATATTCGGTTTAAGAAAAGGTATCATCTCATACGCGATTTATCGTAACAACGACTCAAAGGTAGGTCAGTTTGGTATGGATGGTAAGAGATGTGATCTATCTAGTCCTAATACTTGGAAGTTTGAAAACTTTCAGATCAAAAAAACAAAGACCGGTTGGAATATAACCGGAGATACATACGATTTAAAGTGGGATCTCAGATTTAAAAAAATATCATCTGGAGGTACTTCTAGATATCCTATTAAATCGAGTAACAAATGGATGGGGTGGGATGTTTTTAGTAATCTTGCAGAAATTGAAGGCTCTGTCAAAATAGATGAAAAAAGTGTAAGTGTAAAAGGACTCGGTTATCACGATTCAAATTATGGGAATTGCAAATTCTCTAAAAATCCATGGCACTGGATTAGGCTTGAAGACACTTTAGATAAGGAACCGATTGGTATTACTCTTTTTGAGTTAAGGAATAGTGGAAAAGGTAGGATCTATCTTTCCAAAGAAAAAAAAACATACTTATTTAAGTCATCAAATTACAATTTAAAAGTTAAATATGATCATGGAATGCCCTCATCATACGAAATAACAGCTGGTAATAGTGAATTAGATACTTACTTCGATTTAGATGTAAAGGTGGTCCGAAAAGACCTATTGGAGATTAATATTTTCAAGGTGATTACGCTCTTGAGATTGAATTTATTAGAAGGCAAATACATTTTAAATGGCAGGATCGCTGGAAAACAGTTTAAGATACAAGGAACAGCTAGATCTGAATATCCTCTAAAATCATTTTTTTAAAGGACTTCCAATTACCTCTCAAAATGTTTTAATAGTAAATAGTTCATATCTTTAATTAGAGCGAGTCGCTTTTGATCCGCAGTTTAAAGAGGGTATGGTATGCCTCGTCGGAGGAACAGATTTATATAATAGTTACTTCTAGGTGCTAAAACACTACTTCAAATAGGGCCTGTAGCTCAGCTAGGTAAGATAGAGCTAACTCGCTCTTTCTCTAGAAAGAGCACCTGGCTTTTAACCAGGTGGTCTGGGGTTCGAATAGAGTTGCTGCCAGGCAGTTCACGGAAATCCCCACAGGCCCATCTTAAAAAAATCGAGAGTGGTATCTATCATGGAAAAAACAAATTCAAAATCGGGGGTAAACTAATGGGTAATATCAATGTTATGAAACACGGATTCGTACCTGAACATCATCTCGTCCCAAAAGAAGATGAAGATGAGATATTAGAGAAGTTAGAAGTCAGTAAACAGAACCTACCAAAGATCTTGAAAAGCGATCCAGTGATCGAACAGTTGGAGAAAGTACACGGAGATATCGAGGAAGGCAGGATGGTCGAAGTTACCCGTGAGAGTAAAACGGCTGGTGTAGCAAAAGTGTACAGGTTGGTTATAGGTAGATAGATTTAAAATAAGGTGTAAAAAGATGAGAGAATTAGTTGATAGTTTCTTCCAGGAGATTAGTGTTGTAAGTCATCATCTAAAATCTTTTAACGATTTCTTACCCACCATGGACAATCCCAACAGCAGAGCTCAGAAGATCATCGATAACATAAGGATAGGTTACGGTGAAGGCGGTTGGGGTAAAATCAGGTTGAATCCTGAAAAAGTCGATGGACAGGAGATCGAGATTAGAGTGGGTAGGGAAAGAACAGAAGACGGTAGGGTTGATCCCAACTCTGAACGTACGATAAGGATCAAAAGACCAACAGTAAAAGAGGCTACAGGTTCCGAACACAAGTTGACTCCCCAGGAAGCTAGATTGAGGGATCTTTACTACAGTGCTAAAATCGAGATGAAGATGAGCGTCATAAAAGATGATATCGAAGAGGAGCCTCAGTGGATACCTATTGGTAGGATACCGATAATGATAGGTTCGAAAAAATGTAACCTCCATTCTGATAACATAGACAGCACGGTCGAAGAAGTATTGAACGTAGATATAAATAGTGCTGAATACGAAGAAAAAACATATAGAGATAAATTGAAGATGCTGGGCGAGGACCCATACGACCCGCAGGGTTATTTTGTTATCAGTGGGACCGAAAGAAATCTTATGGCCGTAGAGGATATGGCTTCTAATAGAGTGATGTGTGAGATCAACGAAAAATACGGCAGGGAGATAGAGGTCGCCAAGATATTCTCACAGAGGCATGGATACAGGGCACTTACTGTCATGGAAAAGAAGAAAGATGGTCTTATAACAGTTTCAGTTCCATCCGCTCGTGGGGACATACCCGTGGTTATCCTGATGAAGGCTTTGGGTATGGAGAATGATCAGGAGATATTCAATTCTATGACTACGGATGAGGATATGTCTAGTATCATCTTTGCTAACATAGAGATGTGCCAGGATGAAGAGGACTATTCTCTAGATGGAGTATACGATCAAGATGATGCTATGGCCTACTTAGAGAAAAAATTCGCCACAGGTCAAGCCGAAGAATATAGACAGCGCAAGATCGATTCTATATTGGATAGGTCTTTACTCCCTCATCTAGGTAATCATAAAGAGGACAGGATGAAAAAAGCGGTCTTCCTCGGTAGGATGGCTAAAGCTATCCTGGAGCTGAAAGTGGGCCACAGAGAGCCAGATGATAAGGACCATTACGCCAACAAAAGGTTGAAGCTTTCTGGAGATTTGATGGCAGACCTATTTAGGGTTTCAGTGGTGAATCTACTAAAGGATTTGAAATACCAACTCGAAAGGAATTACGGGAAGAAAGGGGAAGTCCGTATCAAATCTTCTATTAGACCGGACCTTATGAAGAACAAGCTGCAGCATGCCATGGCTACGGGAAATTGGGTAGGAGGTCGGACTGGTATCTCACAATTGTTGGATAGAACTTCGAACATGAGCGCTATCAGCCATTTGAGACGTGTCAAATCACCGTTGTCCAGGAGTCAACCTCATTTTGAAGCTAGGGAACTACATGCTACTCACTGGGGTCGGCTGTGTCCAAACGAAACCCCGGAGGGTCAAAATTGTGGTCTGGTAAAGACATCTGCCTTGATAGTGGATGTATCGAAAGGTACCGAACCCATGGAAGTCAGGTGGAAATTATATGATATCGGATTAGAGCAGATGGGTCCAGGAACCGAAGCGAAAACGAAAGTGTATCTTAACGGAGACCTTATAGGTTTAGTCCAGGATCCTACAGAATTTGTTGAAAATGTTAGGCACGAAAGAAGACACGGTATGATATCAGATCAGGTTAACGTTAGATACGATCAAACCATGGGTGAGGTCATATTGAATTGTGATGAGGGTAGAGTAAGAAGACCTCTTCTCATCGTTGAAGATGGGGATGTCAACCTCACAAAAGAGAAGATGGATGAACTCACCGAGGGGAAAGCTGGCATAGGTGAACTATTCGAAGAGAACATCATAGAATGGATAGATGCCGAAGAGGAGGAAGATATCTACGTTGCATTGTATCCCTTTGAGATCCCATCATTATGTGACTTATGCGAATCTCCTTTATCTGAAGCGGATATCTCATGGATCAACATCGGCCTAGGTGATGACGTTGCTGAAATAGAATGTCACAAATGTGGGGGAGTAATGGAACGAGATAATTTGATCGAAGATGAACATACGCATCTAGAAGTGGATCCCCTTCTTATCTTGGGGGCATCTACCGGTCTAGTACCGTATGCTGAACACAATGCAGCTCCCCGTTGTTCTATGGGAGCTAACATGATGAAACAATCACTTGGTCTCCCGTCTTCTAATTACAGACAGAGACCCGATACAAGAGAACATTTGATGCACTATCCTCAGAAACCATTACTGCAGACAAAAACCATGGATATAGTCAATTTCAACAGACGACCGGCGGGCCAAAATTTTGTTGTAGCTGTGATGTCTTATCATGGTTACAATATGGAGGACGCTTTGGTGATGAATAGAGCCGCCATAGATAGAGGTCTCGCCCGTTCTACCTTCTTTAGAACATATACCACCGAAGAAAGACGTTATCCCGGTGGACAGGAAGACCATTTTGAGATCCCGGATCCTGACGTAAGAGGTGCGAGGAGTGACCAATTCTACAAACATTTAGATGAAGAAGGGTTGATAAATCCCGAGACTAAGGTGGACGGAGGCGATGTATTGGTAGGAAAGACATCACCACCTAGATTCCTTGAAGAAGATACCGACTTCATGGCGCCACAAAAGAGAAGAGAGACTTCGAAGATCGTCAGACCCAGGGAGAGGGGATGGGTTGATACAGTCATGCTTACCGAGTCTGAAGACGGTAGTAGATTGGTTAAAGCTAAAGTAAGAGACCAGCGTGTTCCCGAACTCGGAGATAAATTCGCTTCTAGACACGGTCAAAAGGGAGTTATTGGAAAGTTAGTCGAACCTGAAGACCTTCCTTTCACTGAGAACGGTACAGTACCCGACCTCATATTGAACCCTCATGCTATACCATCTAGAATGACTGTCGCCCACGTTCTAGAGATGCTTGGAGGAAAAGTAGGTTCATTAGAGGGCCGATTTATCGATGGAACGCCATTTAGTGGTGAAACGGAAGAAGCCCTTAGAAAATCGTTGAAAAATGCAGGTTTCAAA
Source organism: Candidatus Saliniplasma sp. (assembly GCA_048622455.1). Classification (GTDB taxonomy): domain Archaea; phylum Thermoplasmatota; class Thermoplasmata; order Halarchaeoplasmatales; family Halarchaeoplasmataceae; genus Saliniplasma. The sequence goes on along the minus strand of JBMCUO010000031.1, from coordinate 5,888 downwards.
CATAACGGTACTGAAGTGTTATACGATGGACGAACAGGTAAGATGCTTCAAGCTGAGATATTCGTTGGAGTTATCTACTACCAAAAACTGCACCATATGGTGTCAGGTAAACTGCACATGCGGTCTCGAGGACCTGTCCAGATACTTACTAGACAGCCCACTGAAGGTCGTTCTAGACAGGGTGGACTCAGGTTCGGTGAGATGGAAAGAGATTGCTTGATCGGCCATGGTACTGCCATGGTGATCAAGGATAGGTTGTTGGATCAGTCTGATGGTACAACTGAGTATATCTGTGGTAATCCGAACTGTGGACATGTTGCGATCATGGACAGCAACGGCGAGCTGAGATGTCCTGTGTGCGGTGAGAAATCAGATGTTCATCAGATACAGACGAGTTATGCCTTCAAATTATTGATGGACGAGTTGAGATCCCTTGGAGTCGCCATGAGATTACAACTGGAGGATTTGAAATGAGAAGAGCAGGTGGAATTTCTAAAAGAGTTGGAAGTATAAAATTCGCTTACATGTCTCCAGAGGAGATCAGAAAATTATCGGCGACCAAGATAATCACACCGGATACCTACGATGATGACGGTTTCCCCATCGATATGGGTTTGATGGACACACATCTGGGTGTTATCGAACCTGGTTTAAGGTGTAAGACGTGTGGTGGTAGAGTTGATCAATGTTCCGGCCATTTTGGTCGGATTGAATTGGCCATGCCGGTCATCCACGTTGGTTACGTAAAAGAGATCAAGAAATTTTTAAGGTCTACTTGTAGAGAATGTGGACGGATACTTTTACCCGATGAAGAAAGAGATGAATATAAAGATCAGATGGTCCAGATGGAGAGGATGGGAGCTGATTCACTCGATGTTAGAAAATTAGCAAAGGATGTATCTAAAAAAGCTAGAAGGAATAAAGTCTGTCCTCACTGTAAGGCAGAACAGCAGAAGATAATGCTCGATAAACCTACGACCTATAGAGAAGACAATGCCAAATTGACTCCCAAGGAAGTACGTTCCAGGTTGGAAAAGATACCTGATGAGGACCTTAGACCTTTGGGTATGAATCCAGATGTTGTTAGACCTGAATGGTTGGTCCTTTCGGTACTCTTAGTACCTCCTGTCACGGTCCGCCCTTCGATCACGTTAGAATCGGGTGACAGATCCGAGGACGACTTGACTCACAAACTCGTGGATATTTTAAGAATAAATCAAAGATTGAGGGAGAACAGAGATATAGGTTCCCCACAGCTTATCGTTGAAGATCTTTGGGATCTGTTACAGTACCACGTTACTACCTATTTTGATAACCAGACTTCAGGTATACCTCCTGCGAGACACAGGAGTGGGAGAACCCTCAAAACTCTCATTCAGAGGTTGAAAGGTAAAGAAGGAAGATTCAGACAGAACCTGAGCGGTAAAAGAGTGAACTTTTCATCCAGATCCGTTATATCACCAGATCCATGGCTATCAATCAACGAGGTAGGAGTCCCTGAGAAAGCAGCTAGGGAGCTGACCGTTCCACTTAACGTGACATCTTCCAACTTAGAATATGTTAAAGAATTGGTGGAGAAGGGTCCTGAACCCAGGGAAAGAGGTAATTATTTACCCGGTGCAAATTATATAATCAGACCCGATGGGAGAAGGATCAGAGTCACAGATACAAATGCTGAAACTGTGGCAGAAAAGATAGAACCCGGTTTCGTTGTTGAGAGAGGACTAAAAGACGGGGATATTGTTTTATTCAATCGTCAGCCATCTCTTCATAAGATGTCGATGATGGCCCACGAAGTAAAGATCGTACCAGGTAAAACCTTCAGGTTGAATTTAGCCGTATGTCCCCCTTACAACGCTGATTTTGACGGCGACGAGATGAATCTACATGTTCTCCAGAGTGAGGAAGCACGTGCTGAAGCTAAGGTCATCATGCGGGTTCAAGAGAACATCTTATCACCCAGGTTCGGAGGACCTATCATAGGTGCTATCCAGGACCATATAAGTGGTCTATTCTTTTTAACTTACAAAAACCCCCATTTCTCCAGAAGGGAAGTTGTTGGAATTTTCTCTAATCTCGTAACGGATAAATTCCCAGAACCGGTTGAGATCGAAGGGGAGAAGTATTGGGCCGGTAAGGATATTTTCAGTCACTTCTTGCCTGATGACCTGAATATGGAGTTCAGAGCTTCCATATGTGAAAAATGTGATACATGTCAGTTGGAAGAGTGTGAACACGATGCGTACGTCAAGATAAAGGACGGTGAGTTGATCGCAGGAACCATAGACGAGGACGCGGTGGGCGCTTTCTCAGGTAATATCGTAGATAAACTAGCCCGAGATTTCGGAAACGACGTTGCAAGAGAATTCATAGATAAGATCACGAATATAGCTTTAGGAGCGATCACCTTAAGAGGTTTCACCACAAGTATACAAGACGAGGACGTTCCTGAGAAGGCTCAAAAACAGATCAAGACGGTGATGGATAAAGCAGAAATCAAGGTTAGAAAGCTTGTTGAAGCATATCGTGATAAAGAGTTGGAAGGTATGCCTGGAAGATCATTGGAAGAAACCTTAGAAGTAAGGGTCATGAAGGAATTGGGTAAAGCGAGAGATGAAGCGGGTAAGATCGCGTCGAGACATCTAGGTATGGGTAATAACGCAGTGGTCATGGCCCGAACCGGTGCAAGAGCGAGCATGTTGAATCTGACACAGATGGCTGGAGCACTGGGTCAGCAGGCAGTTAGAGGAGAACGGCCAAAGAGGGGATACGACCAAAGGACCTTGGTTCATTTCAAAAAAGGAGAACTGGGAGCAGGGTCACGTGGTTTTGTTAAATCATCTTACAAAGACGGTCTGAATCCTTTAGAATACTTCTTCCACAGTATGGGTGGTAGAGAAGGTTTGGTGGATACAGCTGTCAGAACAAGCCGTTCAGGGTACATGCAGAGACGTTTGATCAACGCTCTCGAAGACCTGATGGTTTCAAGAGATGGAACGGTACGGAATACAGCGAGCACTATAATTCAGTTCAAATACGGTGAAGATGGAGTAGATCCTCAGCGCAGTAAACGAGGAGATGCGGTGGACATGGATGATGTGATGACAGAGTTCAGAGTTAAGAAAGAAGGAGGTGAGTGAATATGGCTAAGAAAGATACCATCAATGCTTTGGTTAGGAGAGGTATAGATGAGGAATTGGCTGGGAAGTTAGCGGATGAAGGTTACTTATTAGGAGATGTGAAGGATGCGACAGTTGAAGAACTCAAAAAGCTGATGACAGAAAAACAGGCGAAGAGTGTTAAGGAGGACATCGGTAAAAAACCTAAACCCAAAAAGAAAAAGAAGAAGTCGAAGTCAAAGAAGAAAAAGAAGAAAGCTAAAAAGAAGAAGGAAATCGATCTCGAAACTCCAGATAAGATCGAACCATTAAAAGGCGTAGCCAAAGAACTCGATAAGATACAGGATGAGAAAGGTTATGGCCTTCCCAGGGCTATGATAATTAAAGCTGCCGAGAGGATTGAAGAAGAGAATATCGATAAAGAGGACTACGAGCCTTTATTAGAGATCATCTATGAGAAATTTCAAAGCAGAAAAGTAGATCCTTTAGATTCTGTCGGTATCGTGGGAGCCCAATCCATCGGTGAACCTGGTACGCAGATGACCATGCAAACGTTCCACCATGCGGGTGTGGCTGAATTAGGTGTCACACAGGGTCTACCCAGGATGATCGAAGTAGTCGACGCTAGAAAAGTACCCAGCACACCAGTCATGGAAGTTCATTTGATCGACAAGTACAAAAAAGATAGGGACAAAGCGAAGATGATAGCTTCAAAACTCGAAGTTACAAGATTGATAGATATCGCGGACCTGGAGATCGACATGGCTGATATGAAAGTTACTGTGAGTCCGAATATGGATATGGTCAAGGAAGAAAATATCGATCTAGACGAGGTCGTAAAAAGACTTCGGAAGATGAGGGGTATAGATTGTAAAGTCGAGAGAAAAGGCGATATGATTTACATAACTTCTGCAGAAACAAAATTCAGTCAACTTCATCAGATCATCGAAAATGCCAAGAAAACCAAGATAAAAGGTTTAAAAGGAGTTGAGAGAGCGATCATCAGAGATATGGGCTCCGAGTACGTGATATTTACTGAAGGCACTAATCTCAAAAAGGTACTCGAGGTAGAAGGTGTAGAGATAACCAATACCTTTTCCAACAGTATGGTTGAGATCTACGACGTATTGGGTGTAGAGGCTGCTAGAAACTCGATTATCAAAGAAGCTAAGGACACATTGAATGAACAGGGTTTGGAAGTTGATATAAGGCATATCATGCTTGTTGCCGACATGATGACCAACGAAGGTGACGTAAAGGCTATAGGTAGACATGGTGTTTCCGGTAAGAAAACCAGTGTACTGGCTAGAGCGGCCTTCGAGATCACTAGCACCCATCTATTGAGGGCAGCTATAGTGGGTGAGATAGATAAGTTGGATGGTGTGGCAGAGAACGTCATCGTTGGACAGCCTATAACCCAGGGAACCGGTGCTGTCAAGGTCAAGTATACACCACAGGCTAGCGCTAGCGAAGAGGACTGATAAAATAATAAATAAAACATCGTGTATGAATCTAACACTGAGAAAAGATTTATTTAAATTAAAGATCAATAATTGAAGGAGGTTTATTATGGATATAAACAGAGAAATCAGGTTGGCCGTCAATACCGGCGAAACGAGTCTAGGAGTAAAAGAGGCTATCAAGAACGCAGAGGAAGGCCAGATCAAGATGCTTATAGTGGCAAAGAATTGTCCGGAACCGAAATTTAAGGAAAAAGAGTATGATGGAGTTCCTATATATCATTTCAATGGGAATAACCATGAGCTTGGATCAACTGCGGGTAAACCGTTTACCGTTTCGACGATAGCAGTGATGGATCCGGGTGAATCAGATATACTCTCTCTAGTTAAATAAGGAGTGTTTAATATAGGGCGGAATTAAAATGGAAGATATAACTTTCAATGAAAAAACTCTTAGATATATCTCTCTTTTCGAGGAAACAACTAGAGCCAAAGTCAAGGATTGTATTGATATCCCAGAGAAAGTCATTTTCCTTGTCAATCCAGGTAGTGTCGAAAAAGCTATCGGCAAGGGGGGAAAGAATGTTACTAAAGTCAGCAACAAGATCGATAGGAACGTACACATAATCGAATACAGCGATAATCCGAAAGAGTTGTTGAAGAACATCTTTTACAGCTACGATGTGAAGGATGTGGAGCTTGAGGAAAAGAACGGTGTAAAACACGGTACAGTGGAAGTCGCTCCCGAGAACAAGGCTCGTGCCATCGGAAAAAAAGGTAGAAATCTATCTATCGCTAGAAAGATAATGATGAGGCATTCAGACGTATCCAGCGTATCTGTCGCTTAAGATACCTACTCGACCTCTGAAGTTCAAGTAGGGTTCTAGTTCTAGTTCCTTTTTCCACTGGTGGTAGCAGGAACACCTGGGGTCCTTTAATCGATCTTTTATAGGCTCTATGTCCTGTGTTAGATTGAATTCTCTTATAAGTTCAACTAATTCAGTATCACATTCACCGCAGTTGTGGGCACCCCTTTCACTTCCCAGGCCTACGCTGCTTGAGATCAGCATGGAATCTACGTAACTGACCTCCGAGAACACCTTCAATAGGGACCAAAGCCACGGAGGTCGGTATACTTTTTCATTCCACAACTTCTCTAAAAGAGTACCTCTTTGAACGTTGACCGGGTTTACGGATATGATGTTATCAGGATGTGAAACTTGTTGGATAGAATTTTTAAGGTCTTTTATGGCTTCCTTTTCGGTCAAGAATGGAGGTTTCAGTAGGAGGTAAGTTCTTAGTTTTGATC
>JBMCUO010000030.1:0-19100 GCA_048622455.1 Candidatus Saliniplasma sp. | reverse complement strand
TTTAAAAATATTGATAAAACTATTTTCATCTACGAGAAAGGTTTTCTACAAAGCCGGTACACTTGGATCATATGGGAATTAACGAGGTGTACAAATCATGGCAAAGAAAAATCGGATCAGCGTAAATTTGCCCCCATCCATTCATGAGGAACTAAAGGGGCTGAGCAAGATGACCGGAAATTCGATAAATTCCTACGTAAGGGAGGGGGTTTTTCTCCTCCTTAAAAAGAAAGGAATCAAGAATGGTGATTGAGATGGATAAAGTCGAAAGATACGCTAGAGAGAACAAAAGAAGATTGGAAAGGTTAGCCGAGCACGGCAATGGAATGATCCAAGCGATGGCCCTCGCTGTTCTTCGCGTTGGTGGAGAAAGAGACGAGAAATAAAAGGAAAAGGGAGAACGAATCAAGAATGAGAGGTTTTACAGATGCGTGAGGATACTTTTAGAGTAGGAATAGATGGTGAGTTCTTGCCCTACATGGAGAAAGCGATGGAAAGGAATCCGGAGATCGACAATATGGAAGAATTACTGATCGAAGCGATCGAACTTGGGGAAGAAGAACACTCTCAAAAGGAAGAGGAAGAAGCGAATAAATCGGAGAACGAAGGAGGAATAAGAGATGAAGAGTGATAAGAAAAAGAAGTTTAAGTACTTGTGCTTGAATTGTGATTGGGAGACTGAGGAGTTTTTTAGAGAAGCACCAGCCCGCTGTAAAAAGTGTGGTAAATCAGAGTTAACACAACCAGTCATGATTCCATCGGAAGTGGTCAAGTTGGAGGAAGAATGATAGTTCTTTTTTGCAAAGTGAGATAGATAGAAGAGCATGGAGAGAGATGAATGTTTCTTCAGGCCTTAGTTTTTGGTCTATCTCGCTTTTGTGAAATAGCTGCTAGATGAGATAAGAAGAGATGAGGAAATATGACGGAAATACCGGAGACTTTACGAAGAGAAGCGTTCAGGTTTGTAAAGATCCCTCAGGGGAAAAAAAGGGCCTTTTGAGAAAGGCTGGCAAAGAGACAACAATTACATGTACAACGATTCCGAGCTTCAGGATCATTTGGAGAGTGGAGGGAATTATGGAGTCGTATGTGGTTTTGGCGATCTGTTAGTGATAGACTGCGATATAGAAGAGGTTGAAAGATTAGTCGAAGAATTTTTGCCGGGTACATTTAAAGTGAGGACCGGCTCAGGTGGTGCTCACTTCTATTACAAGTGCAAGGCAGCCAAGCCTATCCGGTTGACTTCTGGTGAAGAACAGGGAGATGTAGGCGATGTACAGTACACAGGTAAGCAAGTCGTCGGACCTGGGTCTCTCCACCCTTCAGGATCCAACTATGAGGGCGAAACCGATGCGGAGATCGCTGAGGTTGAAGTATCGGAGATAAGGAGGGCCCTAAAGAGGTACGTAGATACTTCTGAGACCGAGAGAGTCAGAAAAGAAGAAGAGAGGCTTAAAGATGACCGCGATGAAAAAATAGTGGAGGATCTCTCCATAACTGATGTTGTTCCTCTGAACGGTTTAAAGGAAAATGGAGGTGAGTATCAGGGACCTCATCCGATTCACGGGAGCAGCACAGGTCAAAACTTCTGTGTGAATCCATCAAAAAATGTATGGCACTGTTTCAGGCACGATGTGGGCGGAGGACCATTGAGTTATATAGCAATGAATGAAGGGATAATCTCTTGTCCAGAAGCAAAGCCGGGGAGTCTTCAGGGAGACAAATTCAAGAGGCTTTTGAAGACAGCCGAGAAGGAGTATGGCCTTGAGTTCGAGAACACTATCGAAGATAAGGAAGCTGAAGAGATCCATCTGAGGGATATAGAGAAGGCGGAACTCGAAAAACGTAAAGTTCGCGTTGAACTCACGGTAAGAGGAGTGGGAGAGGTCTACCATCTACCCAAAAAGATCAGGATATACGATAAGGAAGATGATTTGGATGATAGATGTTTTACCATCCCGAAGAATGAAAGTGAGGTTTTGAAAGCCATAGATGGTGCTGATCGGACCGTCAACAATATGATCAAAAGTTTGATCCAGAAATATGAAGGTATCGATCTCACTTACCGCGGGAAAAAGGAAAACAAAGATTGGGAGAGTCTAGCCTGGGAGGTGGTGGAAAAACAGAGTGTGACCGAGCTTATAGTGGCTCCTATAATACGGACCTTAGAGGAGGATGACGGTGATATAGTGGACCAGCAGGGAAGAGCCTACCGTAAGAAACAAGTGTACTATCAGGGCACTGTAGATAGCAATGATAGGGAATTTGAAGCCGTAGGGTATGTTGTAACCAATCCTCAAAATTCGGAGGCTACACTATTGATATCTGATTTGGAGAACATAGAGACGGGGATAGATCAATTCGAGGTTACGGAGGAATTCAAGAGTGGAGCTGAGATGTTGCAGCCTGAGCCTAACAACAGATCCATCCAAGAGCAAGTTGATTTTATACTTAGAGATCTGGAAAATGTGACTAAATTGATCGATAGGAGAGAAGGTACTCTACTCGATCTATTGACTTTTCACAGCGCTCTTAATATAGAGTTTGAAGGGGCTATCATCAAAGGCTGGTTAGAGACTACATAGGTAGGAGACACAACCACAGGAAAATCTCAAGGTACTGAGAAGTTGATAAACTGGCTTGATCTTGGAGAACTCATGATAGGCGAAACTTCCAGCCGGACAGGATTTCTGTACACGATAGACACTACGGTCAAGAGCCACGCAGTGGTCTGGAGACAGTACCCTCTAAATGACCGTAAACTCTTGGCGGTAGATGGAGCTAACTACATAAGTCAAGAAGAATGGGGAGAGAGTAGAGAAGCTAGGCGTAAAGGAGTTTTAAGGGTTAACAGGTCCGCTAGCGATACCACAAGGTGTAGGACTAGACTCATATTTGTGTCCAACCCAGAAAAGAACGGCGAGATACTGAGTTTGAACACGGCCATGTATCCGGTAACCACATTACGCTATATCTACGATGAGCCGGACATAGCTAGATTGGATGCCGTGGTGATGTACGCTGATGAAGACGTGGGTAAAGAGGATATATTTAAGCGACAGGAATGGAAAGAACCTGAGATCGATTCTGATCTGGTGAGAGACAACATATTATGGGTTTGGTCTAGAAATCCCGACCAAGTGGTGATCAATGAGAATACTGAGGAGCGGATCAGTAAGGCTTCCATGGAATTATCCGATAAGTATGCAGTAGATAGTGTTCCGCTGATCAGTAACGATATAGATAAGAAGCTAGCGAGATTATCTACAGCTTTGGCTGGTCTCCTACACAGTACCGATGAGGAGCATGAAAAGATAGTGGTGAAGTCCGGTCACGTGAAATTTATACAGGATTACTTGGAGCGGATATACAGTTCTGAGAATTGCATGTTAGACGAATACGCTGATAAGAAAAGGAGAGCTAATAACTTGAGCGATGATCAATTCGAGATCATATTCGATGAGTTAGCCGATGAAGGAGAGTACATGGAAGAGATCTTGAATGTTCTGATGGATCACGATACTATCCGCTTATCGGAACTCAAGGCGAGTGTAGGATCGAGTGAGAAGACTATAGGGAACAAGATCAAAGTTTTGAAAAAGCACCATCTGATCAGATCGACTAGGCACGGATATAAGAAGAGACCCAAGTTTGTGCGATTCTTGAAGAGGCTGCCTAAAGAGTTTGGGAAGGTCCTTCTCGAAAGGCCCTCGGATCTAGAGGGAACTGGGATCCAGGAGGATGTGACTGAAGTGCTCAGAGAGGACTCGGAAGGCATAACGTTGGAGGGGATAGCAGGGAGTCTAGATTCTCACGGTACAGAAGAAGTTGAAAAGGCTGTCGATGTGATGATGGATAAGGGAAGAGTGGTAAACGAGTTAGGTCTCTTCTACCTCAATACGGTTGATGGTTCTTATGAAGGTTAAGATCTGTAAGGTCCTGAAAATACTTTTGATTCTCTTTTTCATCTTTTCTCTATATAGAAGTGCTTTTTTCTGTATAGACTGGTATTTTTCCGGTTCGGTAATTACAATATTTACAGTACATAGTAGAATACCCCTTACTATACACTATAGGTGTGTAGTAGGGGGTATGTTTTGTATTACCGTAATTACCGTATATACCGTAATTGGGAATAAAAATAAAGGGTTTATTTTGAGTTGATAATATTAATTGCTACAAGAATACAAGAATCAATAATTTATTAAGTTTTGAGATAATTATTAGAGAGGGTTAATATGAAGAAAATGGACTACTCGAAAGTCAGTATACCTGAGTACAAAGATAAACGGGAATATGATACGGATGAGAGACGTGCCTACGTCTTTGAAAAGGTGATCGACGCCGGGCATCCACAGTTCATCAACCAGTCTGATTTGGCTGAGGTGTTTGGGGTGTCTGCAACCACCATCTACAATGATCTAGATGCTATCGCAGATTCTATATGGGAGAACAGTGGAGATGTAGATCTACTCTTCGATACTATCTATGAGAGCGTGATCAAAGAGTTGAGGGAAGAGGAGGATTACTCCGAGCTGCGCAAGTGGTTGAAGGACTTTTCTAATTATTTGATGGAGCGTGGAGCGGTTTCTAGAGCTCCCGAGAAAAAAGAGATCACCAGGACTCCTGTCGAGTTCGACTTGACAGAGGAGATAGAGGAAACGTCTGAAGAAGTGGACAAATAAAGATGACTGGAGAAGCGAAGAAGGAGAGAAGCTTTCGATTCACTTCTAAACAGCAGAGGTTCATGAGTTCCGAGGCTGACCGGCTGCTTTACAGCGGGAGTGTGAACGCGTGAAAAACTTTTGTTGGTTGTGCGAAGGCCTACATGCTGTCCTTACGATATCCTGGGAATAGAGGTCTTGTTATTCGGAAAGATTTCACTTCTCTGCGTGAGACCACGCTGTTGACTCTGTTGGAAGGTGATCCTGAGACCGATGCGGTTGTTCCTGAGGATAACATAATATCTCACAACCGTACGGAGCATCGGATCGAGTTGGCTACTAGTGGTGAACCTTCGACTTTAATCTATTCCGGGTTGGATACTACGCAGAAAGGAAGTGATTATCCTACCGAGGTGGGAAGCTCTCAGTACGGATGGATATTTGTAGATGAGGCGGTAGAGCTGAAGAGGGAGGATTGGCTGTTTTTGGAATCTAGGTTGAGGCACCCTGTAGGGGTTAAGCAAATATTTGCGGCGACTAATCCAGCCGCACCGACTCACTGGCTTTACGACATGTTTATACGGTCCGGTGGTGAAGATAGTGAAGTGATCCAGGCGAATATTTATGACAATCCATTAGTGGATCCGGATTATATACGAAGGTTAGAAGGCGCCTATTCAGGTACACTATGAAAGAACGACTTTTGAAGGGTAAGTGGACCGCATCTGAAGGGTTGGTGTATTCTAATTTTGACATGGATGTTCATGTTAAGGAGATCGGTAGAGAGCAGGAATTTAAAAGCATAATCGTCGGTGCGGACAGCGGTTTTACCAATCCGAGAGCATTGCTGGTGATGGGAAAAACCGGTGGTGACAAGTATTACGTTTTGGATGAATTTTATCGGACTAGGACCGACGTGAGCGTAGCAGTTGATTGGTTGAGGGATTGGGAAGAGAGAAGTGGTAGAAGAGTAGATCGTATCTATCACGATCCTTCGGAGCCTGCTGAGATAGAGAAATTTAGGGATATGGGTTACGGTTGTATAGAGAAAGCTGACAACGACGTGATCGCGGGAATTTCAGAGGTGAACAGGGTTTTGGGCAATTTTGAAGAGGGAGATGAGAAGAAAGAACCGAGATTGTTTATCGATTCTAGTTGTAAGAATCTGATCGAAGAGTTCGGCTCGTATAGATATCCGCATGGAGAGAGTGAAAAACCGGTCAAAGAAGACGATCACCTGATGGATAGTCTCCGGTATGCGGTGATGGGTGGGCGTTCCTGTTATGGAGAAGAAAGGAACAGATTTAAGATAATCCATAGATAGTAAGAGATGAGAGAGAGTTTATTGGGTTGAAGAGTACTGAAGATGGAAATGCTAAAGACTAAATCGAACACGTCGGAGACTCCGAGTGACGATGAATCAGTGCGGGATTATGTGCAAGTGAATCGGATGAAGTAGGATGCATAGGATGGTGTGAAAATAGCGTCGACGCCAGGATAGGGTAAACGTCTATATTTGGCAAAGACTGGACCCCTTCTGGAGGATTGATTTACTTCTCAGCGATAGAGCCGCCTAAGATATAGGATTTATTAAAAAAACAAGAGAGGGAGGGTGAATATCGTGAGGTATAAATTAAAAAAATTATCAAGTAAATCGTTATTCGTCGTTACATCAAAAATAGATAACTTTCGAAACAAATGTCAATCAACTGCTTGTAATATAATCCTATTCAACGTTTCCTATTTCAACTCTTCTTCACACTTTTCAATCCATAGCTTCATACCAATATCCTTGAACATAGAGTGTGCTTCCTCCATATATTCTCTACTCTTTTTATCTTTACCTTTATCTTTCCAGAAAAGGGCGTAGTAGTAAAGTAGTTCGGCTAATTCACTTTTCTTTCCAGCATCCTTTAATGTTTTCTTTCCCGCTTCGAATTCTTCTTTAGCCTTGGTCCATTCTTCTCTTTCTTTATAGACCCTACCGAGAGTACAATAGCTAATACCCATCTCAAGTTCTGTCCCTATCTTTTTCGATATATCTAAAGCCTTTTTTCCCTTTTCTAATGCATTTTCAAGTTCATTCTTTTGAATATAAGTTTTAGATAGACCGTTTAACGTATATATAAGTGGATTCCTGTAGTCATAATTTTGGTTTATATCTAAACTCTTTTTAAAGTATCTTTCCGCTCTATTTATCTCGTTTTTCAGTAAATACACTGATCCGAGATTGATTAAACACGTAACCTCTCCAATTTTGAAATCAATTTCTTCACAAATATTCAAACTATATTTCAAATTCTCTAACGCAATATCTAGCTCTCCTTTTTTTTGGTAATAATCTCCAATATTCACCAAACATCCAGCGATACCTTGTTGGTCACCAATCTCACCCCATATTTCATGACTCTCTTGGTAATATTTGATAGTTTTTTCTAGCTCGCCCATTCTTAAGTAAACTATGCCTACATTATTTAACGTAGAAGCAATCTCCTTTTTATCTCCAACTTTTTTTCTCATTTTCAAACTTGGTTTGAAATATTCCAAAGCTTTTTCTAAATCCCCTCGATTCAAAAAAACATTACCTAAATTATTTAGAGTGGACGCCTCTCCCTCAAAATCCTCTATTTTTTCAAATTTTCCCAAGGCCTTTTTTAAATGATCAAGAGAATCACCATATTTTCCTTTGTTATCGTAAATGATCCCTAGCCCCATGTGGATATCAGCGATTTCTTTGTCTCCTCCTACATGCTCATATATCCTATGTGCTTTCAAAAAATTCTTTTCTGCTAAATTGTACATTCCCTGGCTTGTCTCTATTAAACCCTTTCTATATAATAATCTGGCGATTTCTATGTTTTTGCCATCTTTTTCTGCCAATCCTTCTTCTACAACTTCTAATGCTTTATCGAATTCGCCCTTTCTCTCATATACACTTGCCATCTTTCTATAAATTCTTTGTTTGTATTTTGGTTCTATTTTCTCTTTAGGTATTTTTTCATAATCTTCTAGACTAACATCGTAATTCCCAATAATCTTGTTTACATCTCCAAGTTTTTCCAATATTTTCCATCTCTTCTTTTCATTCAAATCTCCTTTTTCAATAAGGTCTAATGCTTCTTTGTACATCTCAACAGCATCTTCGTGGGCATAAAGAGATCTGGCTTTTTTTCCTGCTTTTCGGTAAAACTCGAATGCTTTATCAAATTCATCCGCTCGTTTATAGTGAAATCCAATATAGGAGTAATATTTTTCGATTTTTTCCTCGAATTCTTTTTCCATGGATTTATCAACTTGGCCATGAATAGTTTTTCTTAAAGAATTAGGAATATTTTCATAAACGTATTTGCGAATTAATCCGTGTGAAAAGTATAACCTGTCTTCTTCAGGATTTTCTTCCAATATTCCTGTTCCTGTGAGTATGTCTACCGACTCCAAAAGATCGAATGAATCAATATTAGTCACAGATTGCAACAGGGAAAATCGTATTTCTTCTCCGATTATACTGCATGTTTGAAGGACTTGGAAATCTACTCGATCTAATTTTCTGACTCTGCTTTCGATGATATCGCCAACAACTTCTGGCACTTCAATATCTCCTTTCTTAGTGGGAAATTTATTATTTTTCGGATCGATTATACCATCTTCCAACATCTCTTTGATTATTTCTTTAGAAAAAAGAGGATTTCCCTCGGATATATCCTGTATCAACTGAACGAATTCATCTGGCATATCGACTTCACCTGTAAGTCCTTGGGCAATCTCTTTGGTATCCTTCCATTTTAGAGGACCAAGTTTTAATTCATCGAAGAGATATTTTCTCCTCATCCTTTGAAGAACTTCATACAAGAAATCATTATCTGAGAGGTTTTCAAGGCGAAGAGCGCCAATCAATAATACTGGTACATCATTCAATTTATCAGACAGATAATGGAAAAGCATACAAGTAGCTTTGTCGGTCCATTGGAGATCATCTATAAATATGATCATCGGTTTCCTTTCAGCCAATTTACGTAAATTTTTGACTGTTTTAGAAAATATCAAATCGCGTCTTCGTTTTTGTATTTCCTCATCCTCTAGTGTAATTCTCCCCCCTTCTTCATCTACTCTTTCTATGAACTTCAATGGATATACTTTATTTTCATCTTTTTCTTGATAAAACTCAAAGGCTTCCTTGAAAGGGAGGTAAGGTTCAGAAGAATCATAGTGTCCTTTTCCCATCAAGAATTCAAAACCAGCGGGGATCGCTTTATGCTTGAATTCATTCACTAACCGCGTCTTTCCTATGCCCGCTTTGCCTTTAATCAAAATGGCTAATGAATTGTTGTTCTTTAGATGATTCAACTTTTTCAAAAGAAATTCAATCTCATCTTTTCGACCTACAAAGACATCTTCTTTTTTCTGTATTTCCTTTTGCGTTAAATTGATCACTCTTTCGTCGTTAATGTTATTAAGAGCTAATAGTAAAGGGTTTTGAGAATCTATATATGAATCGATTTTTCCGAGTTCTACTTCGTGTTCTGAGGAGTCCTTTTTAAGTATGACTTTTTCGTTTTCTAACTGTTTTCGGATTTCTCTAGCTCTCTCTAAACCTTTCGGTGTGAGTGAATAAACTTTACGTCTTCTTTTGAGCCCTACTACACGGTGAATATCTTCTTTTATCAATCCTTTTTGTAACATATATTTGATTATCTGACTTACTCTCGCTCTAGACAGATTAACAGATTTAGCTATCCCTTTCTGGCAGAGTTCATATGGCACTCTTCCGTGATCTTTGATTTCTTGTGATTTCTTGTTGGTTTCTAAATGAATTAATATCCTCCGTCTCCCATTCGCCAAGTTTGTCATTTGTAGATGGTTAGTGGTTATGGGTATAAAAAGATTTCTTAAAATTCAATATTAACATTTTTAGACTTTAAAAAACAAGAGAGATAACCTTACATGTAAGAGTGAAATTTATAATTCCTTCCTTATATAGTTGGTAGTAATACAGAGAGGTGAAAAAGTATATGGAAAAGAAACCAAAAAAGATATTTTCGGTTTTGGTGATTGTCTTTGTACTGGTGATAGGAACCGCCAATGTTATGGTGGTTCTTGGAGAAGGAAGGCAAGAAACGCAAGGTGATATTCCTGTACTCGTCTACACCGAAGATTCTGATGAAATTGTCGAGTTGGATCGACATGGAAGGATCGTTGACGAGTATGGAAGGAATACTCTTCTGATGGTGGAAGAGGAAGAGATAGAATTTTTGAAACAGAACTACGAAGTCGAGTTATTAGAGGAAAGAACGGAACTTTATGTAAAAGGCTATGAATTTGACCGCCAGGAGGGTTTCCCGGATTTTGCTGAAAAATTGAACTTTGAGAATGTAGATGAATCTGTTGTCAGAGAAAAACTGACGATTGACGAATCCGAGTTAAGAAACGACGACGAGATCAACACTTTGAGTAGGGAAATCTATCTCGTTCAGATGCTCGGTCCGAGAAATCCAGAATGGCGAGTAGAACTCGAAGAAATGGAAATAGATATTATAGGATCAGTACACAATTACGGCTATGAAGTGCGGATGTCTTCGGAGAGAGCCGAAAAAGTGGAGGAGCTAGAATTCGTGGATTGGGTAGCACCTTACCAACCTGGATTCAAGATAGCTCCCGAACTCACGATGGATTTAGAAAAGGAGATCGCCGATGTCATGGAGAATATAGAGACGATGTCTAGTTCTGCCTATACTTCAAAAGAGATGAACACAATGCAAAGAGATATAGAGGAAACTATTCGAAAGTCTCAACCTAACTATCCAGACGAACTAGTTGTAGAGGTTAAAGTTTTGGATGGAATTACTGATTCCGCTTTAGGTGAGGTCTTCTCTTGTGTAGATAGAATTGAGAGTACAAGTACCGTTTCTGACGGTATTCTTGTGCGAGCGGTAATCGCTGATCAAGCGGACCTTTTAGATCTAGCCCGCATAAGCGATGTTTATCATATATCTCTCCATTTGGAGCCTCAATTCCACGAGATGTCTTCCCAGATTGTTGGTGGCGGCTCTTGGCACTGGGCACCTCAATGGGAATGGGAAAACGGAGAACCTGTAACCCCAGTGCATCCATACAGAGACGATAGTCCTGAGTGGGCCGAAGCGGGTCCATTGACTGCTCAATTAGGATATACGGGCGAAGATGTGAAGGTCAGCGTAGCTGATACCGGTATAGGAGACGGAACATTGGGTGATGCTGGACATCCGGACTACACTGGTAGGATTATCAGTGGCTTTGACTGGGATTCTAGGTCTACAGAACCAGGTCAATTTTGGGATTCACATGGTCATGGCTCAGCCGTGGCAGGAGTTGTTGCTAGCGACTCATATCATGGTACAGAATACACCATAGACCATGAAGAGCTAGCATGGACAGATATTGAACCAGGTGGATATTGGGGCGAAGATTATTACGCCTCTATGGGTGTAGCTCCTGAGGCTGAAATGCATGTATCCCGAATAGTTGATGATGGAGGTAATATTGTGTTACCTGATGATCTTCGTGAAGTCCCTGAGCAGGCCATACAGCAGGAACCTGATCTGTTCGGACAGACACATTCCTGGGGTATGATGGGAGCTCACGGAGGGTACCCAGAAAGAACTAGGCATATAGATCAGGCCGTGCGAGACGCTAATCGAGAAACAGAAGAGGAGGAACCAGTCGTTATCACATTCTCTGCAGGTAATGACGGAGCTCGTGGAGCTAATACGATTGGAGAGCCTGGTGGTACAGCTAAGAATGTTATCTCAGTAGGTGGTACCGAAAACTACCAGCCCGATGCAGGATTTATGGAAGCTACCGACAATGCAGATGAGTACTGGCCCGGAGCTTCGCGAGGATGGACAGATGACAATAGGATAAAACCAGATATAGCCGCACCGGCGAATAACATCTTGACAACGTATTGGTATAACGATCCTGCAGCGGACCCAAACTATACTGGAATTGCAGGAACGTCTTTTTCTTCACCTGCTGCTCAAGGTGGAGCGGCGATGATAGCAAATTGGTACGAAGGACACCCGTTGGTAGAAGGAAGGCCGAGTCCTGCGATGGTTAGAGCATTATTGACAAATACAGCTTACGATCTCCCAGAAGATCATAATGACGACGGCACAATTGACCATATTCCTAACAAATACGAAGGATGGGGTAGAATGGATTTGACGCCCTTTGTCGATCATGACTTCCCTGAAGGTGGGCCATTCATGATGTTTGATAGAGTAAATCAAGAGATGGAAGAAACATACCTCGAAACAGGAGATGTGGAGGAATATACTCTAGGACCAATGGATGACGAGGAACCTTTAAAAATAACATTGGCTTGGGACGATCCAGCGGCTCCAGCAGGTGCTGATCCGACCCTTCAGAACGACTTGAGATTAGAGGTAGAAGATCCTGCAGGAAATATATACCGAGGTAATGCATTTTCAGAAGGCGGAGGTGCGGAAAGCACGTCGGGATTCAGTTATCCTGAGACAGAAGTGATGTCTGACTTTGATCTTACAGGAGATGGTTATGACGATGTGAACAATATAAGGAAGGTCTATATCGAGGATCCAGAACCTTCAGGTTACGAGATACGAGTGATTGGTCATGACATCCCGGAGTATGCAAACGATAATTTAGATAAACCAAATCAGGATTTTGCTTTAGCTGTGCAGAACTCATTCTTGGATGAAGATGGACTATTTTCCATGGATCATCACAGGTACGCAGAGGAAGATACGATTGACTTCACCGTTATAGACTCAGATATGATGGAACAAGACACCGTAGACATAGATGTGATAAGCTTTGATGAAGATGAAGAAGTAGACGACCTTTCTGTCACTTTAAGAGGCGCTAGAACAGGGATTGTTACAGGATCTCTAGATATTTCTCCCGAATTTGAAAACGACGACGATGGTTTATATGTCGAACACGGATTTGAGATAGAATCAATTTATTACGATCAATCAATGGAAGAAGAAAAAACAGAGTACGCTATTGTTGATGGTGAACCCCCTGAGCCCGCAAGTAATATAGAAGTCGAGTGGTGGGATGAAACTGACAATCTTGTGACTTGGAATCTTTCAGAAGACGATGATTTGGAAGAATTTGAGTGTTATCGCATCTACAGATCAGAATCAGTTGATGGTGAACCTAATGAGTGGGAACATATAGAGACAGTAGAACCTGGAACTGATGAATATTTAGATGAAGGTATGGGTCAATATGAGCACACTCGATACTGGTACGAAATCGGTACAGTAGACGATGTTGGTAACGAAATAAAAACGGGAGAACCCGGTATTGAACCTCCATCAGTTAGGTTGGATACTCCTGAAGGTAATGAGATATGGACGAGTGATGATGAAGAGAATATAGAGTGGTACGCTGCAACAGGCGGCCTAGAAGCAGAGATAACAGTGGAGTATAGTACCGACGCTGGAGAAAGTTGGGACACTATACTACAAGGACATGAGGTGGAACAAGGTGAAGGAAGCTACACTTGGACCGTGCCTGAAGTTGAAGGTACCAAATACGGCTCCTTAGTTCGGATTTCCATAGAGGATGTAAATGAGAATCCTAGCTCTATTTTTGATGGAATGAGAACTACACTAGACGGTCTAGGCGATACTCCATGGCCGCTTATAGGACAAAACCAGAGACGAACAAGCCAGAGTCCGATAGATACCAGTCATAATGAAGGAGTACAAATGTGGACTTTTGAGGCTGATGATAACTTCAACTCGGCTTCTATAGGTCCAGATGGTACTATTTATGTTGGTAGTGTAGATCACAATTTGTATGCGATCAACCCTGATGGAACGGAGAAGTGGGCCTACGAAACAGGAGGTCCGATAGGAGGGCCTGGTGCATTCGGAGAATCCTCTCCTGCTGTAGCAGAAGATGGCACTATCTATGTGGGCTCAGACGATTCGAAACTTCATGCGGTCAATCCAGATGGAACAGAAAAATGGACGATAGAAGTACCATCAGATGGGGTTTTTACATCTCCGAACATAGCTGATGACGGCACTATATATTTTGGAGATTTAGATAATAATATTTACTCAGCAAATCCAGATGGAACAATTAACTGGGCCTTTACCGAGATAGAAGAAAACCACTACTCGAGAATCGAGTATACACCCGCTATAGGAGAGGATGGAACTGTCTATGTTGGCTCAAATGACGAAGCCCTCTATGCAATAAATCCAGACGGAACAGAAAAATGGTCATATCCCGCTAGATCAGTAGGTCCACCAGCTATTGATAACGATGGAACTATATATTTTGGATCCAGTATGACTAATGATCTCCGGGCTATCAATCCAGATGGAACAGAGAAATGGAACTTTGTAACAGGTGGAGACATTACCGCCTCACCATCTATCGCTGACGACGGCACGATATACGCACCCTCAGCTGATGGCAACATATATGCGATCAATCCTGATGGAACAGAAGAATGGAGGTTTGACGCTGGTACATACATAATCAGAGGTGGTTCAATAGGCGAGGATGGAAGGATATATTTCGGAAGTCCAGCTGGTGATCTATTAGCATTAAATCTAGACGGGACAGAAGAGTGGATCTATAGAACCGGTGCAGGTATAAGAAATAGTCCTGCAATTTGCGATGATGGTATTCTGTACTTTGGCGCTGCAGAACAACTTCATGCAGTTGGCTACCCTAGGAAGCCATACCAAGTCCCAGAACCGGAAGTTACAGTAGACGATGAATTGGTAGAACTCGATTGGGAAGAACCTCCAGGAGACGGCGGTGAACCGTTAACTCACTATAACGTTTATAGAGATGGTGAAGTGATAAATCAGACGGAAGTTATACCTGAAGTTATGTGGCGACACAGGCACCACGACGAAACGGTCACCACTGTTCATGAAGCTGACGGAATAGTTTACAGCGGGTCTTATGACGGAAAAGTGGTAGCTTATGACTATGATGATGAAGAGGTGCTCTGGGAACATGAACATCATGCCGGGCCTGTTAATTCCGTCTTTGAGTCGGATGGAGTAGTTTACAGTGGCTCCGATGAAGGAGATCGATTACCCGGTAAGGTGATAGCTGCAGACGCAGAAGACGGAGAGTTCAAATGGGAACATGAGCATCACGGAGGAGCTGTTAATTCCGTCTTTGAGTCGGACGGAGTAGTTTACAGTGGCTCTGATGAAGGACGAATGCCCGGAAAGGTGATAGCTGCAGATGCTGAAGATGGAGAGTTCAAATGGGAACACGAGCACCATAGCCAAATGATTACCGATGTTCACGAGTCAGATGGAGTAGTTTACAGCAGTGCTAGGGATGGTTTTGTCTTAGCTTATGACTATGATGATGAAGAAGTACTCTGGGAACATCAACATCATGGAGCAAGATCTTACCCTACGTCTATCTACGAGTCAGATGGGGTAGTTTACAGCGGTGGATCTCGTAGAGACGCTAATATCGTAGCAGCAGATACCGACGATGGTGAATTGCTATGGCAACATGATAGGGACATACCTGATAATGAAGTAAGCTCAGTGTTTGAATCGGATGGAGTGGTTTATAGTAGTGTAAAAGATGCTTGGACGCCGCATGAAAGTACCGTAGAAGCTTATGACTATGAAGAGGAAGAAGTTCTTTGGCAGCATAAACATCACGATTCTGGTGTTACGTCAGTATTTGAGTCAGATGGGATCGTTTACAGTGGTTCGTTGGATGAGAGCGTGATAGCCTACAATACCGAGGCAGACGATGGGACATATTATGCAGACACGGATGTAGAGAATTGGAAAGAGTACACTTATGAGATATCTGCGGTTAACGAACTGGGAGAAGGAGAACGTTCACCACCTGTAACAACGATTCCGAAACCTGTATTACCAGATGCACCGGTAGGCGGTGATATGAGTGACTACTTCGTAATATCTGAGTATGAGGCTCCCTCTGTAGAGATTACATCTCCAGAAGAAGGCGATGTATGGTATGTCAATACAACAGAAATCATCGAGTGGGAAACGACAGAAGGTGATGGCTCAATAACAAATGTCGAACTCGAGTATAGTCTCGATAGCGGTGAAACATGGAATCCCATAACCGAAGAGACGGAAGACAATGAGAGCTATGAATGGAATATACCTGCGGTACAATCAAAAGAAGCATTGATCAGAATTGATTTAGAGGACGAGTACGACCTATACGCGGAAAGTTTCAGCGATGAATTTGAAATAATCTCTGCCGAACCGCCTGAGAACCTAGAAGTCGATTTTGTTTCCCTAGAGGAAGAAACGGTTTTCCATGATGTGTTAAAGGACGGTGAGGCTGAAGAAGGCTATGAGACAGGTGAATACCCCGAAGGAATTAACGAATGGGGCGTAAGAGATCACGGGTCTTTTGCTGGTGAATATTCATGGGACTTTGGAGACAGTGGTTACGAAGAAGTAAATGGTGGAGGACTCAGCTGGTTGATCTCACCGGAAATTGAAATACCAGAGGATTCTACCGAAGTGGAATTAACATTCCAGCACTGGAGGGACTTTGACTACAGATACGACGGAGGTAATTTGAGAGTGTCCACTGACGGAGAAGATTGGGAAATCGTTCATCCGGAAGATGGTTACACCAATATTATCTCAGACGAATTCGATAATCCTTTGGCAGGAGAACCAGCTTGGACTGAATCAGAAGATTGGAATGAAGTTACGATAGACCTAGATGATTACATTGGAGAAACAATCCAGTTTAATTGGAGTGCAGGAGTGGATCACTGGGACGCTGATCACGAAGGCTGGAGAATAGACGATATAGAGGTCACAGCTATACGGCCCTACGAAGGTGAGATGTATCACGCAGATAATCGTTTGACTTGGGACGCAAGTCCTGACGATGGTGCAGGAGAAGACAACGTTTTGAGTTATAACATCTACCGGTCCGAGAGTGAGGACGAACTTGGAGATCACATAGATAGTGTTGATGCTGAAGGGTTAGAGAACTACAGGTATTTCGATGAAGGCGCAGGAACTGAAGATGATATAACATGGTGGTACACAGTTAGAGCAGTTAACGATGATGAAATCGAAGAAAAAGTAGGTGATTCTGCACAGGAACTAGAAGCACCATATCCTCCTAAGATGGCCGAACCAGAACACGGATCTGCTATATCTGTAGAACAACATGAGATAACAGAATTGAGCTTTAAAGCTACACACGCTTGTTCCGATACTCCGATGGATGTCTCATTTTATGATGCTGAGACAGATATCATGATAGATGAAGTAACAGAGGTGTATCCCAACGAGAGAGCTAGTGTAGAGTGGGATCAGTTAATAATGGGAGAACATTCGTGGTATGTAACAGTTGACGACGGAGACTATATTGTAGGGTCAGATGAATGGACCTTTATGGTGGACTTGATCGATCCAGAAGTGAATATATTCATGCCAGAAGATGATGAGATACTAGGATATAGCAATGTAGTGGTAGCATGGGATGGTTACGATGTGATGTCTGGAATAGATTACTATGAAGTCCGGTTAAGTGGTCTTATACATTGGACTGACGTAGGCGACGAAACCGAGGTTCTTATCTCAGGTGTACCTGACGGCGAGTATGTATTTGATGTCCGTGCTATGGACAATGCAGGCAACCAAGCGATTGATACAGTTGAGTTTACAGTAAACACTCAGAGTCCTGTTGTAGAGATGGTAAGACCAGAAATGGACGAAGTATTTGGCGAAGATGAGGTAAAGTTGGAATGGAACGGTTATGATGAACAAATAGATCTAGCTTATTACGAAGTTCGATTAGAAAATGGTCCATGGATAAACGTGGGATTAAGCGAGTCTTATACATTAACTGGCCTAGAGGAAGGAGAGAACATAATAAGAGTCCGGGGCACAGATCAAGCGGATAATCGGTATACTGCTCATGTGATAGTTGTATTCGATACAACCGACCCGTTAGTGGATATCACATCGCCATACGATGATGAGACATTAGATAGAGACTGGGTAAACGTTACTTGGAAAGGAGAAGACGATATATCAGAAATCGACAAATACGAGATTCGATTAAACGACCAAGGGTGGATCGATTATGATTACGAGAAACCGGACCCAATTTATGAACCTTCCGATTTACTTTGGGAACACGAAGAACATGATTATTGGGTACAAACAGTTTATCAATCAGACGGTGTGGTTTACAGCGGTGCATGGGATGATACTGTGATAGCATATGACATCGAGAACGAGGAGATTCTTTGGCAGCATGAGTATCATGAAGAGCGGGTTAACGATGTTCATGAAGCAGATGGTGTAGTGTACAGCGGTTCCTTCGATCGAACAGTAGTTGCAGTAGACGCCGCTGACGGAGAACTTATTTGGCAGCATGAACACAATGAATATCCCGTATATTCTGTTTATGAATCCGACGGAGTGGTATATAGCGGTGAAGGCGGGGATTTAATGTATGTCCCAAGACGTGTTATGGCAGTTGATGCTGAAGATGGTGAGTTGCTGTGGCAACATCAGCTTCACGATGATGCTGTGTATTCAGTCCATGAATCAGATGGAGTGGTATACAGTAGCTCTCGTGATGGGACTGTGATAGCCTATGACCACGAAACTAATGATGTTCTTTGGCAGCACGACCATCATGTTGGAACAGTTCACTCAGTTTATGAGTCAAATGGAGTGTTATACTCAGGAGGTCGGGACGATACAGTAATAGCAGTAGATGCTGATAATGGTGAAATTCTTTGGCAGCATGATCTTCACGAAGCAACTGTTAATTCCGTCACCGCATCCGACGGAGTGGTATATAGCGGTTCGTTGGATGAGAGCGTGATAGCATTTGATGTAGATGGCCAAATAAAATTGTGGCAACATGAACATCACGATGGTTCAGTTCAATCGGTATTTGAGTCAGATGGAACGGTATACAGCGGAGGTAGAGATGGAAAAGTGATAGCAGTTGCTGCTGAGGACGTGATGCCAGAAGAGCCATTAGAATTCTCTCACAACTTCACAAATCTCCCAGACGGCGAACACACCGTTTACATTCGAGCAACAGATAATGCTGGAAACCAACATACAGAAACTGTTAATTTCGTGATTGATACCCCTGAAGCTGAATTGGAGATAATCTCACCAGACTATGGAGTCCAGAACCTGACGTATGATGAGGAGTTCACAATCGAAGGCCAGACCGATTTAGATTCAACAGTCTACATAAATGGTCAAGAGGTAGTCACAGATGATGAGGGCTACTTCGAACACGAAGCAACATTGGTCAAGGGACAGAACGTCTTTGAAGTGAAAGCTGAACATCCCGACGGTGACGTAGCGGAGACAATGGTTTATGCACTGTATCTGCCGCAGATACCAGAGATGCAAGATGATATCGAAAATCTAG
>JBMCUO010000029.1:0-19387 GCA_048622455.1 Candidatus Saliniplasma sp. | reverse complement strand
TCATGGACATGCCGTGGGTACACTGGCCCGAAACTATGGTCACGTATCTAAAAGAGGACAAGATACTGTTTTCCTGCGATTTCTTTGGATCTCACTTAGCGACTAGTAATCTTTTTGCCGAAGATAAAAAGAAAACCTATCTTTCCGCCAAGAGGTATTATGCCGAGATAATGATGCCTTTCAGAACATCGATTAAAGGGCATCTAGAAAAAT
Organism: Candidatus Saliniplasma sp.; assembly: GCA_048622455.1. Classification (GTDB taxonomy): domain Archaea; phylum Thermoplasmatota; class Thermoplasmata; order Halarchaeoplasmatales; family Halarchaeoplasmataceae; genus Saliniplasma. The sequence continues at coordinate 19,174 of JBMCUO010000029.1, read as the reverse complement.
TAGAGGACATGAAAATAGATATAATAGCTACCAGCCACGGACCGATCTACAACGAACCAGAATTCATTCTTGACGCTTACAAAGAATGGGTTTCGGATACCGCAAAACCTCAGGTCGTAGTACCGTATGTGTCAATGCACGGGAGTACGGACACGATGGTTGAACACTTCGTAGATCATCTAACAGAGCAGAATTTCAAGGTTTTACCTTTTAACCTCACCACTACGGATATAGGGGAATTGGCTATGGCACTTGTAGATGCATCAACTGTGGTAATTGGAACTCCTACTGTTCTAGCGGGACCTCATCCAAAAGCGGTTTATGCCGCATACCTGGCAAATGCACTTAGACCCAAAATAAAATTCGCATCGATAATAGGATCTTACGGCTGGGGCGGCAGGATGCCGGAAACGATAAAGGAGCTTTTGAAGAGTTTTAACGGAGAATTCATCGAACCAGTGATCGCAAAAGGACATCCAACTGAAGATGATCTCAAGAGTCTAGAAGAACTCGCAGAAAAGATAATCGAGATGAACGAGGGGTCGGAGGAAGTACAAGGATAAAGCCAATTCCAAAGATTTTATGTATATCTAATATATAGTATGGTGATAATATGTTCGCTAAAGAACCGATAGATTTGAAGAAATTAAAGAAAGAAAATTCCGATAAAGAGATATTGAGGTTCGCACTAGCTGCTGAGCTGGATGCTATAAACTTCTACGAACAGATGGCAGATTATACGGAGAATAAACATCTGAAACAAGTGCTGTTAGATGTAGCTAAAGAAGAAAAAGAACATGTCGGCGAGTTCCAGACCCTTCTATTAAGATTGGATAGACAGCAGATAGAGATGATGGAGGAAGGCGAGGAAGAAGTTAAGGAACTCTTGGAAGAAGACTGAAAAAAACCCTTTTCCTATTTTTCTAAAATTTTTATTAAACTACTTGCGTTCTCGAACATCTCGAAGTTATTGAACATGCAGTATACCGTTTCAAATTCCATCTCTAAACCCTTCAACCTTCCAGCCAACTTCATCAATTCATGTTGTGAATAATTGTAATCGTAATCATATATATTTTCATTAAGACCATGTAATCTTACATAAGAAATATCGTGTTCCGAAACAGGCCTTTTCCTCATTATATCGACTATATGTATTAAACTAAATTCATTGCATATCTTACTGATCTCATCCTCGTTGTCAGTCCATTCGCCCCGTGGATCCCAGGCAATTTCAAGTTCACCTTTATCTATATTTTCGAAAAATTCGCACATGTTTTCTTTGTTCTCTTCAGTGCACTCAAAGCTAGGAGGTGTTTGGATTACCACAGCTTTCGCTTCCAATGCTTCAGCGATTTTCTTCGTTTCTTTCCAAGCATTTAAAACCTCTTCATTGGGTCTTAGATAACCAAAATTTTTTCTTTGGTCTGCTGTTAAATATCCTTTATTTTTACTCCATGATGGACTATCAGTGGTGTGAGTCAGAGCCTGCCAAGCCTTCATTGTAAATTCGAAATCATCATAGACCTCCCCTCTCCATCTCTCAGCTGTTTTTACCATGGGTAGTTTGTAAAACGTCTTGTTAAGTTCCACACAGGGAAAGGTATGGCTGTAAGCCTGTAGTTTGCTTCCATAATTATCCTCCCAATCTTTTCCAGGTTTGTAATATCTGTAGCCACAAGTTCCTATTTTTATCATGATATCCCTCATCAATAGATAATTTACTTTTTATTTTTTATTTTATAAGTTCGACTTGCTTCCCCCGCCATCGATAGGAATAGCTACACCGTCTAAATAACTTGATCTCTCAGAACATAAAAATGCCACTACATCACCCAATTCTTCGGGCCGACCTATCCTCTCCAAAGGTACGCCATGGGTCCAAGATTCAAGACCCTCGTCGTAATCCTCGAAATCACCTCTTTCCACCGCATCTTCAACTAGGTCCATGATACGACCAGTTTCGTGGGGTCCGGGTAGAACTGAATTAACCCTTATATCAGGTCCCAATTCTCTCGATAAGGTCTTCTCAAGACCTATGACAGCCATACGGACTGAATTTGAAAGAACTAAGGATTCCAGTGCCTCCTTCACGCTGATTGACGTTATGTTGACGATAGTACCCACATCGCTCTCTCTGAGATATTTAACAGATTCTCTAATAACCCTGACCACACTCATTACTAATAGGTCGAAGGAGTAGTACCACTCTTCATCCGAAGTCTGCAAGAAAGGTTTGCTAGGAGGACCACCAGCACATGTCACCAGATGATCCATACCTTTGAATTCTATAACCGTACTTTCGACTAAATTTTTGATATCGTCATAGTTTGTGATGTCACCATGCTGAGCTAGTACTTCCCCTGCAGCTACTGCATTAATCTCCTGTTCAGTCTCCTTGAGCTTCTCTCGGTCCCTTCCGTTTATCACTACGTTAACACCTTCCATAGCTAATGCCTTAGCAGAGGCCTTACCCAAACCACTGCTAGAAGCTAATATCAGCGCAGTATTTCCCTCTAATCCCAAATCCATTTCTATCCACCTTTAGAACTGTTATAGATTAGTTCAGTATAAAGTTGTCGAACACAATAAAATATAACTCACATGGACTCCTTTCTATATACCGCATGGTGACTAAGTACGGTAAAGGAAAGATAGTTGCTACTTCGAGTATCCTATTAAATATAGTCATATTTCTAGTCAAAGTTCTTATAGGACTCAGTGTCGGGAGTTTAGCCCTATTATCCGATTCCATGCACAGTCTTTCAGATAGTGCTAGTTCTATAGCGGTTTTGTTGGGACTTTACATCGCTGAAAAACCAGCAGATGACGAACATCCTTTTGGACACGGAAGAGCTGATCAGATAGCTGTTCTTTCAGTGGGGATAATACTGGTTCTAGCGGCTATCACATTTTTATCAGATGGCATTCGATCACTCCTAACCGGACCAGAACCGATTATCATGGGGCGGACTTTCTATTTCTACATATTTTTAACTGCAGTGGCTAAAGAGATCATAGGGGAAATCAGTTACTTTGTCGGTAAAAAAACTGGGTCCGATCCTTTAAAGGCTGATGCCTGGCATCACAGAGGTGATGCTATAACTACTATACTTGTAATAGGGGCGGTCTACGGCTCGGAGAGGGGGCTTCGATTTTTGGATCCTTTAGCAGGGGTAGGTATAGCTTTACTATTGGGATATATAGGAGGATTTTACATCAAGAAGGGCGCCAATAAACTGTTGGGTAAAAAACCTTCTCAGGATTTCTTAGATAAGATTGAAAATATCTCTTTGAAACATCCAGGAGTTACCGACATACACAATATAAACGTTCATGAATATGGGGATAAAAAAGCTATTTCTTTACATATGCACTCAGAACCCGGTACGACCATGAAAGGCCATGAAATAGCACATGAACTAGAAATCAAACTCGAGAAGGAATTTAACGCTGATGTAGAAATCCATTTTGATCCGTGGAAACTACCTGTTAAGAAAATAAAAAATGAAATCCTCGAGGTGGTCAAGAAACGGAAAGATGTGAAAAATACCCATCATATAGATATCTCTGAAACTGGAAAAAGTATTTTGATATCGTTCCATTTGATAGTGCCTAAACATACAGAGGTAGGGGATGCTCATGAAAAAGTTACCGAGATAGAAGAAGATATAAAGAATATTTTAAAAAATGAATTACCCGGTGATGTAAAAATTCAGATCCATATCGAGCCTTGTGAGGAAGACTGCGAATACTGTGAGATAGAAGAGGGCTACTAAATTTTATAGACATGCGTCGAGGGAAACCTTATAATATATGCGATATTTTTCAGCGATTAACAAAAAGGTGTTATCATGGCAAGAACTAAACTATCCGATGATAGAGATCTAACGGAGGAGCAGAAATTATTCAAAGAGAGCATTCTTGATTGGGCTGAGAGAAATCTTCCCCTTGAAAAGGTTATCAAGATCAACAGGGAAGGCTACCCATATCCCCAGGAGTTAATAGAAGGATTAGCCGGGTTGGGACTCATCATGGGAACCGTTCCTGAAGAGCAGGGTGGAATGGGATTAAAGTGGAGTGATCAGATGGTCATAGCAGAACAGCTTGGTTATATAGACCCAAGTATAGCCACAGCAGCGGGATTTATGGCAGTCGAAACTGGTTGGGGTTTCACCATAAATCGCTATGCCAATGAGGTTATCAGAGAGAATTATGTAAAACCCGCCATACAAGGCAAAAAATTCATCGGGATAGCCACCACTGAACCAAAGGGTGGATCCGACGTGGCAGGATTCGAATCTACTGCTGAAAAAGACGGTGATGAATGGATCTTGAACGGTGAGAAAACATTCATCAGCGGAGTCGAAGAATGCAGGAAATTGGGAGGGGGGTACTGGGTTAACGTCAGAACAGGACCGAAGATTCCAGAGGCACCTCACAAGAACATGACAGCCTTCTTCGTACCCATCGATGCAGACGGTGTTCAACCACAGGAACCTTACGATGACGCTGGTAGAGGTTCTTTATCGACTTCCGGATTCATAATGGAAGACGTGAGGATACCCGATGAATACATGCTGGGAGAAGAAGGAAAGGGCTTTTACTACACCATGGAGGGTTTCGATAACGCGCGGATACTTATCGGTGCAAGCTCGGTGGGGGTCACGAGAAGGATCTTGGAAGAAGCGGCAGATTACATCAAAGAAAGAGAAACCTTCGGAAGACCGTTAGCTAAGTACGAAGGAATACAGTTTCCATTCGTAGAGAGATACACCGAGATGGAAGCTAGTGACTTGATGGTCAAGAAAGTCGCTAGGATGCAGGACAAGAGATACGATGAGGAAGGTTGGGTCGAAAAGACAGGTAAAGCTACGACTTACAAGCCGACTGAGATAGCAAAATGGATATCCATGATAAAATACAAGGTGCCTCATCTCGCTAAAGATACAGCGGATGATGCGATGCACTGGCTCGGAGCGGCTGGGTACAGTTCTGAATACATATTCGAAACTGCTTGGAGAGGTGTGATGTCTTACTGTGTAGGCGCAGAAGGTGGAGCAAACATCCAGAAGTTAGTTATTGCAAGAGAAACCCTCGGTAAAGATTACATACCATACAAATAAGTGAAGTATTCAGGTGAGATGATGCGATTCGCAGTCCTGGTAAAACAAGTCCCAGATACGACCGAAGTTGAAGTAGATGAAGAAACAGGCACTATAATACGAGAAGGTGTGCCTTCAGTACTCAACGCATTCGACGAGTTCGCACTGAATGAGGCTATTGCTCTTAAGGATGATATCGAGGAAGATGTCGAGATAATAGCGGTCAGCATGGGCCCACCTCAAGCAAAAGATGCACTTAAAAAATGTCTAGCCATCGGTGCGGACCGTGCAGTACTTCTCACGGACCGTGTTTTTGCTGGAGCTGATACTTGGGCTACAGCTGTCACTTTGGGAAGAGCGGTCAAAAAACTAGGGGATATCGATGTAGTATTCTGCGGCCAGGAAGCATCTGATGGGAATACTGCACAGGTAGGACCTGAAGTTGCTGCCCAATTAGGCATATCTCAATTGACTTTCGTCGCCGAGATCGAAGAAGTGAATAAAGATAGTGGACATATAATCTGTAAAAAGGAAACAGACGAAGGCCACGTAAGAATCAAAGCTGAACTACCGGCGGTAATAGCATGTATGCCCGAACCGGGATTTGAGCCTAAAATCCCAAACGTTCGGGACATAATGAAAGCAAAAAAGAAAACCCTAGACGAATGGTCCTTCGAAGACCTTGGAGGTAAAGAAGAAGAGTACGGTCTAGACGGTTCTGAGAGTGTGGTGGTTAAAACGTATTCACCTCCTCCAAAGGGTGAAGGTATCAAGATCGATGATAAACCTGAGATATCCGTTGAAAAAATGGTCGAATTCATGGAAGAGGAGGGGATACTATGATAATCATCGATACAGATTCCTGTACGGGTTGTGAGAAGTGTGTGAAGGTCTGCCCTGTGGATGCACTGTACATGGAAGACGGAGTCGCCAAATTGGATGAAGAACTCTGTACATCATGCAGCGCATGCGTGACGGCTTGTCCCGTTGATGCCATCGAGCCTGAACTCAAAGCTCAAAGGGCTGATTTCTCGGAATACAGTGGCGTATGGGTTTTTGCTGAACAGCATGAAGGTGAACTAAAAGCTACAGGTCCACAACTACTCGGGAAAGGTAGAGAGTTGGCTGACGAACTCGGAGAAGAGCTCTGTGCAGTACTGTTGGGACACGATATAAAAAATCTAGCTGATGAATTGGCGGCATATGGTGCTGAAAAAGTATACGTCGTAGATGATAAAGCTTTGAAGGATTATACTACTGAAGCATATACCACCGCATTGACTACCTTGATCTCGAGATATAAGCCAAGCGTTTTCATATACGGTGCGACACATCTAGGTAGGGATCTAGCTCCTTCTGTTGCAGGACACATAGGTTTAGGATTGACCGCTGACTGCACAGGACTTTCCATAAAAGAAATTGAAGGACAAAAGGTACTCCTGCAGACGAGGCCAGCCTTCGGAGGTAATGTCATGGCTGATATAGTCTGTCCGAACACTAGGCCACAGATGGCTACCGTTAGACCGCATGTCATGGAACCCATGGAACATGAACCAGATAGGGATTATAAGTTGATAGAAGAAAAAGTGAAGATCGATAAGAACTCCATCACCACTGAGGTTCTAGAAGTACTAGAACCCGAAGATAGGGGTGTTCTATCGGTCGAAGAGGCAGATAGGATCGTATCAGGAGGCAGAGGTGTGGGTAACTGCGCTAAAGATTTCGAACTTCTTCAGGAATTGGCAGATGAATTGGACGCTGCAGTTGGCTGCAGTCGGCCGATAGTGGAAGAGGACATAATGCCCAAATCACACCAAGTCGGTCAAAGTGGAAAAACGGTTTCACCTGACCTATACATAGTGTGTGGTGTTTCTGGGGCTGTACAGCATCGTGTCGGGATAAGAGGCGCTAAGACCATCATTGCAATAAACAAGAATCCAGATGCCCCTATCTTCGATATGGCTGACATAGGCATCGTTGGAGATCTAAAAGAAATAATCCCGCTTCTCATCGAAAGGATCAGAGAGAAGAAGGAAAACTAAAACACCTTTATTTATATTTTTTAAAATAAAAATATAGCACCGGAAACAGTTATCCATACAAATATAAAGATTATCAATACGATTGTCGGTTTCCAGACATGACTGTAAAATTCTTTAAGATCGGTTCCAAAATATTCTATGGTAAGGATTATGCAAAGATGGATAGGACTGAGGAAGTAGCCCAAAAAGGTGAATAAAAATATGACTCCAACCGTTCTCACTGATACCACTGATATTAGAGGCACGAGCACGGGAACTCCGATACCCACCGCGCTGGGTAGATGTCCTAAGAACATACCGATAGCTAAGGCTACTAAAATCACCACCATAAAAACGGGGATGTGATTCTGGAGGGAGGAGACCGCCGGAGCTATTCCATTGGTCCTCTCGATTATACCTTTGAAGAGCATGATACCATAGGCAGCTAAAAGGAGATTAGAAGAAAGTCCTTTTTTCAAGGTTACAGGAATATCTGAAAGAGTATATTCGTCACGATTCTGGAAGAGTAAGAACAGTATCGCTACTGGAAGAGAGAGGTAAAAGGGTATCCCGAGCAAAATGTTCAATAAAAGAGCGATGAGTATGGGCGATAACTCCCATATAAGCATCAAAGGATTCGTAGATAAGTTCTCTGATTTTACAGATTCTATACCTCCTATACCCCATATAACACCACAGATTATTTGGACAGCGAAGACCGGTGTATTATACAGGGCTATCCTATAAAGGCTTACACCGGTTATACTGGAAGCTAAAATCAAACCTAAAGATAGGGGATAAATGGTGAACCATATATGTCTGAACCACCAGTTCAAAAATGTCTTATGAACCGGGTCCACGTTCAATTTGTCCCCTTCGTCATCAATCATAGGGGCCGATACGAGAGCACCACCAGGCATGGGCATCAATCCAAATATGGCGGGTATAGATGCTATGACCAAACGCCTATCCGGCACAGTACCTCTGAGTTCCTTGATCATCCTTAGGACCTGGCCAGAATCACTGTAAAGAAATCCCATAAATGCTATCATATTGATAATCAGAATAAGCTCGAGAGTTTCGAATTCCAATGATATCTCTAAAAGCCATCTCAGCCCTTCGATAGTGGGATTAGATATGGCAAGTAAAACCCCTACCGCTATCAAAATAGAGTATCCGAACCCCACCTTTTTATAAATAAGGATACCTAGAACCATAAATGCAAATATTACGCCTATTAATTCCTGCATCAAGTACCCTCAAAAAGCCGCCTCTTTAAAATCTTATGCCCATTTATCTGTTTTAAAAACAAAAGCGAAACTGTTATATTTCAACTACGACTTTAATTTATACGTAACATGACTGTAGATCCAATTTGGTTTCTTATTATCGTGATTATAACCCTTATCGGGTTCTCGGCAGCGATACTTTTGTATCTAGAGAAAACCAAAGATAAGAGAGTAGCTAAGGTTCGTAAATCTTCCAGCTTGGATAAGGAAGATGAGGCGTACAATAAAGTCAAGAGTACTAAAAGTATCATAAATGTTATGAAAAGGAGCGGAAAGGACACCAGCGATGCAGAAGTTACAATAGATAGAGCGGAAATAGCTCTACGATCTGGGAATTATTCTAAAGCGACCTCACTAGCTGAAGAGGCTAAATCAAAGTTAGAAAAGGGGACGACTGTAAAAGGTGGTTCTGAGAAAACATTACTGAAAAATAGTAGAGCTAATAGTAAAGAGGAGGATCCAAAAATGAAAAAAGCTTACACACTAGATGAAATAGAATCCTTAGAAAGTAAAGAGGGCAGTGAGGAATTTAAAGCAAAAAGCGAAGAACTAAGGAAACAAAAAGAGAAGATCCAAAATCTACCTGAAAATTATTTAGAATCTAAATTTGAGATACAGCAGGCCACTGATATGCTTGAAAGGGAAGGTGGCGGGGTTGAAGCTGAGAAACTGTTAGAAAAGGCGAAATTGAGTTTTGATAATGAAGAATATACGGAGGCGTTAAGACTGTCATTAAAATGTAAAAAGGCGGTGGATGAAGATAAAGCCGGGCTTATCAAATTCAGAAAGATCGGAAAAAAGGAAACTGAGAGTAAAGGTGGATCTGAAGGATCGACTGAAAAGATGATCAAAAGAGATACTGTGATAAAAAAGATAGAAGAAGATGTGGAAGAAAGCACGATTGAAGAAAAACACGTATCCAAAGAGTCGGTGAACTGTCCAGACTGTGGTTACGCAGGAACGGCGGGCGATAATTTCTGTCCGAAATGCGGCACAGAGATGGTGAAAACCCTGAGTTGTCCTTCGTGTGGTAGAGAAGTAAAAGATAACGACAATTTCTGTCCTAGATGTGGATATGAACTTTCTCCATCAGCATATGAGTGTCCAGATTGTGGAGCTGAAGTCGACGAAGACGTAAAATTCTGTCCGAAATGTGGAATAGAATTCGATTAAAACTATAAAAAATCCTTTTCTACTAGATAATTCGTGATCTCGTTTATTTGCTCTGGCTTAAGATTGCCTACTCGCTTATTCTGGTAAGGAATATCTTTATTTTTTTCGATTCCAAAACCGGCATTTAAAGCGTTTCGGATCATTTTTCTCCTATAACTGAAGAGCTGTCGGACGACTTCAGAAAAAATTTCTGGATACTTTAAATCAAAAGTGGGTTTTTTTGGAATTAATCTGAGAACGGTTGCATCGACTTTTGGATTCGGATAAAACTTATCTTTACGTATATTGAACAGTTTCTCAACCTCTGCATGAGTACTCACCATAACTGATAACCTAGAGTAATTCTTTTCACCATACTTTGCTATCATCCTATCGGCGTACTCTTTCTGGTATGTCAAAATACCACTTTTAAAATCCCTCTCTAATAGTTTAAAAGTAATGGGCGATGAGATAGAAAAGGGGAGGTTCGATACCACTTTATCAAACTTCGGCAACGCTATATCTAAAACATCTCCGTGTATAATTTTAACATTCTCGGAGGAGAATTCCCCTTTAAGATACTCATACAAATTGTCATCTTTCTCGATAAGTATCAGTTCCCCAGCTGAGGGTTCTAATCTTTCAGTCAAGATTCCAAGTCCGGGGCCTACCTCTAATACAGTTTCTTTTTTAGATATATTCGCGGCCTCGATCATCCTATCCGCTATAGACTCATCCATCAAGAAATTCTGGCTCAAGGATCGGGATGGGGTAATACCCAGTTTTTCCATCCTATCTTTAAAACTACTATTCATCTGAACCCTTCCTTACAACCTTCCTTACAAAACATAAATTAAATTAAGGCAAACCTAGATTAAGTTAAACATTGATTTAGATATATTCTATCCAGTTCATTCCATACTGATATTTTCCATGACAACAACGTCTCGAACGGCTTTCATGCCCTTGAACGGTAAGACCAGCCGTCCCTCAGCATCAGTATCGAATAATCGTGGTTCGATCTCCTCGGCGGGAGTAACTAACACATGCTCCATATCACCAGATTCCGTATTAACCACAAAGTTGTCTATCATACCCAATATTTGTCCGTCGTTCGTCATCACGGTCTTACCACGTAACTCGGTCACGAATTTTTTCATATCTTAATACCTCCATTCGATATCTCAATCCTAATTACATTACCTGTATAATTCAACCCCATTATAATCTTTCTTCCTCCTAACGGTCTTTTGCATCATCTCCTCTAGGTCTTTGTACATATCTAAAACATCTTGATCAACAGATGGTATCGATTCATCGATAACTTTATCGAAATGTTTCGCATCCACTTCCTTGGAACCGTCTTTGATTGCTAAAAGTCCGGCCTCCCTACATATTGATTCTATATCAGCACCAACATATTGATCCGTTCTTCTCACTAACTTTTCAAAATCAACATCGTCAGCTAGAGGCATCCGACCTGTATGTATCATGAAAACTTCTTTCCTAGCATCTTTATCAGGTATCGAAACGTTCAAAGAATGATCGAATCTCCCCACTCTCAGCAAGGCAGTGTCGATTTTATCAGGACGGTTGGTAGCACCCAAAACGATTATCCCCGTGTTAGGTTCGATACTGTCAAAACTCGTAAGCAGTTGATTCACTATCCTATCTGTTACGTTTTCCCTTCCATCGTCTCCTCTTTCAGGGGCCAAAGCGTCTAACTCATCCAAAAATATGATCGAGGGGGCTGCCTGTCGGGCCTTCTTGAATATCTCTCTGATGGCCTTCTCACTGTCACCGACCCATTTAGATAGGATCTCGGGACCCTTCACAGAAATAAAATTGGCACCGCTTTCGTAGGCTACTGCCTGAGCAAGCATCGTCTTACCCGTTCCTGGTGGACCGTAGAGTAGTATACCTTTCGGAGGGGAAATGCCCATCTCAGTGAACGACTCGGGTTCTTTTATTGGCCTTTCTACAGAATCGCTCAATCTCTCTTTTATCTCATACAGACCTCCAATATCATCCCACGAAACCTCTGGTACCTCGACCATGATCTCCCTTAAACTGCTGGGTTCTATCTCGCGAAGCGCATTTTGAAAGTCTTTGTAGTTGACCTCCATCTTTTCTAAGATATTGCTAGGTATAGGTTCATCGAGATCAAATTCTGGAGTATATCTCCTAAGAGCTCTCATGGCAGCTTCTTTAGCCAATGATTCTACATCTGCACCGGCAAATCCGTGTGTCATCTCTGCTAACCTCCCTAGGTCAACATCTTCAGCTATGGGCATACTCCTGGTATGTATCTGTAATATCTCCAACCTACCGTCCTTATCCGGAAGACCGATCTCGATCTCTCTATCGAAACGTCCGGGACGTCTCAAGGCGGGATCGATGGCACTCTCACGATTTGTAGCTGCTATTACAATCGTTTCACCTCTCTGAGTCAAACCGTCCATCAATGTCAGTAGCTGAGCCACTACACGCCTTTCAACTTCTCCCTTAACATCGTCCCGTTTAGGTGCGATTGAATCTAATTCGTCGATGAAAATGATAGATGGCGACTGTTCTTCAGCCTCCTCGAACTTTTCTCTCAATTTTCCCTCACTCTGACCATAATATTTGGACATGATCTCGGGGCCCTGAACCGAGAAAAAATTTGCTCCAGCTTCATTTGCTACAGCTTTAGCTATCCAGGTTTTACCCGTGCCTGGCGGACCATACAATAATACCCCTTTAGGCGGGTCGATACCTAATCTATCGAACAGATTAGGGTGTTTAAGTGGGAGCTCTATCATCTCTCTAACTCTCTTTAGCTCTTCGTCCAAACCTCCTACATCCTCGTAAGTAACCTTCGTAGCTCCGATTATCTCAGATTCACTTACTGGCTCCTCTTTAACTACGACCTCTGTCTCTTCATTCACCTCAACTGGCTCTATGGGATTTGTGGTGATAACCATAAACGGAACACTGCCGCCCATAAGTGCTATCCCCGGGACGACGATAGCATCGCCTGCCATTATTGGTCTATCGAGTAATCTTTTTTTAACGTAAGATTCTATACCCTCACCGAATCTGAGCCGGTTTCCCTCTTCGATGACAGGAGCTATAACGACTTTCTTGGCAGGAACAGTTTCTACTTTTTTTACCTTGACCCTATCCCCTAATGAAACCTTAGCATTCTTTCTTACTAAACCATCTACACGTATTATCCCTTGGCCCTCATCTTCAGAATGGAGTCTGAATATTTTGGCAACAGTATCCTTCTCCCCTTTAATCATTATAACGTCGCCAACGTCAACTTCCAGCTCCATACGGGTCTTTGGTCCGATCCTAGCTCTGTTCCTACCGATGTCCTCTTGTGGAGCCTCTTTTACGGTCAAAATTATTTCGTCAGACATCAAATTCTCCGTTAATAAGACATCGAAATTTTATAAAAGATTTTTCGTCAAATTATGGAATAAAGTGGAAAGGGAAACTGTGAGAAACGTCTTTCTCGTTTCCGTTAACATCCTGCATGTAAAACCTCACCGACATGCTTCTATCATCCACTCTTGTAGATTCAAACGTCAGACTATAATTATGGGTATCGGTTTCCCATTCCATATCGTGCCAATCACCGTCGATGTAGACCTGTACGCTATCGTGGTCCACCTCTACATTATCGGATATGGTGGCTATTATTGTAACATTATATTCTTTACCCGCGGTCACGTTATCGTGTTCTAGAATCTCACCATCATCTTCAAATTCCAATTCCACCTCATTTAACGTAGGAGCCGCAAAATCGCTGAATGGTGGATTCATCAAGATAACCCATACTGCTAGAAAGGTAAAAAAATACATCGCCGCGCTCAACGCCCATTCCTTCTTACCCAACTCTGTGATGTCTATTCCTGCGATCTGGAAGAGGGTTTTAAGAAGTCCTATGCCAGTTAACCCTACTAGAAAACCTAACAGTGCCTGATGTCCTGAATACATGAAAATATAGTGTGCGATTATTGAAAAAACAGGAGCCAAGGCTACACTTATGTAAACACACTTGCCTTTCCTTAACTCATCAAGCATGTACCCTTTTCTATCGAATTCGGGGAACTCGTATTCGAATTCCTCATCTTCTTCCTTGTCTCTTTTCTTTCTTTTCGCCATCTGAGGTGCAAAAAACTGTAGTACTATTAAAAAACTTTCCCGTATTTTGATTAAAATAGAAGGTTTGAAATAGTACTAATGTCATTTTTAGTCGGTGAAAATATATGGAGATAGCTGGTTACGGACTTCAAGAAGAGTTACCTTACCTGGGATTAAGCCTATGGAATTTGATTTTATTCGTAATAACACTGGTAGTTGGTCTGATACTGGTAAAAGTAGTATCTAGAATGATAAAGAACGCTATGCTTAGAAACGATATACGAAAAATTCTTACTGAATTCACAACGCGTATTTTGAGAATCGTGTTGTACGTTTTCGTTATCGGTGTGTCTTTATCGTTCCTAGGTGTACAGGTAGGAGCGGCCTTGATAAGTTTATCAGTGGTGTTAGGTTTTGTCCTGGGTTTTGCGTTGGGGGATACTTTGAGTAACATAGCCTCCGGCGTGATGATCGCCATCACAAAGCCTTTCAGGTCTAGACATTATGTGAAGGTCAACGGAGAAGAAGGTGTTATCAAGAGTGTTGGTATAAGTCTGACTGAGTTAGATACTAAAGATAACAAACACATCGTCATACCCAATAAACTCGTATGGGGCAGCAATATAGTGAATTATACCCACAACAAGACTAGAAGGGTAGATATAGAAACAGGTGTGGGGTACGATGACGATTTAGACTTGGCTATAAAGACATCTTTAGATATACTGAAGACTCATCCAAAAGTACTAGACGAGCCGGAACCACAAGTAAAAGTGAAATCTATGGATGATTCTTTTGTGGGATTGACGGTAAGACCTTGGGTGAAAACAGATGACTACTGGAACACATTCTTTGACCTGCAGAAACAGCTTAAAGAAGGATACGACGAAGCTGGTTTGAACATCCCTTATCCACAGATGGACGTCCATCTGGATAAGTAAAAAATGGGGTGTGTGATCTAATACCGAAACCCTTTTTCTTTTTTTTCTTATGATAAAAAACTGTTCGCATAGAAGTTAGGTGTACCAAAAGTTTTTAGTATGCTTACACATGTGAGTAGGGTATGAAAAAGATAGTTGTGATGAGCGGTAAAGGTGGAGTTGGAAAAAGTACAGTTGCTGCGAACCTATCATTTTCTTTGTCGGAGGATGGAAGTAAAGTGGGTGTTTTTGACAGTGATTTTCACGGTCCAACGATCCCAAAAATGCTTGGTGTCAAAGGAGAAAAACTTACACCTGATCAAGATAAGATAGAACCGGTTTCAGTAAATGATCATCTCAAGGTTTTTTCAATGGATTTTCTTTTACCTAACGACGATTCCGCTGTGATTTGGAGAGGGCCGATGAAGATGAAGATGATCAACCAAATGTTGGAAGATGTTGAATGGGATGGCATCGATTACATGATTATTGACCTTCCTCCAGGCACCGGTGATGAACCCTTGAGTATAGCTCAGCAAATTCCAGATATAGATGGAGTAGTTATAGTCACAACACCACAGGACGTTGCTTTACAAGCTGTTAGAAAATCTATTAATTTCGCAAAAAAACTCGATATGAAAGTTCTAGGAGTGGTTGAAAATATGGACAGTCTGGTTTGTCCAAATTGTGGTGAAGAGATAAAACTCTTTGGAAAAGGAGGGGGAGAAAAGATGTCACAAGATTTAGATATTCCATATCTTGGTAGTATTCCTATAGATCCAGAGATCATGAAAAGTGGAGAAAGGGGAATATCTTTTATCAAAATCGATTCTGAATCTACAAAGGCATTTAAGAATATAGTTGGAAAAATAAAAGATAATATAGGTGATTAGATGAAAATAGCAGTATCTTCTGACGGACCGAGTATAGATGACGTGGTCGAATCGAGATTTGGAAGGTGCCCGTTCTTCGTTTTCGTCGATACCGAGACCATGGAATACGAGTCGGTTGAGAACGAGTATAAAGATGCCATGGGCGGAGCAGGGGTCCAAGCCGCTCAAACAATAGCTAATAATGGTGCAGAAGCTCTCATAACGGGCAACGTCGGGCCGAATGCCTTTCAGATCCTAGAATCCGCCGGTATCGATGTATATAAGGCATCAGGACCGATAAAAGAAGCGGTAGGGAGATTAAAAGAAGATGAGTTGAAAAGTTTAAACGACCAGACCGTTCCTGGACACTTCGGAGATAAGAGTGGCCGTGGTAGAGGTAAAGGTAAAAAAGGAGGTAGAAAAAGATGAAAGTGAGCATACCATGCATAGGAGATAGAGGTAAAGACGAGAAAGTGAGTTCACACTTCGGAAGAGCGCTGGCTTTTGTCGTTTACGACGACGAGACCGACGAGATGAAGACCGTGAACAATACCAGTGAACACATGGGCGGCAGCGGTAAGCCGCCTGAGCTGATGGCAGAGGAAGGCGTCGATGTGATGCTCGCCGGCAATCTAGGAAGGCGCGCAGTCGATATGTTCAACAGAATAGGTATAAAGGTGTACTGCGGAGCTTCCGGAACTGTTGGAGATGCCATCGAACAGTGGAAGAACAGCGAATTGGAAGAGGCTAGTAAAGCAGAGGCCTGTGATCACGGACATCATTAGAAAAAATCCATGCTGATAACAGTAGTTTATGATAATGATAAAAATCCAAATAGAAAAGAACTGAAGAGCGACTGGGGTTTCTCGGCTCTTATCGAGGGAAATGAGAACGTACTGTTCGATACTGGAACAAAGCCGAAGCTACTTAGCAACAATATGGATATTCTGGATATAGATGCGGGAAGCGTAGACAAGGTCGTCCTGTCCCACGAGCACGGTGACCATATCGGCGGACTCTCAGCAGTACTGCCAGATATATCAGGAGATGTAGAAGTTTTCATACCATCATCATTCAGCAGAGGTACTAAAATTGAGATAAAAAAGATGGGTGAAAATGTAGAGGTCATCGATGTGAATGAACCAGTAGGTATCACTAAAGATATAATGAGTACCGGAGAGCTACCGGGAAAGAAAAATGAACAATCGCTTATGATAAAGAGAGAAAAAGGACTTTTCGTGCTCACTGGATGCGCCCATCCAGGGCTGGATAATATAATGGAACGGGCCTCAGAGTTCGGAGATATCTATGGAGTTATGGGTGGCTTTCACGGTTTCGATAAGTTCGAGATCATGAAAGATTTAGAGCAGATCATACCATGCCACTGCACGGAGTATAAGAAGAAGATACGGAAAAAATTCCCAGATGAATATATGAGCTGTTATGTGGGTCTGAAAGTAAAGGTCTGATATCAAAAAAGAAAAAGTTGTGATCATATTAAGATAGCTGTAGCCAGCGGGAAAGGTGGAACTGGAAAGACCACGGTGGCCGTCAATATGGCACTATCTTTGGAAAGAGATGTCAGTCTGTTCGACTGCGACGTGGAAGAGCCGAATTCCAACATATTTTTGAACGTGGAAACAGAAGTAATCGAAGAGCTGGAGATGCGGATGCCGGTCATCGATGAAGAAACATGTACTCACTGCGGAAGATGTGCCGAGCTGTGTGAGTTCAATGCACTCGCTGTTCTAAAAGACCAGGTCATGGTTTTCGAAGAGCTCTGCCATGCCTGTGGATTGTGTTCCATGGGATGTCCTGTAAATGCGATAAGTGAAAAAGGTAGAAGGATCGGAGTGATAGAAAAGGGGATGGCGGAGTTCAACAGCAGCAATATCGATTTCTACCAGGGTGTGCTGGATGTCGGTGAGGCACTGTCCACACCGCTGATCAGTGGATTGAAGAAATACACGGAAAGGGAATATGAGGTAGGTGAGAGAGACAAAGATAGGATCGATATCTTGGACGTGCCGCCGGGAACTGGCTGTCCCGTTATAGAGTCGCTGAGCGGTGTAGATTTTACAGCCCTAGTCACCGAACCTACACCCTTCGGACTGCACGACCTGAAACTATCCGTGGAAGTGGTTAGAAAGATGAACATACCTTTCGGCGTCATAATCAACATGAGTGGAACTGGTTACGATGGTGTGGAAGAATACTGCAAGGATGAAGAGATACCGATCTTGATGACAATACCTCAGGACATGAAGATAGCTAAACTTTACTCCAACGGCGTTCCCTTCGTGGTAGAGATGCCCGAGTACAGAGATAGATTCAAAAGGATGTTTTCTAAGATAGAAAAAACGGTAAAAGAACAGAAGAACGGGGTGGAAGGATGAGTGGTAATGACATCTCAGAGATCGCGGTGATCAGCGGAAAAGGTGGCACGGGAAAAACGACTATAACCGCCTCATTCGCCTCACTGGCCCAGAACCTGCTTTTGGCTGACTGCGATGTGGACGCCTCGAACCTTCACCTGATACTGGACCCGACCGTGGAAAAGACTGAAGAATTCTCCGGCTCCCAAGTTGCACTAAAAGAGCCTGGATGTATCGAATGCGGAAAGTGTGAAGAGGTGTGCAGGTTCGACGCGGTTACTGATGATTACGAGATAGACGAGTTAAAATGTGAGGGTTGTGGGGCATGTGTGTACGCCTGTCCGGTGGACGTGTTGAAACTTAAAGAGATAGTCACCGGAGAGGTCTACGAATCGAGAACGAGGTACGGTCCCATGGTGCATGCTAAACTGGGTATCGGCGAGGAAGCTTCTGGTAAGCTGGTGACCAAAGTAAAAGATTCGAGCCGAAGAAAGGCCGGTGAACTGGGTAAGGGTCTGATACTCATAGACGGGTCCCCAGGTATAGGGTGCCCGGTCATAGCGTCTATAAGCGGCACTGATCTCGTCGTGCTTGTGACCGAACCGACATTATCAGGTATTCACGACCTAAAGAGGGTTTACGAGATGGTGGAACATTTCGATATACACACCTGTGTTGTTGTGAACAAATACGACTTAAATCTAGATATCACGGAGAGGATAAAAGACTTCTGCGAAGAGAATTCAATAACGTTAGCCGCTGAACTTCCCTACGATAAAATGGTAACAGAAGCCATGATCCAGGGGAAAAGTATAGTAGAATTTGAGGATGCTGAAGGCTCTGAGATCTATGATAGTATCGTATCTCTATGGGATAGAGTTTTAGATAAGTTAGATGAACTTAAAGATTAGGAAAAGTGAATAAAAAATTGATGATCTAGACCTAAAAGGAGCTGAGAAAGCTTGCCAAAGGAGACGGAACTGGATCGCCGGATTCAGGCGAAAGAGGTCAGGGACGTGGACAGGGTAGAGGTGCCAGTTCTGCAGGACCTGGAGGTAACTGTCTCTGTCCTTCTTACGGAAAAAAGTACCTCACAAAAGAGGCATACCCTGCTACGAGATGGAATACCCTGAATGCGGCTCATAGATGATAAAAGAAAGATAAAATCCCGATAGTTTTACGGATATTTATTCGAGTCCATCCATATATTTTTCTACCTGTGTCCTGAAATCAGACAGTGTACCTTCATTTATTAGCATCTTGTCAGCCGATGCTATGACCTTTCCCAGACCCCAGTCTAGTTCTCTAT
>JBMCUO010000028.1:0-19527 GCA_048622455.1 Candidatus Saliniplasma sp. | reverse complement strand
CATTCCTGCAGTAATGCTTCACCATCTCCAATACCTTTTAAAACTGCAGCCCCTTCATGTCCACCACCTGAGATATTATCTTTTGATTCGCCTATCTCTTTGAATATCCTTCCAATATCTATACCTGAAAGAGTGATATCTTCTTTTGCTCTTCCTGAAATCAAAAATTTTTCATCTCTCTGGGAAGCAGTAAAACTGATGTCCGCACCAGCGACCAATAGGAGATTAGATACTGAAGACTCGTAACTACTGACGTTCGTGTATGCGATCAAATAACCGTTGATTTCGAGGTATTTATTCCGTCTAACACCTTTCAATCTGCAGATCTTCTCGGAAAATCTTCTATTTTCTTTTATAATCTTAGACACTTGTAGAAGATTAATATTCCCTTTTTCTAAAACCTCTGAAGCTGTTCTGAAAGTTAATGCATCCGCTCTTTTAAAATGAGACGTATCTGTAATCATACCTGCCATCAATCCAATAGCTTCTTTTTCTGTAAGCTCTTGAGGGCTGATTATTTCGTAAACTATCTCTGCACAAGATGTCCTCCTTTCATATATTATATCTTCATCCCAATGGTTTGTTTGATGGTGGTCTATGACGATGAGATTATCAGAATCGCTAAGCTCTATAGGTTTTAACTGTTCAGGATCAGGAGTGTCTATTACAAAAATCTGTTCATAATCTGATAGATTTGGATTCAAAATATAATCCATATCAAGAAATTTTATCAACCTTTTGCCTGTGCTATCTGGTTGGTCAGGTAGAGCTATGTCTCCACCTATTCTATTTTTTAAAAAATATAAACTGCCAATAGCATCTGGGTCAGCGTTTTGATGGGATAAAAAAAGGGTTGGTATGTCCCTTTTGATTTCCATCTAGTTTTCTCCGCTATCTACTGGACCCTGTTGTACTCCGCCCATCTGAGATGTTAATTTCTGCTGAAGTTCTTGGAACTTCTTACGAAGTTTTTCTTCCTGTCTAGACAATGATTTTACACGAACCTCTGAAGATTCTAAATCATCTTCTATCTCTTCGACGAGATCACCTCTATTTTCTACTTGTACTAAAATCTCTTCACCGATATTCTTGTATACTCTAGTATCCTCATCTAGTTTATTTATCTCTTCTAATGCTCTTTCTAGATCGTTCTTACGAGTTTCTAGCTGTTGTTTCTGCTGTATTATCTGTTGAAGTTGTTGTTGTATCTGTTGAACTTTCATTATTTCGCCCTGCATTTCTTCTTGATTTATAGCCATTTTAAATACCTCCATTAATTAATATCATTCCATATTTCATTCGATACTTCCAACCACCTTAGATATGAGTTGACTGCGGCTCTAAGGGCTCTAGTATCCTCAGCTTCTATTTGAATTTCATCGGAATCAAAGTCGAGCTTTACGTTCACTCTCCTCATCCCTTCCTGAGCTTCAGGTACTAAAGATTCCATGGATGCTTTAGTCATCTCACTTTCAGGTAATCGTATATAAGCACTTTTCATAGTTATCGTGCTTTTAAATCTTTTTTTACGTTCGGTCTCTCTTTGTAGAAAACTCTGCCACCACAGTTCTCACACTGGATACCCACGGTGCTTATATCCTTGATCCTTTCTTTACATAGGGCACATCTGAACATACTACTCTTCCTCTTCTATTCTTTTGATCCTTTTTCCAAGATGAGGTTTGTAAGCCCCACCTGCAAAGGTTAGGTCACATTTTTTGCAAATCCAGATCCCTGAGCTTTCTCTTTTTACTTTTTTATGGTGGCACCTAGGACAATCGTAGTATTTTTTTTGCTCGCTTTCGATGTCTCTTATTGATCTTCGTACCTTTACACCGTAGCGAGAGCTAAATCGACCAGTGCTTCCTACCTTTTTCTTTTTAGCCATAATTACGCCCCGTTTTCTGTATGGTTATGTTCAATTTATTTATACTTTCCCCTTTTCGACGATATCTATAACTTTTTGTCTTAGGGTTTCGCCAATTTCCTGTGATAATTCGATACATTCTAACGTGTCTTCATATTCAAATGTTCCACTGAGCCCTTTTTGCATGGCAACTATGTCTCCATCTTCATTGGTAGATACCGTCAATCTAGCCTCTGCAATCTTCTCTTCTTCGAGACCAGAATCCAACATGATAGTGTCTTTAATTTTAGTAAATGTTGTGGGAATCACTACATGCTCGATAGGTAGATCATAATCTTCACCTAGATCATGTTCAGAAGCAGGAACCATTGCATCCATCAATGCCGCCATGGCACCGATTCCACCGGCGTCGATCAGGTTACCATCGAAGTTGAGTACATGTATATCTATGAATATCATCCATACTTTTTCTCCTTCTTCGATACATAGTTTTGAAGTATCAACAACACCGCCTTCTCTAATACCTCTATCTACGACTCTAGCGACCTCTGTTGCATCTTCTCCAGGTGGTCCAGATTCATACTGGGGTGAAGCCATGGGTATCAATTCTGCATTTGTTATTACGACGCCTTGATCCGGAGTATCAGGGAAAGGTTCTCCTTCATCCATCTTTATACCTACCACAACTTCAGTATCGCCCAGTTTAACTCGTGCAGAACCTTCAGCTGGACCGATCCAACCGACTTCTATATCTAATTCTCGGTGTTCAAGTAATTCTCGACCGTCGATTCTTTTACCGTCTTTTATTAGCCTATACAGGTAATCTTTTGTGATAGTTGATATGATTTCTTTCATGTTTATTCCTCCTCCTGGACTTCCGCAAGCTCTTCATCGCTTTCTTCATCATCTTCCAGCGTTGTAGAGTATCTTGTTTTTAAAGCTTCTCTTTGAATCTTGTATATTTCATTACAGGCATCGATAGCCATGTCTACAGCTTCTTTATATTCTTCTTTAGTCAAATTACCGTCCATCTGCAGGAGTGTTATTTTATTGGTATTGGGGACCAGTCCAACCGGTACATCCGCTTCACCGAAATTATCTTCGTTTTTACCCAAATCTAAAACAACGTGTCCATCTATTTTTCCAGCTGCACATGAAGATATCATATTGGACATTGGGATACCTGCGTCGGCAAGTGCTACAGAAGCAACAGTAAGACCGGCACATCTTGTACCCGCGCTCGCTTCTAGGACTTCAATGAATATGTCTATAACTGCTCGTGGGAACATCTCGACAAATACTACTTCTTCCAAGGCCTCCGAGATGATTTTACTAATTTCAACCGACCGTCTATCAGGTCCCGGCCTCTTTCTATCAGGTACTGAAAAAGCTGCCATATTGTATCTAGCTCTGACAACTGCTCTTGAGGGTTCTTGGGCATGTCTCGGATGCATCTCTCTAGGCCCGTAAACTGCCGCTAAAATCTTGTTTTTTCCCCATTCTATGTAAGCTGATCCATCTGCTCTTTTCAATATCCCAGCTTCAATCTTTATATCTCTTAACTCATCAAGTTCTCTACCATCTAATCTCTTTCCATTCTCATCAATCAATTCCATATCTTTATTTCCACTCATGATAATATACCTCCATTGATCTTATTATCTGCCACTATCATCAAGGTCCTTACCCGTTTTCTCTTTTAAAAAATTCTCAACCGCATTAGTTAAACCTACAACCTGAGCTTTATCTTCTATCATCTGAATCGCTTTAACTGCTATGTACTGACCTTCTAGGTCACCGTCAATCCATATCCTACCGTTTTGTCCTACAAATATTCTACACCCTGTGTAGTTCTTGAGCATCGATATCATAGAACCCTTTCTTCCGATAACACGTGGAACCTGGGAAGGTGCGATCTCAATTATTTGACCACTGTTGAGTTTCCTCAATCCTTCCTCGTCCATGCTGACTTGTGTCTTTTTTAATTCATCTACATCTGTAATACGGATCAATACTGCGTCTCCAACATCGATATAACTTGCAGTATCTCCGTATTCAACCCTCCAAGGGACATCATTCACATGCAATATCGAAATGAAAGGAGCATTTATATCAACCATCCATATAGATGAATTGAGATCGGTGATAGTACCGATCACTTTATCCCCTTTCTTGGGATCATATCGTCCACTTTGAGCAGCTACGTTAACGTATCCTGATCGGAAAGTTTTCACGCCTAATTTAGCTGCATATATTTTTCCATCACGTTTAAAAGTACCTCTACCTGGTTTTACATCTTCATCTTCTTCTATAACATCTCCAGGTAGAAGAAGTTCTCTTTTAGTTTTCTTTTTATTCTCACTCATATCTAAACACCTTATTCAATTATTCATCTAATTAATTATTTCTATCAATTTACTTTTTCTATTTCTACATTACCTTTGGTTTTTTCATTGATACTTTCAAAGAATTCGTCTTTGGCACCTGCTGGAAGGCTGATTTTACACATCCAACTACCGTCGTCTAACCATTTTTCATCTGTGATCCTACCTATGTTTTTTAGAACACCATAAATCTTTCCATAAAGGTCCCCTCTCACTTTAACTGAAAAAGTGAGTTTCTCGAAACTAAGTGGTATCAAAACTTTTATCTCGTCAACAATTTCTTCAACTTGTTTGCTGACGGGTTTGAAAGGATCGATATGCAAATCTGCTTCCTTTATAGCATTCTCAATTCTCTGTGGAGGGTGTGGTGCATTGGTTTGAGGATTCATAGAATCTCTGACAATCCTATCTATAATCTCTCTTTTCTTCTGTTCTTGTCTCTTTTTCCTTTGTTCCGTGGTAAGTTGAACCTCTCCATTGTTCAGAATTTTTTCTGCAAGTTCTTTGATATCAGTAGTATCAAAGACCATTTCAAGAAGACTATGAGAGGCCTCTTCGCCTTTTTTAGCGTCTGAAAAAACCTTCTCAGCGGGCATATTTTCGACCAGATCTACTTCTTTACCTCCCCTATATTTTTCAACAGCATCAGGATCAAGAAGTACCTCAAAATTTTCACCGTGAGACTTGTATCTAGCAATGACGTATTCGTCAAGTAGTGTGTCGGTGTGTTCCTTTTGATAATCTCTTTTACCCACCTAGAAACCTCCCTACTACTTTATTCAACTTTCTCCAAAAATTCAGATATTCGCTCTTTGGATAGTTTATAGAAATCTTCATCTTTCGTTATCACAGCGATCTCTAAAGACCTAGGATCCAATTCTCCTTCTGCGGCTCTATTCAATCCCTTGATAGCTAATTCGATACCTTCGTCCAAAGTCATATCCTCTTCATAACCTTGATCGAAAACATCCTGAACTTCATCTCTATCCATTCCGATACTCTGGGCCTTCAATGCCTGGAATGCACCACTAGGGTCTGTTTCATATAGATGAGCACCGTTTTGATCTACTCCAGCTATTAGTAAAGCAGTACCAAAAGGCCGAACACCACCATATTGGGTGTATGTTTGTTTATAATCACATATCTTTTTCACAAGAGTTTCTATATCAATCCGTTCATTATAGGAAACTCGATTGATCTGCGCTACTACCCTTGCATGGTCTACTAAAACCCTAGCATCTGCAAATAAACCTGAAGTTGCCACAGCTGTTTTTTTATCCACTTGGAATATTTTTTCTATCGAACTTGATATCACTAAATCATTTGAAATTCTTTTATCTACTACTAAGGCCACACCATCTTCTACTTGAATACCTACTGTTGTAGTTCCTCTTCTAACAGCTTCTCTAGCGTATTCAACTTGGAACAATCTTCCATCGGGTGAGAAGACGGTTATTCCTCGATCATAACCCATTTGTCCTGGCTGCATTTCTCTTTCACCGACCGGTATAAGAAATACTGTAGTTATAAACCTTACCCTTTTGCATTAGATAAAAACGATACAATTACATTACAGTCAAAAAATATATGAAAAATAAGGGAGGGAAGGGGGGAGGTTATTGTGAAGTTGTGAAACCCGTTTCCCTTTAGAAAAAAAAGGGAGGGAGGGTGATTATCGTGATTTGTTACCTACCTTGCCTGTGTATCTTTATACACATATACAAACGATTATATAAACCTTTCCCACCTTTTACTATTTACTATAATTTAAATAACTAAAATACAGAATGCAACAAAGGAAAAAGGATGTCTATTTATAGTTTATCCAAAAAAGCATGTAAGCTAATGACCTAATAATCATTTTATATAGTGATACAGACCGAAAACACTTTTAAATCCTCTATAAAATCCGGGTCCATGACATTATCCGTTGATATTGGAGGAACTTTTACTGATTTTGTGTTAATTGATGATGGTGTAAAACATTTCAAGATCCGGTCTACCCCATTCGAACCTGAAAAGGCCTTTGCAGATGGGTTAGGACAGCTCGAATATGGAGATAACGATGTATTTCATGGAACAACTGTTGCGACAAATGCTGTTCTTGAAGGGAAAGGTGTTGAAACAGCGTTTATAACCAATAAAGGATTTGAAGATATTTTGTTTATAGGACGTCAAGATAGACCTAGACTTTATGACCTTCACGTATCGAAACCAAAACCGCCTATTAAAGTAGAGCACTGTTTTGGTATATCTGGAAGAATGGACTCTCTAGGTAAAGAGATAAGGTCACTAGATATTGATGAGGTAGAAAAGATAGCCCACAAGCTATCGGAAGAAAATCTTTGCGCAGCAGTATGTCTGCTTCATTCTTACGAAAATACAGAACATGAAATCAAGGTCGGTGAAATACTAGATGATGCGGGTGTGTCTCATACAATGTCACATAAAGTATCAAGAGAATTTAGAGAATATGAAAGAGGGATGACCACCCTTTTAGATGCTTATTTATCACCTATAGTGAAGGAATATTTTTCATCTATAACCAATTTACTAGGGCGGGAACCATACATCATGAAATCAAGCGGTGGACTCGAAAAGGCTTTATCGGTTGATCCTATAGATACCTTTTATTCGGGTCCAGCAGGCGGTGTAGCAGGGGGATTACATATCTCTAAGATTAGTGGAAAGAGGAATGTGGTTACCTTTGATATGGGAGGTACAAGTTCTGATATGGCGACCATTATCGATGGTGAGATGGATTGGAAAGATACGGGGGAAGTAGAAACATTTCCTGTGCAGTCCAGGATGGTGGACATAGTTACAGTAGGTTCGGGAGGTGGCAGCATAGCTAGATGTGACGAAGGAGGTGTTTTAAGGGTTGGACCTAAAAGTGCAGGCGCAGATCCAGGTCCTGTATGTTATGGAAGGGGTGGGAATCAACCTACTATCACCGATGCTTTACTTGTTATGGGGTATATCAACCCTAATTATTTCTTAGGCGGAAAGATGGATTTAGATAAAAAGGGTGCTTCGGAATCGCTAAAGAGATTAGCAGAGCAGTTAGGGATGGAATTAGAAGACACACTTTTAGGTATTTTTAAAGTTGCAAATTCCAATATGGCTAGAACGATGAAAACGATAACAGTAGAAAGGGGGCTCGATCCGAAGCAATTCTCCATATTGGCTTTTGGTGGTGCAGGTCCTCTTCACGCAGCTTATTTGGGTATGGAATTGAACATGTCACATGTCATGATACCTCCATTACCTGGGGTATTTTCAGCGTTGGGTATAGCCACTGGAGATATCGTTCAAGATTACCATCGAACCATGTTCTGTTCTCTTTCTGATAAAGAAAAGATAGAAGAAGAGATAGAGGCTATGAACACGGACCTCCCTGAAGGCAGCATAAAGGCATTCCTTGGGTTGAGGTATAAAGGCCAGGGCTATCATATAAATGTTGAAAACGGAGAAAACATAGCTGGAAGATTTCATAGAAAACATAAAGAAAGGTTTGGATATGCTATTCAAGATTCTCCGATAGAGGTAGTTAGGATCCATCTTGAGGTGAGAAAGTCAAGAGACGTTGATATGATATCTACTAAATCTAGTAGAAATGAAAGTCAGGGTACTAGAAATTGTTTATTCCCAGAGGGAACATATGAAACTCGAATATTTTATAGGAGCTCGCTAGGCCCCGAAAGTGAAGGAGAAGGTCCGACGATTATCGAAGATAAAAATTCTACCATTTTGGTTCCGCCGAACTGGAGTTTTTGGGTGGATCAACATGGGATCATACATATGGAGAGGAATAGGGGGTGGGTAAAATGACTGAACTAACTCCAACGGATATCGAGGTGATGAAACACGCTTTTATTTCTATTGCGGAACTTATGGGAGCTTCTCTCCAGCGTAGTGCATATTCATCGAATATCAAGGAACGTAAAGATGAATCCTGTGCAGTATTTTCTAAAGATGGAGAGATGATCTCACAGGCTGAACATATCCCGGTTCATCTTGGTGCTATGCCAAAATCCCTTGATTCAGCTTTAGAACATTGTGAAATGGAAGATGGGGACCAAATAATATTGAACGATCCTTATGCTGGAGGAACTCATCTTCCAGATATAACTATCATAAAACCGGTTTTCGACGGAGGTTTGATAGGTTATGTTGTCAATAGAGCTCATCATGCAGATGTTGGTGGAGATATCCCTGGTTCTATGCCTGGAAAGAGTAAGATATTGGATGAAGAGGGGGTCGTAATCTCTCCAACTCACATCGTTAAAAAAGGCAAAATTTGTCAGGATGTTTTAAACATATTCAATTCAACTCGTAATCCAAAAGAAAGGAGGGGTGACTTACAGGCCCAAATAGGTGCAAACGAGAGAGGAGCTCAGGAATTGATAAAAAATGTAAAGCGTTTCGGACCCGATAAGTTTAATTGTTTCATAAAAGAAATAATCGATTACTCTGAGGCCAGAACAAGAAAAATCCTCCGTGAATTACCAATGGGTGAACTATGTTATATGGATCACATGGAATGGGAACCAAAAGTGAAGTTGAACGTTAAAATTTCTATAGAAAAAGATTCCATTACTTTTGATTTTGCAGGTACTGATAAGCAGGTTGAAGGTAATATAAACGCTCCAAGCTCCGTTACACACTCTGCGATATATTACGTTCTGCGATGTTTGTTACCCGAAGATGTCCCGGTAAATCAGGGATGTTATAGACCTTTAAGTATATCAATTCCCAAAGGATGTGTTCTTAATCCAAAACCTCCTGCAGCGGTCTCATCGGGCAATGTAGAAACATCTCAGAGGGTAGTGGAGCTTATCTTCAGAGCACTTCAAGATATATTTCCAGATAAGATATGTGCAGAAAGTCAAGGAACTATGAATAATTTGGTAATAGGTAATAAGAATTTCACTTACTACGAGACTATAGGGGGAGGTGCTGGAGGATGTTCGTGTGGACCGGGGGAAAGTGGAGTCCACGTACACATGACCAATACCAAGAACACACCGATAGAAGCTCTAGAGAAGGAGTATCCTCTTCGTATACATGCTTATAGATTACGAAAAGGTTCAGGAGGTGCAGGTAAAAACAAAGGGGGTGATGGTTTGATAAGGGATATAGAAGCCCTAGAGGACGCTCACCTTTCAATCCAATCAGAGAGGAGGATCTTCCCACCCAAAGGGATATATGGGGGGGAGGATGGTGAGATTGGGAACAACATATTGATTAAAAAGGATAAAAACACGGATATAGGCGGTAAAGTCAGTTTACCATTATCCAAAGGGGATAGAGTAAGGATCGAAACACCCGGAGGGGGAGGCTGGGGTAAGAAGACTCATTGATTAGAAAGATTTAAGTGACATTAATTATTCCAAAAATCTAGAAAGTTAAACTCGGTTCCCGAGAGAGGGATTCAGAGAAATGGAGTTTGATAAAATGACAAAAAAAACCGAATATTTACGGAAAAAATACGAAGAGATGAAGAAAGAAGGACTCACTTGGAAGATCAGAGACCTCGAAGGTCCATCTACTGCTCACGTCACAGTGGACGGCAAGGAATGTATAATGTTGGCTTCCAATAATTACTTAGATTTAGCAAATCATCCAGAACTGAGGAAAGCTGCAAAAGAAGCGGTGGACAAATATGGAGCTGGGGCAGGTTCTGACTGGTCCATAGCTGGAACCATGGATATCCACGAAGAACTTTGGGATAAGATCGCAGAATTTAAAGAAACTGAAGCCGGTATGACGTATCAAACTGGATTCGCGGTAAATGCTGGCCTTATACCACAGTTGGTAGAAAAAGGTGACCTACTCATATCCGATGAATTGAACCATGGTAGTATCATCGACGGCGTAAGATTATCCCGTGCAGACAAGATGATCTACTCACACTCTGATATGGGTGAACTTGAAGACTGCTTGAAACAAGCACAGGAAGAAGGTTATGAAAGGACGTTCATTTTAACAGATGGTGTCTTCAGTATGGACGGAGACATCGCAAAGATGGACGAGATTCAGGACCTAGCTGATGAATATGGTGCTATGACATATGTCGATGATGCTCACGGTGAAGGTATTCTTGGCGAGGGAAGAGGTATCGCAAGGGAATTTGACCTAGAAGATAGAATCGATGTAGAGATGGGCACCTTCTCTAAAGGACTCGGTGGTTTCGGCGGTATGTTAGCTGGTGATGAGGGCCTTATTAATTACGCATATAATACATCTCGAACATGGCTTTTGAGTGCTGCATTCCCACCACATGTTGCTGCTGTGAATATCAGAGCTCTTGAATTGGTGATGGAAGAGAAAGAACGTGTCGAAAAGTTATGGGATCTGACAGAATACTTTAAGAAAGAAATAGAGAGCCTTGGATATGATACAGGTTTCAGTGAAACACCGATTATACCTGCCATGGTTGGAGACAGCAGAAAAGCACAAAAACTCGCTGATAGGCTGTACGATGAAGGTATCTTTGCCCTTGCTATCGTTTACCCTATGGTTGCTAAAGGAAAAGCAAGGATTAGAAACCAGATAAATGCGGGTATGGACTACGACGACTTGGATAAGATATTGAATGCTTATGAAAAGCTGGGTAAAGAATTAGACCTCGTATAAATCATCCACTAAAAACCCCTTTTATTTTTTAATATCTTATGTTTCAATAATTGATTAATGTCGAAAATGTTTTTATAAACACTTTTTACTTTACGTTAACGATCACATGACACTAAAAATGGAAGAGATGAGTTGGTTGGAGTTACAGCAGTCCATTGAGCAGGGATACGATACCGTTTTGATTCTTATGGGTTCAATCGAACAGCATGGCCCCCATCTCCCTATGAATACAGATACTTTGATCGCTGAAGAACTTGGTGTCAGAACTGCTGAAAAACTCGAGGATGCCCTCCTCGCCCCAGTAATCAGACCTGGTTGTTCTCGGCACCACATGGAATTTCCTGGAACGGTTTCTATTTCTAGTAGAACCTTTAAAGAGATAGTCACTGATTATTGTTTAGCTTACGAAAAACATGGTTTTAAAAATATAGTTTTGATTCCTTATCATGGTGGAAATTATGAACCCGTCGAGGAAATTGAAACTGAGCTTCGATATAAACTCAAGAAATCAAATTTAGTATTGGTAGCTGACCTTGAGAAAAGCATGCAGTTGATGAACAATGGCATGAAAGAGGCAGGGTTTGATTTTGAAGAACCTGTTATTCATGCTGGAGCGACCGAAACCTCGATTTTGATGGCTATAGACGAAAAATTGGTTCGCAAAGAAAGAATGGAGAAAGGTCATATCGGGGATTTATCTATCGCTAATTTATTTACTAAGGGGCTAAAATATTACACGGAAAACGGTGTTCTCGGAGACCCGGTAAAAGCAAATAAAGAAGCAGGGGAGATAATACTAGAATCGATAGTTGACTGGTATGTAGATGTTATAAGTGAGGAACTTTCAAAAACTAAGTAATGATACTAATATTAACGAGTAATTTTTCAAATGATAATTATTGAGTTTGAATTATATATCTTAACCTTTGTATAGAAGCGAAAGTTTATTAAATAACCGTTAACGTAATCTTGAATTCGAAGCAAAGAAATAGGATACAAAAGGATGATAAAGAGAGTAAGCGAGAGCAAAGATAAACAGGAAGTCTTAGACCTCATGGAACCCCTGATTTCAGAGTGGTTCGATAGTAAATTTGATTCGTTGACTGAACCCCAGGGTTATGCGATTCCACAAATACATGAGATGAAGAACGTTTTAGTCTCTTCTCCAACGGGGTCTGGGAAGACTCTAACAGCTTTTTTATCTATAATTAACGAGCTTTTCAAATTGGATAAAAAAGGAGAATTGGAAGACAAAATATACTGCGTGTATGTATCACCATTAAAAGCGCTAGCTAATGATATCCATAAAAATCTTGAAAGACCTCTAGAGGAGATAAGGAAACTAGCAGAAGAAAAAGATGTTAAAATACCCAGAATCAAGACAGCTATCAGGTCAGGTGATACTCCTCAAAAGGAGAGGAGGAAGATGGTAACAGACCCACCACATATTTTTATCACCACTCCTGAAAGTTTAGGCTTGATCTTGTCTTCACCTAAATTTCGAGAAAAATTTGACGATGTACGTTACTTCATCATGGACGAGATCCATGATATATGCTCTTCTAAAAGAGGGGTCTTTCTTTCTTTGAATACAGAAAGGCTAGAAAAACATGTAAAAGGAAAGATGACTCGGATAGGTCTATCTGCAACTCAAGCTCCTATCGAAGAGATCGCTAAATTTCTCGGAGGATTTGAGGATGAAAGACCCAGGGAGGTCAATATAATCGAAGTCACTGGAGAAAAAAAGAGACTAGATCTGTCAGTAATTTCTCCTGTAGATGATATGACACTGCTTCCATATGAGGTTGTCAATTCTCGGATGTACGATACTCTAACAGAGATGGTTGAAAACCATAGGACAACCCTGATATTTACGAATACCAGAAGTGGAGCGGAGAATGTATCTTACAAACTCCAGGAGAGAGGGATCGAGGATATTGCTGCTCATCACGGAAGTTTAAGTAAGGAAACAAGGATCGAAGTTGAAGATAATCTTAAAGATGGAGAACTGACTTCAGCGGTTTCTTCTACTTCGCTTGAACTTGGTATAGATGTAGGATATATAGATTTAGTAGTGCAAGTGGGCTCTCCAAAATCAGTGGCTAAAGGACTCCAGAGAGTTGGAAGAGCAGGTCATGCTGTGGGTAAAACTTCGAAAGGTAGGATGATAGTTTTTGAAAAGGATGATCTGGTTGAATGTTCCGTTCTAACCAAGCAAGCTTATGAACACGAAATCGATCGGGTAGACATACCTACAAACAATCTAGATGTTCTTTCACAAGGCATCATAGGTATGAGTTTGGAAAAAAGATGGGGTGTAGAAGAGGCCTTTGAGACTATACGTAAAGCTTACTGTTATCATGAGTTGTCAAAGGATGATTATCTAAATGTTTTAGATTTCTTAAGTGGTAACAGATTCGAGAACGTTTACCCAAAGATATGGTACAATTCGGAGGAAGGTGTGTTTGGTAAAAAGGGAGGAGTACAGATGATATATTATCTGAATATCGGTACAATCCCTTCAGATTCGAATTACAGAGTTTATTCCAATAAAGGAGTCCCTCTGGGTAAACTTTCTGAGAAATTTGTAGAGAGGTTATCTCATGGAGATGTGTTCGTACTAGGGGGTCATTCATATGAATTTTCAGATACAAAAGGAACCAGGCTGTTCGTTAAAGATGCAGCCGGTAAAAAACCGACAGTACCTAGTTGGACTGGCGAGATGCTTCCTAGAAGTTTTGATCTATCTGTAGCCATCGGCAAATTTCGAAGAAAACTTGCTGAAAGAGTTGAACAGGATGACGTTCTGGATTGGTTGATGGAAGATTACAGCATCGATAAAGGTTCTGCACAAACTATTGTTAGTTATTTCAAAGAGCAATTAGGTTTTACGAAAGAACTCCCTTCAGATAAACAATTGGTTATTGAAGGATTTGTAGACCAGAAAGGTCATCATAATATAATATTCCATGCCTGTTTTGGTAGAAGAGTCAACGATGCACTTTCTCGAGCTTACGCTTATAAGATTTCCAAGAGATTCAACTGCACTACTAATGTTTCAGTAACAGATGATAACTTCATGATATCTGTAAAGAAGAAGATACCCTTGGGAGATGTATCTAGATTGGTCACTTCTGATAATATCGAGCAGATACTGAAAAGGGCGGTTCGAAGCACGGAGATGTTTAAACAAAGGTTTAGGCACTGCGCGAGCAGAGCGATGATGATACTTAGGAACTATAAAGGCCGCGATATATCGGTTTCTAAACAAAAATACAGATCGAAAAAGATCCTTAATGTCCTCCATAGACAGGAGGATTTCCCTATAATAAAAGAGACTTATAATGAGATCCTCTACCAGGTACTGGATATGGGTAATGCGAGGGAGGTATTGAATTGGATAGAAAATGGAATGATGGACGTAAAACACATAGATTATAACGATACACCTTCACCTTTCGCACACAATATCATAATGGCTGGAATATCAGATGTAATAATGATGGATGACAAAAGTGCTCTTCTAAGGCAGTTCCATCAGAAAGTATTGGAACAAGTTATTCCGGAAGAAGAAATCGAGAAATTTAAATTCGATGCTGATGAAGTTGAAGAACACTATTTTGAAAAGAAACCAAAATTCAATAATAAGGAGGAGATGCTCCAGGTGGTCAAGGAACTTCAACCTATTCATGTTTTTAAAGAAAAGGGAGAAAGCATTTATCAAAGGACTGAAAGATCCTTTGAGGAGGTAAGAAACTGGGCAAAAGAATTATTGAATGAGGGAAAAATACAGTCTATCTGGGTTGGAGATGTCAAATATGTTTCTTCAGAATATGTAAACACTATCTTAAATACTCTTGATCAGGGTGAACAGCCACATGGAGCTGGACCAGTTTTGAAAACTTTAAGGTCCGACCTAAGAACTGTAAGAGATATCTATGACACGACCGATTTAAGATTAAAAGATGTGAAAAATTTAATAAGGGATTTGGAAAGAAAAAGATTGGTAAACCGAAGAGGTATAACGGATGATGGTGAATACATTTACGGTTTACTTGATAAGAAAGATATAGAAGTTGAAAAGGTCGAAGAACTTATCATGGATTACCTTGAATACCATGTTCCACAAGGTTTAGAGGAGATAGCATATGCATTATCACTTCCTGAAGATAGGGCCTTATTGGCAATGAATAATCTTGTAGATAGGGGCAAAATTGTCTCAGGGAAATTGGTCGTAGGCGAAGGGAAACAGTATATGCTCAAAGAAGACTATCATTCTCTTAGGTTCCCTGGAAAGGAGCAGGTAGGGGAGGAAAAAGTAGACCAATATTCAGCAGATAAAAAATTCTCTAAATTGAATAGTATTCGAGATTATTTCGAAAAATTTGGAGAAGCCGGTATGTCCTATGATGTTTATAAAAGGATGGAGGATTTTTCCCTGGAAAAATGGGATGAAATGAGAGAGAGTGGAGAAATATTAGAAGGAAGATTTGTAAGAGGTCGTGTTCGTTATGTTTTGAAAGAAGATGTCCCGATGTATGTTGGAGCCTATAGAGATAGAAGATTAAATGAAAACGAAGAGAAGGTATTCAACGTCATAAAAAATGGTGATGCACATACACTCAGAGAAATCAAGAGAGAAGTAGACCTAAAAAATGAGCACATCAAGGAAATTGTAAAAGAACTAGATAAAAATCTTTACATCAAAAGGGAATATACAGGTGATGATAGCTGGTCTTCTAGGAATCAATATAAACCGATAGAAGTCGACCCCCTTCCTCGGGAGAAAGCTATTAAAAAAGTCATCAAACGTTTCCTTAGAGGTAATGGTCCTATATCTATCTCTGATTTACGTTATCAAACGCGTTTCCATGGCAGAGAGGTAGATTCCGCTGTTTCTGAGATGGTCAGGGATGGCGAAGCGATAAAAGTACGCGTAGGTGCATCACAAAGAGAACTGTATATCTTGTCAGATGAATTAGATAAACTCAAATCAGCTGAAGAAGATGAGTTCGATGAATTAAGAATCGTTTCCAAAAAAGATCCTGCAACACGTTCAATATGGACAGATGTATATGCAAGATATGGTGATGACTGGGTATTCCCCTTGATCAAACGCGGGAAGATGGTTGGCGCCATCGAAAAATGGAATATGAGCGGATGTATCGAGATAAGACATATTGATTTAGATGATGGAGAACTTCTAGAAGATACGTTAGATGCTATCGAGGAGATGATGGAATATCATAGATTAGATGGGTATGATATAGTACGGATACGTAACTTCCAAAATACATCCGTTGAGGAACTTGATGATGATGTCCTGAATATCTTTAAAAAGAAAGGATATGAACAGATCCAAGGGATGCTCGTTAAAGGTAATATCTTAAAAGAAGTGTATTCTAACAGGAAATTGATATCCTATGTTTTTTATAGACAGAGATTAAATGGTGACAAATATACAGACATCAAAGAAGCTTTAAAGTCCATGAAAGGAGCCCGTTCAGATTATGAGGTTAGGGCTAGAACGGAAGGATTTTATTCACTTGATTGGCTACATAGAAGAGGTGAAATTTACTCTGGTCAAATGGTTCCGCCTTATCATATGTACGCATATCCAAAAGATATAGCAGTGTATAAAGCTGCTAAGGCGATCGAGCTAGATAATGTAGATAGAACCATCTTGGAGATCGTGTCGAACAAATCCCCTGTCCCCTCACGTACTATTTATCATAGATCTCCATACAGTAAAAACAAAACAGGGGATTCGATAAAGAAGTTGTACAAGGGACTTTATATTTGTAAAGATCATAATAACCGGTACGTTTTGACTTTAAATAATTACATGGATAAAAAAATAGCTAAGAAAAAGGTTGTAAAATGGACATTCGATAATTTTGGGATTTTTACCGCGGAGAGATTATCTAGTTATCTAGGTTCGTCTTTCAAGATGGCAGATTTGAGAGACATACTTTCAGAACTGGTAGATGAAAGATATTTAGTTAAAGGATTTTTAAAAGAAGATAGTGATAAAGTTCACTGGATGTTGGCTGAAGGGAAGGATAAATTATCAGATATAGAGTTCGATAAAAAAGTCGTTATAACTCAGAAAGATAGACTGAATCTTTATTTTAGAGATTGGATCAAGGATGAATTTGATTTAGGAACGTGTTTTGTCGTCTTTGATGGCACCGAACTCGCTGCAGCCTTCAATGCTACAATAAAAGAAGGTATGCTTAATATAAAACAATATGAAGGTCCAAATAAGTATCGGAGGATAATAAAAAAGTGGGCCTTTGAGAATAATATGAGTATCAGACGGAAGAAGAAAAAGAAAAGGGTTTCAGACTACGAAGTCCAGAAGTGGTATGAAAGAACTAGAGGCATCTAATTAAGTTCCTGTTTGGAACCTACACTAGAAGATTCGTGAACTTTTAAGTTCTTTGCTTTTACCTTATCAATTTTGCAACCCGGACCTATCTTCACTTCGTCTCCTTCGACTATTTCCGCTCTTGTATTTTCCAGATATATTTTATCTCCATTTATATCTTTAGATTTTAACGTCCCCTTCTTAAACATTGAGAATATACCACTACCTCCGCTTTCTACGAGTATGTCTCCACCTTTTATATGGTTGATAGAACAGTCGCCACCTGGTTTAAGCATGATTTCGTCTGCTTTCAAGGTATCTTCGATTTTAAATGCGCCACTAGCCGTGAAAGTTTTCGCAGTAACACTACTTTCCATTTTCAATGCTCCAAAAGACGAGAATTCGTCAGCTTCTACGTCCCCTTCAAATTTTGAAGAACCTTTTGATTTGATCTTTTTTGTTTTTACATTTCCCTCAAATTTACTAGCTCCAGAAAGCTCCATTTCATCGGCTTCAGTGTTTCCTTC
Source organism: Candidatus Saliniplasma sp. (assembly GCA_048622455.1). Classification (GTDB taxonomy): domain Archaea; phylum Thermoplasmatota; class Thermoplasmata; order Halarchaeoplasmatales; family Halarchaeoplasmataceae; genus Saliniplasma. Next base: position 1,740 of record JBMCUO010000028.1, on the reverse strand, counting down.
AACCTTGAAACTACCGCTTGAGACTAATTCTCCTAAGAAGGCATCACCTTCAACTTTTGTTGCCCCGGATATTCTAGCTGTATCAGCTTTGAGATAACCCTCCACCTTTGAAGCTCCTGAGGAACTAAAAGATTGACAATTTATATCACTAGCTTTAGAAGCTCCACTGAGCGATACTTTTTTGGCTTTCCCTTTTGTATCTATAGTTTCTTCATCTGTTTCGATTTCCTCTTCATCATCGAATTCATCTTGGTCGATTGTTTCTTTCTTTTCATATCGAGCCTTGATCTTTTTGTAAGTATCTTCGGATATATCTCCATCCGCTAACCTTTTGTCGAGTTTTCTTAAGATTTCTTCATCCATCTTTATCACCTTTTTAATAGTTAGATAACCTCTAATATATTTATACTTATTTTGAAGATAATATTGGTTAACATCAATGTATATTTAGATAACATCAACTTTAAAGTTGAAAAAGGCCAATATTGAAAAATCTAAATAGGTGTATTATAATTGTGATATGATGAAGGAGTTCACTGAAGACCTACTAAAATTGTTTTCCTCTAAAACTAGATGTAGGATTATCGATATGCTCAACAGTGGGTACGATCATCCAGATGATATAGCTTCTGATATGGATATGACTAGACAGGCTGTCGACAAACATCTCATCGAACTCCACGATTGGGGTTTGGTAGAAAGAAATGCTATATTTCCACATGATGGGAGGCCCAAGATAATATATGAGTTAACTAGGGAGTGTAAACAGCTGATCAAAGTTTTTGATAGGATCGCTGACAAATATAGAAACTCCATGGTCAATAGAGCGGAAAAAGAGATGGAACAACTGGATATCAAACTTGTCGAGGGAGATATCGCTGAAAAGATATATGAGAAGAAGATAAAGGAGATTAAGAATAGATGGACAAAGGCGGGAGATTTTTCATCGGATTAGTTTATTCGAATAGATAATGTTACATTAGATGTTAGGATCACTCTTTTTTCCGCTAGACTTTTCTTTTTTTTCTGATCCATCTATATTTTCTTTCGATTTCCTTTCAATATAATCTTCTAAATCCTCTATAACATCTTTGAGAGAAGAGTGTTTACGGCGAGAAATACGTACAATTGTAATGTAATAAAGAAGTGTAATTATCGTTAAAATAAACCAAACATACGCAGGAGCTAAGATAAAACCACTGAAAAGGAATATCCAACTAATTACCAATAATAGACCAATAATCGCACGACAAATATTGTATTTGCTCATAGATAGTAATTAAAAAGGCTCAATCTAAAAAAGGATCGGTAAAAGCGGTTAATGATGTTTCCATAAACGTCATCAAAGGAGAAACTTTAGGGGTTGTTGGAGAAAGTGGATGTGGAAAAACAACATTGGGGAGAACTATCTTAAAATTGATTGAACCTACCTCAGGCAGGATATATTTTGAGGGAAAAGATATTACACCACTAAATGAAAAACAGATGAGGCCTCTTCGTAAAAAGATGAACATAGTTTTCCAAGACCCGGAATCATCTTTAAACCCTCAAATGACAGTTTATGATCATCTTAGTAGACCCCTAGATATTCATAATATTGTAGATTCAGAAGATGAGAAGATAACGAGAATCATAGATATCTTGAATACGATGGGGTTGAAAGCTGAACATATGGTGCGTTATCCCCATGAGTTGAGTGGCGGTCAGAAACAACGTGTATGTATCGCTAGAGCTTTGTGT
>JBMCUO010000027.1:0-20286 GCA_048622455.1 Candidatus Saliniplasma sp. | reverse complement strand
CTCCATATCTCGATATAAGTCAACGTGTAGCAGCTGCTAGACTTATCACAGAATTTTCTGAAGAAGGTAAATCAGTTATCGTGGTTGAACACGACCTAGCTATTTTGGATATGATCGCCGACCACATCCACATCGTTTACGGTGAGCCCGGTGTTTATGGTGTTTTCACCGGTCCGAAATCCACTAAGCGTGGTATAAACGAGTACCTCGATGGTTATCTCGAAAACGAAAATATATGGATGAGGTCAGAATCCATAAAATTTTCAAAGCGATCTCCTCAAGAATTCATCTCGGATAAGATCGTTATCTCATATCCCGGGATGACTAAAAGCTACAGCCAAGGAGGCTTTTTACTTGATGTCCATAATGGTGATATCTACAGGAACGAGGTTTTGGGCATAGTCGGTCCAAACGGTATCGGTAAGACCACTTTTGCGAAGTTACTAGCAGGCCGGCTAGGATCAGATGATGGTGGTATTGATCTTGAAGTAGCCTATAAACCTCAATATATTGATTTAGAGGGAGCTATAACCGTAAAGGATTTTCTTGAAAGTTCTATCGAAAAGTTTGGAACTTCTTATTGGGAGAGTGAGATCGCGGAACCCCTTAAGTTGGATCAGATCATGGAACAGGAACTCAATGAACTTTCAGGAGGGGAACAGCAGCGCGTCGCCATCGCCGTCTGCCTCTCTAAAGAAGCGGACCTACATCTCTTTGATGAACCCTCCGCTCACTTGGATGTAGAGCAGCGAGTTCTAGCTGTTCGGACTATCCGTCGTCATTCTGAAAACAAAAAAATCCCTGCTCTAGTCATCGATCACGACATATATCTGATAGATCTGATAGCAGATCGTTTACAGGTTTTTAGTGGTATCCCCGGGAGCATGGCCATGCGGGTCAACCGCTCAGTATGCGTGAAGGGATGAATGAATTCTTAAAAGATCTTGATATAACTTTTAGACGGGATCCAGATACTGGAAGACCTCGGATAAACAAACCTGGTTCAAGGAAGGATAGAGAGCAGAAAAAAATAGGGGAGTATTATTAGGTGTCCTGATAGACAAATATAATCATCGAACGTATCCAGGGACGAGATAATAAACTTGATAAAAGATCCTTTCGATTTCTTTAAACTTTATAATAGGGCTGTGGAGGAAGTTGGATATCGTAAATTTTCTAATGATCAGTTAGAAAATACATTGGAAGCTCTCTTTAGAACACATAAAAAAAAAGAAGAAGTAGTTAGAGCCATTTTTTCCTTCTGAAATAGATGACCATCACCACTGCGATTATCAGCATCACAAATATTGTGATAGGATACCCAAAGTACCAACCTAGTTCAGGCATGTTCAACGGTGATGCATCTGGATCGAAGTTCATCCCATAGATACCTGCGACGAAAGTTAACGGAATAAATATCGTGGCGATTATCGTTAAGACTTTCATCACTTCGTTCATCCTATTACTGATACTAGATAGGTAAAGATCGAGAAGGCCTGAAAGTATATCCCTATTCGTTTCTATAGTATCCACAACTTGTATAGTGTGATCGTATAGGTCCCTCAGGTATATCTTAGTACTGTCTCTAATAAGTGGAGAATCCTCTCTTAAAAAACCGTTGATAACTTCTCTCAAAGGCCATACTGATTTTCTTAACGTGATCATATCCCTTTTGGTGTTGTGGATCTTGTACAATGTTTCCTGTTCGGGGTTATCGATGAGTTCACTCTCGATGTTCTCGATCCTCTCACCAAATTCTTCCAGTACTACAAAATAATTGTCAACTACTGCATCGATGAGCGTATAAGCAAGAAAGTCCGCTTTATTGCCCCTTATCCTGCTTCCTTCCTTTTTGATCCTGTTTCTTATTGGATCGAAAACATCCCCACTTTTTTCTTGGAATGTTAATATGAAATTTTCACCTATGACCACACTGACCTGTTCTCTGATGATATGCCTCTTTTTAATATCTAAGTAAACCATCTTGAAGACTAAAAATAGGTGATCTTCGAACTCTTCGTATTTTGGCCTCTGGTATGTATTCAGAATATCTTCCATCAGCAGTGGATGGAGTCCATAAAACCCACCGAGTTCTTCTATTTTTTCGATATCATGGAGGCCATCGATGTTGATCCAAGTAGTGGTCGCTTTATCTTTGTATTTTTTACATTCTTCAATATCCTTTACCTTTACATCTTCAAAATGATCCTCGGTAAAATCCATGAGGGTTATCTTGGTATCTTTCATCTTCTGTTCACCAACGTGAACCAAACTTCCAGAAGGCATACCCCTCTTTTTTGACATACCTTTCAAGTTTTCACCTTTTTGTTAAAAGTTATAGTACTACCTCTGATAAATAATTTTAGAAGCAGATGCATTTGAATATTAAAAAAGAGAAAAGTTTAGGAGAACGTTTTGTTAATTTATGATATCTCACTTATTTTCACGTTAATATCTTTTATCTTCCTTTCATGGTCTGATATCTTGTCCTGTATCTTGTAAGTTTTATTCTCTTTACCCTCCCTTATCGCATCATCCATCTTGATCTTCAAATTGATTATCTTGTCCTGATGTTTACTCAATTTCTTTTCATACTTCTCTCTTTTTTTATTGGACGGACTAGTTGACTTATCTTTTTTTATTGAAACCATATACTCACCCAACTCTAACTATCTCTTTAGAAGTATATGAACATACCGTTTTTTAGGCTCAGTAGAAAAACTTCAAGAAAGGAGAAATAAGGAATAAACTGAACGTATTTCGAGGGTTTATCGAAGATCCACAGCAATATTTAGTTGCTAGTCGTCAGCAATCAACAATGGGGTAGAGGTTTTCTACACAGCCATTTTTTAATAAAGTGAGAGAGATTATATATAATTAGAAAAAAAGGAAAGGATTTTTGGAAAATGGTATCACCATTTAATAGGATTCACTTCTTCCTCGAAACGTCGTCAACCTTCATCCGTAATTGATTTATCTTGGTTTCATACTCGTATATCTTATCCTGTATATTCTTGGCATTTTTCTCGTTACCTTCCTCTTCCGCTGCATTCCGTTTCTCTTTCAACTCGGCTATCTTCTTCTGGATTTCACTCATCTTTTTCTTATAATCGTCTAATTTTTTAGCGGAAGAGTCTTTCGGTTCACCCTCATTTTTTGCAATCATTTATATCATCATATTATCTATAAGTATGGAGGTATAATAATTTGTTGCAATATGATGTAATAGAAAATGCAGTCTAGAAGAATTTTTTAAAAAACTATGTAACAATCGATAGGACATGGATAGAAATGTCATCATTAATTATTTAACCCCATTTGACGTTACTGAAATATGAGAGTGGCGATCCTGGGTGGAGGATTCTGTGGTTCTATGGTTGCCAAGAGATTGGACTGCAAAGATGACCTCGACGTGGTTTTGATAGATAAGGAACCTTATTTTGAATATTACCCGTCCTTACCCAAATTGATCACCGACCCAGAGTATCATGGAAAGATCATCGAACGGTATTCTAGATTTTTAGAAGATGTTGAAATACTCACGGAAAAAGTGGTAAAGATCGCTCCAGATCACGTTTCTACTACTGAAAGAAAAGTCGATTTCGATATTTTAGTAATCTCTTTAGGAGCTAAATATCCGATATATTTAGATGAGAAAAAGAACGTTTTTACAGTCAGTTCTGGAGAAGAAGTCAAAGAACTTTCTAAACGGATGGAGAAGTCGAGTGACGTTCTGATAGTCGGAGGGGGTTTGATAGGTACGGAAGTTGCGGCTGAAATAGCTTCTAAGACTGAAAAGAATGTTACTCTAGTCCATTCCCACGAAAGACTTATCGAGAGGAACCCAAAGATGGCCTCATTCTTTGCTGAAATATTCCTTAGAAGTAAAGGTGTTCGATTGATATTCGATGAAAAAGTCGTAGACCGTGAAGATGATGGATATATTACCAGTGAAGGTAGGGTGATCAGATCGGATGTTTGTATATGGAGCACAGGATTGAGTTTCGATAAGAGTTTATTTTACGGTTTCGATGATTCCTGCTTTACAGAAAGAAATACACTCAAAGTCAACGACCACCTCCAGTTAGTAGACCATCCTCATATCTTCGTCGGCGGAGATATAGCGGGTGTGGATGAAGAGAAGACAGGACATAATGCGGACTCTCACTCTAGAGTTATAGCGGGTAATGTGATCAGATTTAGCAAAAATCTTAGTTTAAGATCCTACAGCGATGTCAAGACTCCACTCGTCATCAGTTTGGGAGATTTGAACGGTATGATATCGTTCCCTCCGATAGGTTTACCCGGTCCAGTACCGGCATTGGTAAAACATCTGTTAGAAAAGGGTGCTTTGTTAAGATTATGAATCAAGCTAGGATCAGGTCTACAGCATATCCCAGCATCAAGAGTATTGAAAAGGATGCGTACAACCTGAAATTTAGTTTAGATATATCCCTTATCTTTGGATCGTGACCGTTCATACCTTTTAATTTGGACCAAATCTTCGGGAGTAGAACTGCATGAGATCCAAAGGCTGTCAATAGCGGCCAACCCGGATTGAGTAAGAGAAGTACTACGACCAAGACGTTAGTGAGAGCTAAGAGATGGATCCCGATGAGACCGTACCTAGATCTACTAAACCCTAACCTGGAAACTAATCCCAATTTCTTGCCTTTGATATCAGTTGGTAGATCCACCATCTCCCCCATCCAGACTATGAAAAGAGTTCCGAAACCGGTTATCGGTGAGATCGCGAGTAAGATCGGATGGAAACCCACGTTTTGACCGAGAACCGCTAGGAAGATGGCCAGGGGTCCAAATCCGATAACAACCACAACCTCTCCCAATCCCCTGTAAGCAAATTTGAAGGGTTCAGCGGTGTAGTATTTACTCAAAAATATTGATGTACCGATCACTATCCATAGAGGTAACCAGAGTGTCCTATCTATCAAGAACGTCAGTAAAATAGTACCGACTAGTCCCACAGCGATCCCGCTTCTTGCGATGAGGTACATCTTCGATAACAGTTCCGGATGATCTACGATGATACCAGATCCCCCGCTGAACTCACTTTTCATTGATTTACTGTTATCAGCGCCTTGAAGTGTATCGTAGATGTCATTGTAAACGTTGGTCGTGATGTGTAGGCTGATACCTATGATAAAAACAAGTAAAAATCCAAAAGGTCGGAATGTATTTGAGATCGTGACGGAAATTAAGGTTCCAGATACTAAAGGTACTACGATTGCGAACAGAAAAGGTGCCCTTATCATCTCTAGAAAACCAGGTTTGTTCTCTCCCTCGTCCATTAAGAAACCAAATGCATTCAATATATATAAATCATCGAGATGAAGTCGATCTATCTAGCTCTTCTTTCATCTCTTTGACAAATTGTTCATATTCACCTTCGTCGTAGAGGTCTTCCCTCTTCTTATTGTAATCGATGGGTTCCCCCGGGAAGGGATCATCCATGGTCCTGGGATACAGGTGGACATGTAGATGTGGGAGTGTATTCCCGTGGATCTCGTAGTTGATCTTAACAGCTTTTGTGACATTTTTCAGAGCTCTAGTGTATATTTGAACGTCCTTCATGAAACCTAAAAGTTCTTCCTCATCTAGATCGTAGAGCTCTATCCCGTGGTACTTGGCCGTAACATGACACGCCCATTTTATGCACTCCACAGGTTCTGAGTTCAACCAAGAGTGCTCTAATTCGTACAGATCTATCATGCTGTCGGGCATGGGTTCTGCGTTGCATACCGGGCAATTTTCTAGATCGGTTATCTCTTTCCATTTTTCGAGGTCGTGGTGGAAACTCATCGTATTAAATATACGTTAACAGCTTATGTAATTTCCGAGATGATTTACTTTTAAAACAAACAACTTTAAAGTTGGATGCGACAATATAACAACGATGTCTTGGAGTATCTTCGATGTACTAGCACCGATATACGCCCCCATCAGCCGTCTCCTGTTTTCAGATACATGGAGTGAGATCATCAGTCAGATCGATCTATCCCATGAAGATATAATCCTGGATGTGGGTGGGGGACAGGGCATACTTCTAGAATCTCTCAAAAAGGAAAAGCCCGGTGTCAATGTCATCCTTTTGGACTCATCTCTCCAGATGGTCAAAAGATCGACAACAAACAAAGTACTCGGTAAAGCGTCTAAAAGTCCCTTCTCAGACAGTTCGTTCGATCACATAATCTGCATAGATGCACTGCATCATTTCGAAAACAAAAAAGAGAGTTTAGACGAGATGATAAGAGTATTGAAACCGGACGGTGATATCATAATCTTAGAGCTGGACCCAATAAGTCCGCTGACTAAATTCATCGAAATTGTAGAAAAGTTGTTAGGTGAACCATCCTATTTCTTTGAACCTGAAGTTCTAGAAAGATTCTTTTCAAATAATGGGTTCGAAACCACTATACATACTCTGAATTCCTACGAATATATCTTACAAGCTAAAAAATCAGATTAACCAAGCTTTCTCGACTTGACTCTTAGGTACCCATTCTTCGTCGATAAGCACGGCTTTCTTGGTCGTAGCTTCTACGGTACCTGTTAAGATGTTATTGGGAAAACCTTTCTTCTCACCGAGCCACTCTACGACTTCGACACCGATCTCTTCACCTTTACCTACATCGTTGATATCTATTTCATCGTCTCTGCTCATGGATAGCCCCATTTTTTACATGGATAAGAACCTTTTGGAATGTATGTTTCAATAAGGCATGACTCATCACCAAAATTCGAAGGGAAGAGAAAATCCTGCCTGTTTTTAGGTGATTTTGAATCAATCGATGAAAAGGATCACAGATGTTTCGTGAAACCTTACGAGAGCCGGAAAAGGCTTGAAAAACTGGGGTAAAGAAGGCAGCGTATATTTTTTTAACTCAAAGCGTGAACGGTGAACACATTAGGTTTTTTTAAGATGTACGATCAGAAAAATCATTCTCATCAGAGCACTAGATATCCTGTTCAGTATTCCATGGAATATATCGGTTAGACCTCTGATCCTTACCCATAACTATATAACCAAGCAGCGGTAGGCCCATGTAAGATATAAAAGGAGGTGAATTAGAAATGAGAGGAAAAGTTAAGTTTTATAATACCATGAAAAACTTTGGATTTATTGAACCTGATGAAGGTGATGATGATTTATTCGTTCACAGAAGCGATATAGAAGGTAATTATCTTAAAGAGGACGATGAAGTAGAGTTTGAGTCGGAACAAGGAGAAAGAGGACCAAGAGCTGTTAACGTTAAGAAGCTCGATTAAGTAAATTTTTCTTACTTTAATTCGGATAACAAAAATTTTTCTTTTTTTTATTTTTTTATGATTGAGTGCATGTTATGTAAAAACTCAGTAATGTCCCAACAATCCCCTCTGTTTGGCAACCTTTTCTAGATAACTGAAAATCAGGATTCCAGTAAATAAATTGATAAATGAGACCTTATCTACTGCCTTCGTAGATTCTCCCCTCCACTGGGGATAAGTTTTCTCTAGACCGTTGACTTCCAGTGCATAGTTTATGGAATTCACCTTAAGCGAGGAAGTCCTTAACCATTATTTAAATTTTTTAACGATTCGAGCCGGGTTGGGATGGGAGATACTAATTATAAGATAGACGATGCCTCAAATGTAGATGAATACCCGCTGATGTTCCCACCTATGCAGGGGACACGTACTCGATGGATCTGCCCTCTGATGATTCAAGTTATGTAAATGGAACTTGAAATCATCTAGATAGATATACAACTGAATCGAAAGTATGTAAGAGATAGGTCTGTTCTTAATTGTATATTAGTGAGAGAGATGAAATCTCAAGAAACTTCTTTCCATAATCGAAATATTAATAAACAATGTATAACATCGTATAACAATGAGTAAGATCGTTTTGGATTCGGACGGTTTGATAAAACTTCAAAAGGCAGGGGTATTAAAAGTCCTGGCTTCCAGGTGTGAATGTGTCATACCGGAGGCAGTTTATAAAGAATCGGTAGAGGATGGGAAAAAAGGACTTTACGAGGATGCATTCTTGATAGAGGAGATCGTGGATGATGAGATAAAGAGAGTTAAAATAAACCGTCCTATAGAAGAATTGGAGAAAATAGAGGAGAACAAGTTAGACTCATTAGGTGAAAGAGAAAAAGAAGTTTTTCAACTGTATTTTCAAGAAGAGGTTGATGCAGTGATATCTGACGATAGAGCCTTTTTGAATATACTAGATAGATTAAGCGATATTGATTATTTAACACCCTGTAATGCAATCTATATCATGTACAAAAAAGGTATCATAACTAAAAAAGAATCCCTTATGGGTCTGAACCAAATAAAGGATTTAGTTAGGTTTGATGTGTATCAAAAAGTTATAAAAAAGATCAAAGGAGGTGAATAATATGGGAACAGAGCCGTATCCATTAAGGATCCCGACAAACCTGCTGAAACTTGCGGAAGCCCGTTCCGCTGAAGAACACATAGATAAATCTACCGCTCTAAGACAGTTGATGTACAAAGGAGCAGAGGACTACATCTTAGAACTTATCTCAAGAGGAAGACTATCGGTTTCTAGAGGCGCAGAATTACTCGATACTAATGTACATGAAATTTACCGACTAGCTAAAAAGAAAGGAGTAGAGGTCGGGGCGACCATGGATCAATACGAGAAAGGAGAGAAGACAGCCGAAGAGGTAATAAAATAGTATATATGACGTTTACTGTCAGTGATCGGTGATTTAGACCTAAAGGACTGTCATTCATATCACTAAAAAGTTTGCGGACTCAACGCTTCCGACCCATTTTTCCGATAAAGTATAATATCCCTTTTTCTAATAACGAACTATGTATGATAAGATCATCGTACCTACGGACGGTTCGGATATAGCGATGAAAGGAGTTAAAGAGGGATTGAACCTTGCCAAGTCCCTGAACAAACCAGCCACTGCTGTTCATGTGATCGAAATCGGCGATATCAAGATGTCGGAAAACATGGAAAAGACCCTTCGAAAAGGAGCTGAAGCCACTCTTGAAGACGTGGAGAAAGTAGCAGGAGAATTGGGCGTAAAACTCGAGAAGAAGATATTCAAAGGCTCACCTTACAGGAAGATAACTGAGTATGCAGGGAAGGACGACATAATCTATATCTCATCCCACGGTAGGTCCGGATTTAGAGAACTTTTCATGGGGAGTACGACTGAAAGAGTAGTTAAGAAAGCTAACTGTACCGTTGCGATAGTCAAAGGTGGATTTTAGTCGGTCTGCTTTCGTTTTTCACCTCCGATTAGATCAGGGTATGTTTATAGTGTGGTGTTGGGATCTATAACGGTCGAGTAATATAAGAGTCGATCTTATCTGTAGATGATTTAAGAGAAAGGTCTAGACCTTTAAAATATTAATTTTTCCTCGGCAGTTCTTTGACTTTTTTACTCATATGCTGTAGAAGGACTGTCCCTAAGATGCTCATCACAAGCACGTAAGAGACCGCAAAAGCGGGTATCTGTTTTGTTATCACTGGTGTTGCGTAAGGTCCCACGGCCTGGGCTGCCAAGGCTGCGATGACAAGTGAGAACTCCCCTCGAGTAATCATCGCGATGCCCACTCTGGTGGAACTCTGACTATCCAACTCGTAAAATTTTGCACCATAGTAAGCGGTAAAAAATTTGTAGACCGTAGTGGCGATCACTGTCAGTATAAGAAGCTGCCATATACTTCCGAAGAGTAAAGGGTCAGTTTCCATGCCTATCCAGAAGAAAAAGATCCCTGCGAACAGGTAACGGAAGGGGAAGAGGTACCGCTGTAATTTGGCCAGATGTTCAGAACCTCCAAATGCTATCCCAATAAAGAAGGCAGCAACTGCTTCACTGATACCTAAAACAACAGCAGCCCCAGATACGGCTGCGATTATGCCCACTGCTCTAAGTATGAATAACTCGTCAGAATCAGTATCCAAGACTTTATCAAAATATTCGGGTTTCAGGTAAACTACCAAAATCAGAGCGATAACGAAAAGCATAGCAAAACCGACGTTTTTAGCGATGGTTACCAGGTTGGCTCCCTCTCCTATGATCACTGTTGACATCACAGAAAGGTAGATCACGATAACAAGGTCCTCAAAAACAAGCCTCTCGAGCATCTGTTCAGCTTCAGGAGTTGAATCCCAACCGAGGTCTAGAAGAGATTTACTTATCACGGCACTGGAAGAGATGTAAACTACACCACCAATCAAGAAGGCTGCTATGAGGTCCCGGAAGAAAAAGTATCCAATCAGTATCCCGGGTGCAAAATTCAGTAGGTCGATGGTCCCTACTAACGATATTTTATTCCGATGCTTGATCAGTTTTTTGACACTAAAACTCAGACCCATGAAGAACAGGAGGAACATGACACCAAGTTCTGCCCCGAGTTCTATAAATAGATCGGCGGTGGGTGTGTTTCCAACGTAGAAACTACAGAACCTTCCTATCCCATATGGACCTAGAAGTATGCCTACCACTATAAAGAAAGGTATATCAGATTCATTTATATATCGAGCTATCCCAGCTACGACAGCTAGCGAAACGATGACTATACCCAGTTCCAATAAAGCTACTTCAGCCAAAGGTTCCAACCCATTTTATTTTAGACACTCATTATATATATGGTATCGCATACATAAAATCTTCGCAAGTCATCAGGATAGGTTATAAATAGTGTCATATGATTTCGGAGGAAGGCGTCGGAAAATTTTATTTTCCGTGTGCCCATTCTTAACTGCTCTGAGATGGAGACAAACAGCATGTGTGTTCAAGAAGATTTTGATATACTGGTCGGACGGGAGAAAGAACTGCAGGAACTCACTGCGGTGTTGGATGAAGTGGAATCTGGCAGTTCTCAGACGATTTTCGTCAAAGGTGAACCCGGAGTGGGTAAAACAAGTTTGCTTCGGGAATTGAAATCCGAAGCATCAGACAGAGGTTTTTTGATCCTGGAGGGTTTGTGCAGCGATGACGATTCAAGCCCTTATAGACCTTTACAAGAAGCTTGGGCCGACTCAGGAGAATCATCTTTGGAAAGGCTTGGTTTTGAAAAGCGGGAGGACGAATTCGAAGATAAAGGTATGCTCGACGCGTTTCGGAACGCTGCCTTTTACGAAACCACCAAAAAATTAAAAGAGGTATCGATGGAAAGACCGGTTTTGATGATATTGGAGGAGATGCACTGGGCCGATCAAGGCACGCTCAATCTATTCCATTACCTGGCGGATAGATTGAAAGACAGTCCTGTTTTATTCATAGGGACTTATTGTCCTGGAGACGCGTTTCCAGGTTCAGGGTTCTTAGATATGAAGCAGCAGATGTCCAGGAAGAATCTATTCACAGAGATAGAGCTGCGCCCTCTAGATATCGAGGAAACACAATATCTGGTCAAGGTACTGACCGGTAGTGACACTATCCCAAAAGAATTCGTAAAGTGGATCCATGAAAATACCGAGGGGAACCCTTTGTTCCTCAAAGAAGGGATACTTCAGATGAGAGATGAGGGTGCACTTTCTAGCGATGAAGATAGCAGTTTTCCTGAAGACGGTTTCGAACCACCCTTGCTTATCCAAGATGTTATAGAGAAAAGGATATCTAGATTGAGTGATGGAGCTCGGGAGATACTCCAACTTGGTAGTGTTATAGGAAGACAGACTCCATACGACCTTCTAAAAAACCTATTTCAAGGTGATGAATTGGATCTGTTGGATTTCATCGACGAGTTGATAGAAAACAGGTTATGGGAAGAAGATTCGGATAATGAATTCTATTTTACACACAGTATGATCAAACGAACAGTTTACGAAGGACTGGGTCGGTGGCTTGAAAGAAAAAATTATCATTTACGTGTTGCAGATACTGTACGGGAATTTTATCACAGTGATAAAGAAGATATGTACCATACACTAGCCCACCATTACCGGGAGGCTGGACGTATTAAAGACTCTCTTCGATACTACGTGAAGGCCGGAAAGAAGGCCGAAGAAGTATATTCCCATGAAGATGCCGTTGATATGTACCACGAAGCGCTAGATTTAACTGAACAGGTATCTGATGGATTGTCTGATAGGATATGGATACTTGAAAGGGTTGCCGAAGCTGAGAGGTTGATGGGCGAGTACGACAGCAGCAGGGGTCACCTTTACGACGCTCTACAGCTGGTATCCGACCTTCAAGAAAAGCAGAGGATATACCGTAAAATTGCTGAAACTTTACAGGAGCAGGGGGAATATGAGAGGGCTTATGAGATAGTACAGAAGTTTGTTTCTGCTGATCCGGAAACCGTCGAAAGCTGCAGGTTGATGGGGATTGAAGGCTGGTCATTGATGTTCATGGGCAAGTATGAAGACGCACTAGAAGTTTTCAAAGATCAGAAAGATGTCGCTGAGAGATTGGGTGATGACGGAGAGATAGCTCGTGCCTTCCATAACGTCGGTACGCTTTATCTAAGACTGGGAAAATACGATGAATCATTGGATGCACTTTCCACTGCCATGGAGATAAGGGAAAAAAGAGATGATACCACGGGATTGTGCAGAACGTTGAACAATATCGCAGGGTTGAATTCATTCCTGGGCGAACTTGAAGAAGCGCTTTCCCAATACAGAGAATGCTTGGAATTGTACCGGAAGATGAGGAACGAACCCTCCCAGGGAAAGCTTCTCAACAACATCGGTGTTATCCATTATAAGAGAGGCGAATTGGAGGAAGCTGCTGAGAATCTACTGAAAGGTCTTGATATCGCCAGGAAGGTCAATGGTAAGGGGAGTAGGTGTAATTCACTGATCAACCTTGGTCAGGTCTACATGGATATGGGAGAAAACGAGATGGCCAGGGAGTATATTGAAAGAGGATTAGATCTGTCTGAGAAATTGGGGTATGTCAGCGGAAAACTTTTTGCCCGATGTATCCTGGCGAGATTGGAACTTGAAGCGGGTGCAACGGATGAGGCTGAAAGGTTAGTAGACGAGGTCATAGAGTTGTCCTACGAACTCGGTGCAAAACGGAACGAAGGTATCGGCAAGTATCTAAAAGGTAGTGTTTTAAGAGAGAAGGAAGAGTACGAAAAGGCTGAAGAACAATTTGAAGAGGCCTTGGAGATCTTTGATGAATTAGGTATCGTTGATTTCAAAGGCGAGGCACTTTACGAGTACGGAGTACTTAACAGTAGAAGAGAGGATACGGAAGAAGCTATCGAGTTGATAGAACAGGCACTGGATATCTTCGAAGAACGGAGTATGGTTTTATGGGCCGATAGATGTAGAGCAAAATTGGAAGAGATGTGAAATTTTAGACAAGGGATAGTTATCTTTGGGGGATAATGTCTATACTGTTTGATATTTGTACTAGAAGGTTTATATGTAATGATGTGTGATAACATATTTAATAAAGATCAATGCTCTTTCTCCGAACCCGGATGTTGACATATACGCTAAATTGGAGAAGTTCAACCCGATGGGGTCCATAAAGGATAGCTTATTACATGATAGAAGATGCTGAGAAGAAGGGTGAGATCAATAATGACAGCATCATCGTTGAAGCTACCAGCGGTAATACAGGTCTAGGACTGGCTATGGTATGTGCCATAAAGGGATATCATCTACATCTGACGATGTCACGTTCGGTAAGTATCGAAAGGATGCGGATGCTTACCGCCCTAGGCGCTGAACTCGAATTAACACCGGCAGATGAGGGAACAGATGGTGCTATACGTCGTGCAGAGGAACTATCTAAGAAAGAAGGATACTGGCGGCCAAATCAGTTCGATAACCCTGTCAACTGGAAGACACATTACGAGACCACTGCTAGAGAGATATTCGATGATCTACAAGACGATATCACACATTTCGTCGCAGGAATGGGTACCACAGGTACTCTAATGGGGATATCTAGATTTTTAAAAGAAAAAGATCCGTCCATCAACATAATGGGAGTAGAACCCACAGAAGATTACAATATCCAGGGTTTGAAAAACATGACCCAAGACAGAGTTCCCGAGATCTATGAACCTAAACGGTTGGATGAGATCAGAACAATCAAGGACGACGACGCCTTCGAAACGGCTAGAAAATTGGCGTTGAAAGAAGGACTTTTCGTCGGTATGAGTTCTGGTGCTGCCATGTATATCTGCATGGAATTGGCTAAAGAACTAAACGAAGGTACCATCGTTACTATCTTCCCCGACGGCGGAGAGAAATATTTCAGCACACCTCTTTTCGACGTTACGAAATGTTTAAGATGTATAAGGCAACATAAGCAGGGTTTAGACCATCCACCAGAGAATCTTTCTGAGTATATCCGAGATTTGAACGGAATATTCGGTGGGAAAAAGACCTCTAACGGGAATTTATAGATAAAAGAATTTAAGTTACACCTCTTACATATACCTTTGAGGTTCATGGAAATCGAAAAATATTACGGGTTGATATCTCCTAGACCGACTGTTTGCGTCTCAACGATGAGTCCAGAAGGTGTATCTAATCTTGGACCATACAGTTTCGTAAGCCCCGTTTCTTTCGAACCACCAGTTTTAGGCGTATCGGTAGGAAAAGAAAAGGACACTATCTTGAATGCTCGGCAGACCGGTGATTTCGTGGTAGTTCCACTGACCAAGAGCTGGATGAAGGAAGGGATCAAGTCCGAGATATCCCTTGAAAGGGATCAAAGTGAGTTCGATAAGGTGGGTTTACAGAGGAAATTATCTAAAATAGTTAAATCCCCGGGGGTAAAAGAAGCTCCTGTGAACATAGAATGTGAATACTGGGATGAGATACGAGTGGGTGACCACATCTGGTTACTAGGGAAGGTTGTGCATATATCCGCTGAAGACGGTGCATTTAAGAACGGTCGGTTGAATTTAGAGGAACTAGGTTCTGTTGGTCATGTCATGGGAGAAGAGTTCAGCATCACTGAAAAGGTCACTAGGATAGAACGGGATTGAATGTGGAGGAGTATATCAAATCAGACATACCTGCAAACTCAACTCTATCGTAGATTCAGATTAAACTCTGGTAAATCAAAAAAATTAAAAAAATTTTAGAAAATTATGAGGGATAACAAGACCCTTAAACAATTTTTATGTGTCGGGAAGAAGTTCAAGTTACCTACTCGATGACTTTTACGTCAACAGCTCGTGGTCCCTTTTCGCCTTCTTCAGTTTCGAATTCTACTCTGTCGCCCTCGTTGAGGGTAACGCCTTCTATATCGCTACGATGTACGAACAGATCTTCGTCTCCTTCATCGGGTTCGATGAAGCCGTAGTTTTTCATATTGTTGAAGAACTTTACAGTGCCTTTCATACCAAGTTCACCTCCTTAGTGCGTTTTGTAGGGTTTATTTTCCACCTTTATTAAATTTTCGGAGAAAATCAGGTTTTACAGCTTGAGTTCGTCGACTAGATCCGTTTTTTCCCACGTAAATTCAGGTTCTGACCGTCCGAAATGACCGTAAGCCGCAGTCTTTTTATAGATTGGTCGCAGCAGTTTCAGATGATTTATGATCTCTCCTGGTTTTAACGGGAACGTTTCTCTGATCTTTTCTTCTATCTTCCCTTCAGGTATATTGTTGGTTCCGTAGGTATTTACCAATATGCTGGTAGGCTCGGGGACCCCGATGGCGTAACTCAACTGTATCTCACATTTTTCAGCAAGACCCGCCGCCACAACGTTCTTGGAGATATACCTGGCCATGTACGCTCCGGACCTATCGACCTTTGAAGGGTCTTTACCTGAGAAACATCCTCCTCCATGACTGCCGTGACCACCATAGGTGTCAACTATGATCTTTCTACCTGTCAGACCAGTATCGGCCTGTGGCCCTCCCAGTACGAACCTTCCAGTTTCATTTATATTGTATGTAGTATCGTTATCTAATAGTTCACCGCAAACCGGTCTGATCACATTCTTCTTGATATCATCTCTTAGTTTTTCTCTTTCCACATCTGGATCGTGCTGAGCTGCGATAACAACGTCATCGATCCTAACGGCTTCATCACCCTGATATTCCACAGAAACCTGAGATTTTCCATCAGGACGTAGATATCCAAGGGTTCCATTCTTTCGGACTTCACTGAGTTTCTTGGTCATCTTATGTGCTAAGATAATAGGTAATGGCATCATCTCCGGTGTTTCATCGGTAGCGTACCCGAACATGAGACCTTGGTCACCGGCACCCTGGTCTTCATTGTTCACACCCTGTGCTATATCAGGGCTCTGGGGATGTATGGCTGTGACCACCCCGCACGCATCGGCTTCGAAACCGTATTCAAGTTTATTATAACCGATCTCGTCTATAGTGCCCCTGATTATATCGTTTACATCTACATAACCTTCGGTGGTCACTTCTCCTGCCACTAAAACAAGTCCGTTGGTCAATATCGTTTCACATGCTACTCTTGAATTCGGATCTTCTGAAATGAACTCATCTAAAATTGAATCACTTATCAAATCAGCCATCTTATCTGGATGTCCCTCTGTAACGGATTCCGAGGTCAAAAGATAGGAACCTTTCTTTGCTCTTCTTTTCATAGTTATCTAACTCTTGAATAAACATGGTATAAATCTATCATTTTTTAATCTTTCCTAAAATAGAACGAATTTAAAAGGATAAACAAGTTTAACGATGAACTAGCGGGGATTCTGCTCAGAGTGATATGGGTGTTACCCCTATTGAGTTGATACTCCATTGAAACTTATATTTCCATAATGATCTTTTTTCCTAGTGAGTGAAAAGCCTTCTCCACGTTCAAACCGGTTTTAGCGCTAGTCGATAGATATCCAAATAAAGAACCGATTTTCTCCGACCACTTATCACCAAACTCCACAATGTCCTTTTTATGGACTGGAATGAAAGACGGTTCTTTGGAATAGAAACTCTTGATATAGTGGTTTTCGACCATGTACCTGTGGAACTCTTCATCTAAATCGGATACTTGCTTCCCTACATCACCTCTGAATTCTTTGATTAGATCGTATTTATTACCCAGAATATAGAGCGGGATTTCTCCAGTTATTTCGAACATTTCTTGGATCCACCTGTTCAAATGGTCGAAGGTTTTCTTTCTAGAAAAGTCGAAAACTATAAAGGCACCGTCCGCTCCCCTGTAATGCTTTGAATGAAGTCCTGGTGATATGGACCTCTGGCCGTAGATATCCCATATAGAAAGTGAGAGATTCAGTTCTTTTATCACTTTCTTCTTAACATTCACACCTATAGTTGCGATATAGTCATCGTCGAATTTCTTCTCAACATACCTTCTAACTAGAGATGTCTTTCCAACCGCTCCGTCCCCTAGAAGTACTATCTTCTTCTTCATTAAGTTATTTAGAAATGTTTTGGTACAAAACCTTTACCAAAATCACTCAATTTCATCTACCTCCCTCGTTCACAGTTATATAATACGTACCCGTAGTAAGAGAATCGATAAAATGGTAGACAACGATAGCTATGTATCAACTACACATCATGACAAAGTTAAAAATTCACAGGAAAATCAAATCAAAAAAGCGATGGTCGCCCAGGGATACAGTTCCCGCACTATAGGATCATATCTTCATTACATAGAAGATTTCTTGGGTCATATCGATAACTCCGATGAACCATCTGACCTATCTCAAGTCAATGATTATCTTTCACACCTATCCACAGAACTGGATCTATCACGATCGACGATGAACGTGGCTATAAGCGCTATCAAATTTTACTACAAGAATATATTTGACGTGGATATCCCACACCGCATCTCAAGACCTAAGAAAAAGAAGAGATTGCCGGACATACTTAACAGGGAAGAAGTGAAGAGATTACTCTCTGCACTCAAGAATATCAAGTCTAGAGCGATCCTCGTCCTGACATACTCATTGGGGTTGAGGGTAAGCGAAGTCGTATCGCTTAGAGTCTCAGATTTGGATATCACGAGAGATTCGATAACGGTCAAAGGAGGGAGAGGAGGAAAGGATCGGGTAACTCTGTTCTCCGACCGGGCACAGAGCACCTTAAAAACATATCTGAAAGCGGAACAACCGGACTACTGGCTCTCCCCGGGTCAGAAAGAAGGTAAGCACCTGACCGCACGGTCGGCACAGATGCACTTCAAACACGCCCTGGAAAAAACGGACATCCAAAAGGACGTCAGCATCCACTCCCTTCGGCACAGTTTCGCCACCCATTACTTGAGAACGGTACGGACATCTGCTATATACAGAAACTCCTAGGCCCCAAGAGCACCAAAACTACCGAGATCTATACCCACGTAACGAAAACTGCACTCCAGAGGATCAAATCCCCCTTCGACGACCTATAACATTGGGATTTCCACCGGTAAAATTAGCCCGGAACAAAAAATCTTTCTCTCACATCACTCAACCCCCTCCCGAGCATTTTGTCACTCAGAGATGGACTAATCATATCTCTAAGCACTTTATCTTTTGTATAACTCCCCATATTACTCCATTATGCGAACATATTTTCGTATATGAGGGAGATATCTGAAATTCGCAACAGGTCTACGCCAATTTTTTTGGCTAAAAAGTTAGAACTAAAATATTTTGTATTTCGGAAAGCGACTAGAATAGTTTTCAATATTCATCTAAGCTTTTTTGATTCATATATTTTTCAATTCTTTTTCTTGCATCTTCAACGTATTCTTTGTTGTTATCGTAAGCAACGTATTTTCTCTCAGATTTTAACGCAGAAATTGCAGTAGTCCCAGAACCAAGGAATGGATCCAGTATTACATCATCTTTAAAAGAAAAAAGTTGTATACACCTGTAAGGTAGTTCTTCCGGAAAAGGAGCAGGATGACCGATTTTTTTAGCGGATTCAGGCGAAAATGTCCATATGCTTTTTGTGAATTCTAAGAATTCATCTTTAGTAATTGTATTCTCTTTTTTACGAGAATCTTTTCGTGAAAATGTATCTTTACAAAAAACAAGAATGTATTCATGTTGATCTCTCAAAACGGGGTTTGCAGCGGACTGCCAACTCCCCCATGCTGTTCCGCCACCAATATTCTTGTCCCATATTATCTCCCCCCTCATCAAAAATCCTATATTTTCCATTATCTGGATAACATGTGAATGAAGGGGGAGGTATGGCTTTCTACCTAGATTTGCTATATTGATACAAGCCCTTCCACCCGTGACCAACACCCTATACGTTTCTTCAAAGACATTTTCTAACAGTAAAAGGTATTCGTTAAGAGTTAGATCTTCATCATACTCCTTGCAAGCATTATAGGGGGGCGAAGTGACCATAAGGTGAACTGAGTTATCTGGTAATTCCTCCATATTCTCGCTATTTTTACAGAATATTCTATTGATGTTTTCTTTGGGTATTTCATTTTCTACAAAATCGATTTTTTTATCATCAACCCTTTTGCCGTTGTAGAGATTACTATTATAAAACACACTTGAGTCATGATTTCTCCTACTAGACACACCAAAAGAACTTGTAGCTGTGCCGTGATTTTTACTATCTTTGGAAATCATACCACCTCTACATCGTATAACTTTTTAAAGAAGTCCTCTCCGATATCCGTATAATCCTTATTCAGATCGAGTGATTTAATAATTTTACCTAATTTTGATTTCTTTAACATCGAACCTATAAAGATTCTTTCATCTTCTAACAGATCGTTTACAAAATCACTAAGTTCATCTACTGTATCTACTCTCAAAAAACCTTTTTGATCGCTTTCTTTGGGGTTTCTCTTTTCAGCATCTGTTTCATCTATTATAAGAGGATCCGGGGTTAATGAAAGAAATCTTTGAACTATTCCAGCTCTTACAGACCCATCGACTTTGTCTAAGTAGCTGGTTGGAGGGGGGCTATTTCCCACAACTACATATGGAATATCATTTGATTCAAAATGACTTCTGAATATTGCTCCTTTTCCGATGGCTTTTAAGATGCTGTCTGTTCGATATATTGAACCTCTACCTTTATGTTCATCATAATCGGCTTCCATCTTCAATTCACTCTCTTCTGTTAATTCCCAATTCCATATAAGAGACATTTTGACTTCGAAAACTATCTCAATTTGGCTGGGTTCATATACTCTTCCGGTTATCCCTTTCTTAACTATAGCCATGTCGGCAGCAGATCGAGATGTAAGATCAAGACTTTTACAAACAACATCTCTTTTTACTTCTAAATCGTCATAACCTGATTTTCTTAAAGCTTCTTCAAAAAGATCCGATGCATATTTTTCAGTATAAACCGATACGGGGGAATTTCTTCCTTGTGGGGTTGTGCTAGCTAGTTT
>JBMCUO010000026.1:0-20630 GCA_048622455.1 Candidatus Saliniplasma sp. | reverse complement strand
TCACGAACTCTATCATCTCTACCATATGACCTGTAGCCCTTGGATTAACATTGTGGACTTTCATATTCAAACTGTCCATCTCTCTATACCACTTTCTGACCTGTTTGGTCACTAACTCCATGGGCTCTAATCTCTTCTCTTTTGCAGCTTTCTCGACTTTATCCTCACCTTGGTCTGCATCATCAGTTAGATGTCCCACATCGGTGATATTCATTACATGGAAAACATCGTAACCTTTCCATGTCAGGTATCTATTCAGAATATCCCAGGCCGCATAAGTTTTAGCGTTACCAACGTGCATATCTTCATAGATAGTCTGACCACACGAATAGAGTTTGACTTTACCTTCATTTGAGGGTTCAAAAACTTCCTTTTCACCGGTCAAAGTATTGTAGAGCTTAATAGTCATATAAAAAATCAAGAGAAAGAAAATATTTGAAACTTGCGCCGTATCGATCCTATATCAATGGATACTCTCTCAGGAAAGATAGGTCGTTGTTGTAGCACTCCCTGATATCATCCATCTGGAGTCTGAGCATGACTAACCTTTCCAATCCTAAACCCCAGGCGAGTACAGGGCTGTCGATTCCATGTGGTTTAGTAACTTCTCTTCTGAAGATTCCAGCACCTCCCATCTCGAGGAATTCACCTTTGAATTTGGCGAATACCTCTATACTAGGTTCCGTGAATGGGAAGTATCCTGGTCTAACTTTGATATCGTCGAAACCCATCTTTTTATAGAACTTTCTCAGCAGTCCTATGAGCATATTAAGGTTGGCGCCTTCCTCCATGAGTATCCCATCGATCTGGGCGAATTCTGGAAGATGAGTAGAATCAGTAGCCTCACATCTGTAATTCCTATCTATCGTAATCGCTCTAACGGGTGGTTCAGGATGGTCTGCAAGATACTTGATACTGCAGACGGTGGTGTGTGTTCTAAGAACAGCTCTTTCTGCTTCCTCCTTACTCCAATTGTAACCCCATCCTTTGGAACGAGAGTCGCCACCACTTTCATGCATCTCTCTGATCCGATGAACCTCATCTCCTTCGATCGGGATCTTTTCTGGTTTTCTCATATAAAACGTATCCTGCAGGTCCCTAGCGGGATGGTCTTGTGGTATGAACAATGCATCCATGTTCCAGAATGCAGGTTGAATGTAATCGAACTTAACCTCGGTAAAACCCATCTCAAGCCAAACCCGCTTAACCTCTTCGATCTCCCGATTGATAGGATGTCTTTTACCCCCGTATTTTGTAGGTGCAAAGGACTTGACGTCGTACGGTCTTATCCTAGCTTCTTTCCATGCACCTGTCTTTATGATATCAGGGGTTAATTGAGCGATCTCTGGTTCTAATTCGATTCCTTTATCTAAAATGTTTATTCCATCATCAGTGAGTTCAACGGTCCTCAGTATCTCCTGGTCTTCTTTTAAAATCTCTTTCCTGGAAAGCAGCTTGTTGACAGTGAATTCGTCCACTTGGTCGTCAGATAATTTTCCCTCTTTACCTAACCATCTGATCAACTTCTCGTCTCTTCCCCTTTCTTTGAGAGCTTTTTTCCCTTTGGAAGTTATCTCCAAGAAACTTTCGCCATCCTCCTTTACAATCCTAGCCCATCTTTTATCCTTCAACCACCCCAGAGCGATGCCCACTTTCTTCTTATCAAGTGAACTCCGCTCCTGAAGTTCAGAGATACTGCATTTACCCCCGGCCTTATCAATATATTTGAGAGCCTTTCTCTCGGGTAGGTCTTTCTTTGCCAAGCTTTTCTTAACCAAAGAATAGTACTTTTTTACCTTCTCCGCTACATGAACTAGTCCTTTAGACTCCAGCCATGATACCGCATTCATCACCTGAACTTTTTCATCGAAATCTCCTGATTTCATGATCTCGTCTGGGGAAGCTTTTCCATCGAGGTCATCGAGTGCTAGTAAAGTTTTCTTCTCAAGATAGCTTAGTTCCTTGGACATGATATCCACGTAAATAATTCACACAATATAAGTTTTTAGAGTGTTTTATCTAATTCAGATTCCACCCTAGAAACTAATTCTCCGGATGATATGATATTTTTTATTGCTCTGATGTCTTGGTACAAAGGTCTATCTCGTTCGAGTGGTTCAACTTTGGTTCTTATGAAATCGTAAGCTGATTTTACACCATTTCCAGGTTCTAAATCATGAAACTCAAGTGCCTGTGCAGCTGCAAGAAGTTCTATAGCTACTGTATTCTGAACGTTCTTTAAGATATCCATGGCATGTCTAGCTGCTATCGTTCCCATGCTGACATGGTCTTCTTGACCTGCAGATGTCGGGATCGAATCAACACTAGAGGGATGAGATAAAACTTTATTTTCCGAAACCAGTGAAGCTGCTGTATACTGAGCTATCATCATACCAGAATTTAAACCACTGTCTTTTGCTAAAAAAGGTGGCAGTCCGCTCTCCTCTTCGTACATCAGTTTATCAGTCGTCCTCTCTGAAATATTACCTATTTCAGATATAGCTGCTCCAAACATATCCATTGCTAATGCTATAGGTTGACCGTGAAAATTACCACCTGATATGATCTCACCATTTTGAAACACTAAAGGGTTATCGTTTGCTGAATTCATCTCGATATTCAAAACCTTTTCCACGTGATCCATCGTATCCAGTGCTGTTCCGTAAACTTGAGGCATACACCTTAATGTATATGGGTCTTGAACTTTATCACAATCTTTATGAGAAGGTATTATCTTGCTTCCCTCGACTAATTTTCTCAAAGTTTCAGCACATTGGATCTGTCCGGCATGTGGTCTTATACGATGGATTCTTTCATCTAGTGCCGTTGAAGTGCCTTTTAGAGCTTCTAAACTCATGGCCCCCGCTATCAAAGCGGACTTCATGAAGTGTTTTGCATCATGTAAAGCTAACGACCCAATAGCGGTCATAACTTGGGTCCCATTAAGTAAAGCTAATCCTTCCTTAGCCTCAAGTTCTATAGTTTCGATGCCAGCCTTATCCATAGCTTCTTCGCCGGTCATCTTTTCACCCTCAAGAACTGCCTCACCTTCTCCCATGAGAACAAGACTCATATGTGCTAAAGGAGCTAGATCACCAGAGGCACCAACACTTCCCTGAGACGGGATAACTGGATGAACGTCTTCATTAAGCATATCTATAAGAGTGTTTATAGTTTCGAATCTTATTCCACTGTAGCCTTTTGCTAAAGTATTTGCTCTAAGCAGCATAACAGCACGGACGATATCTTCATCTAATGGATCACCTACACCACAAGCGTGACTTCTTACAAGATTTTTTTGCAGTTCCTTGGTTTTTGAAGGTTCGATTTTAACATTCGCTAGGTCACCGAAACCAGTGTTTATCCCATAGACCGTTTCATTTGAATCCAACTTCCTTTCTACGATCTTTCTAGAATCTTCGATCTTCGTTAAACACTCTTCCGCTAGACCTACTTTTTCATGCTCTCTAGCTACCCGATGAACACCCTGTACGGTAAGCCTTTCTCCATCTATTACTACAGTCATCACTACAACACATGTTTAGGCACTACTTTAAAATTCTGCTTTTACAAGTTGATGCCTTTCGAACCTTGGTAATTTCCTGAGCGTTCTTCATATAGCTTATCACTTCTTCGACCCAACTTGTGAAATACCATCTGTGCAAAAGTTTCTCCTATCGGTATAGTTATTTGCCTTGAGGTGTTGTAAGCACTCAAAGTTAGATTTCCTTCGAAACCAGCATCTATCATCCCAAAGGATGCCAGTACGCCTTTTCTGGCCCACGTGGTTCTGATCCAAAGTTCGCCTGCGACTTCCGGTGGAAATTTTACGTACTCTCTAGTAGATACTGCGAACCATGTTTGAGGCGGGATCGTAACTTCTCCTCCATCGACAGGGTCTTCGCCTTTAATGGATACCTCTTCAATAGTTAAGTCATATCCATTTGGAGTGAGATTATCTTCAGAAAAATTTTCTATTTTCAACATTTTCTTTTCCAATAGTTCTTCTATCTGGCCATCAGACAAAATCATGATATCATATCAACCTTTATGCTCGAACAGATTATAGATATTTAGAACTTTGGAAAGTTCGGTCTATAATCGGAAATTTGAAATAAATGTTCGCTTGTCATTCTACATTTACAGTTGAGTTTGTATGAAAGATGAGGATGAACCTGATAAAGAGATTAAGTACTCTAAAGATAAAGAACCGTTCACAAAGATGCTAGATGAACTTATCGTAGAAAATCCCGAAAAGCTGAAAGAGATTATCCTGAATGAAGGAAACACCAATCAAAAGATCAAAGCTATCAATACGATTTATCGTAACCAATTGAACGATTTTTCTAGTGTTTTGAAAAAAGCAGCACTGCTAGATCGAAGCAAACGAGTTAGATGGACCGCTGCAAGGACTATTGGACGCATGGGTGACGATAAAATAACAAAAAAGATAATCCATGACTTTAGGAAAGGAGGGGTACTTCTTCGTAAAAGAGCAGCAACAGCTCTAGGGGAGATAGGAACTGAAGGGGCGATAAGAGTATTGATGAACAACTATAACGATGATGAACCAGAAGTTCGAGCACATATAATCGGTGCACTTGGTGAGACTGGGAGCGAAGGGGTCTCGGATATCTTAAAAAAGGCTTTAGAAGATGAGCATCCAAATGTAAGGAAAAATGCTGCTCAGGCGTTAGGAGAAGTCGGAAAAAAAGATTTTACTGATTGCCTAATCAATAATTTGGATGATGATGAACCCACTGTTAGAGGTATGATTGTTTGGGCACTGGGTGAAATAGGAGGAGAAGAGGCAGTCGATCCTCTTCTAAAAAATCTAAAAGATCCCGATAGCGATGTAAGAAGCATGGTCATATGGGCATTGGGTGAAATCGGAGATAAAAGTGCTATAGAGGCTGTTACTGAGGGACTATATGATGAAAAGGATACAGTAAAAGAAGCCGCAGCGGAAGCTTTGGGTAAATTAGGTGACAAAAGAGCTGTTTACGAACTTCTTAGGCGATTGAAACACGATGATCCTAATGTAAGAAAAGGGGCCATAGATGCGCTCGGTTATCTCAAAGATGAGAAGGCTGTAAAATATATACGTCCGGCTTTATCAGACGAGGATAGGTACGTTAGAAAGTATGCTATTTTTGCTCTAGGGAGGATCAGAAATGAAAAATGTGTTTATGATCTGATACGGTTGTTGTACTCTGATGATCCAGAGATCAGGAGTATATCGGCATGGGCCCTCGGTGAGATAGGTAGTGATGAGGCCTGTGATGATCTTATACAATGTCTTGGTGATAAAGACAAAAAGACAAGAAGGGATGCTGCTCTTGCACTGGGTAAGATCGGCAGTAGAGATGCCGTAGAGGATATAAAACAACTGCTCAAGGACGACGATAGGTGGGTTAGAAAATTTGCAATAGATGCCCTTAAGATGATATGTGACGAAAGCGAACTGTCGGGTATCGTAGAGGAGATGGATGTTTTAGAGTTATAGAAACTATTTTAGATACGAATATAGAATTTCTTATATAGTTGATAATATAGATACTTCGCTGTCCTATGAAGTTAGAAATAGCGGGGAAAAAACAGACCACCGTTTTACTTCTATCAACGGTGATATGGGGACTTTCGTTTCCAGCCATCAAGATATCTTTAGACCAGATGCAGCCTTTGACACTAGGTCTGATGAGGATGGTGTTCGGAGCAGTACCACTTATCTTGTATATGCTTTACACTCAATCTAAGGATAAGATAATCAACACGTTCAAAATAGGATTTCTACCTATAACAGGCATAGCTGTCACTCAGTTCTTTTTACCGCTTGCGGCACAGAATATCGGGATGAACATGATGGACCCCGAGAGTGCCGCCTCGACGAGTTCTATACTTCAAGCAACGACTCCCATATTCGCCATAATATTTTCTTCTATTTTTTTAAAGGAGTATATCGGTATCAAAAAAGCGCTGGGAACTTCCATCGGTCTAGTTGGAACCGTGATGTTAGTTTCAGAGGGAGGTAGATTCGTTTTTGGTTCTTATGTGGTGGGAAATCTATTACTGCTAAGTACTGCTGTGTCCTACGGATATTCAGGGATTATAGCGAAAAAGAACTTAGGTGATATAGATCCACTCCCGATGATCACTTTCTCAATGATAATAGCAACGTTCTTTTTCTTACCGACATCGTTACTGAACGAACCTGTGTCCCATCTTACAGAAGTCTCTATGAATGTATGGATATTTGTTCTGTTCTTGGGATTTGTTTGTAACGGGATCGCCATGATCATGTGGTACATCGTACTGACATCGAACGAACTGTCTAAACAGATATCTTTTACCTATCTGATACCATTATTTGGTGTGATCTTCTCGAACCTGTTTATCGGAGAGATAATAGGTATTCGGACCGTAGTTTTCGGTATGATCACCATATTTGGTATTTCTATCGCTCAGTACGGTAGGAAGAAAAAGCCGTTAAGGGAATAGGATATATGTTAGACCGAAAACATTTTTTGGTTCCAAGTTCTAAATATACCGATAAGATGTTGATGACACCGGGGCCGACCGAGATACCTAAAAATGTTAGGAAGGCTATGAGTAAAAAGATATTGAATCCTGATATAGATATTGAATTTTTTAAATTCTATCACGGATTGGAGAAAAAGGTCAAAGAGGTTTACAGAACTGAAGATGATGTTCTGATCCTGGGTGGTGAAGGTATTCTAGGTTTGGAAGCTGCTGTTGCTTCTTTGATCGGTAAGGATGATAAAGTACTCTGTATCAGCAATGGGATCTATGGAGATGGATTCGCAGATTTTGTCAAGATGTACGGCGGAGAACCCGTCATGGTCAGATCATCTTATGATAAACCTTTGAACGTTGAAGAAGTTGAAAATAAATTGGATGTGGATGAGTTCAAAGCTGCTACGATGGTACACTGCGAAACTCCAACAGGAGTGTTGAATGACCTGGGAAAAATTTTAGAAATATTGGAGGATCATGGAGTTCTATCTATCGTCGATGCGGTTTCATCTTTAGGTGGTGCCGAGGTTCCCGTGGGTATGATGGATATCTGTATTGGAGGATCCCAGAAATGTTTCAGCTCCCCTCCAGGATTGACCACGATATCGATCAGTGAACATGCTTGGAAAGTCATGGAAGATAAGGAGCAGAACTCTTACTACACAAACCTGCCTATCTGGAAAGATATGTGGTTCGGGGACGAATATTTTCCGTATACACATCTAGTTTCCAACTTGTACGCTCTTGACGAATCCATTGATATCATCTTGAAAGAGGGTTTAGAGAACGTTTTTGACAGACACGAAAGCATGGCTGTACTCTCCAGGGAAAGGGTTTACGAGATGGGTTTAGATATCTATCCGTCTGAGGAGAGTTTATCTTCACCGACGGTTACTGCCATCAAGATGGATGGTAAAGCACTGAAGGTCCAGAAAAAAATGAAGAAAGAACACGATATATTACTAGCCACTAGCTTGGGAGACCTTGAAAACGAGATTTTAAGGATCGGGCACATGGGTCATAATGCCCACGAGGAAAAGGTTGTACGGACCATGGATTCACTGGAAGATGTGTTAAATGATATTTAAAAAAAGCAATAAGCGGACCCTGGGGGATTCGAACCCCCGTCCTCGGCTCCGAAAGCCGAAAGGATATCCAGACTACCCTAAGGGCCCATATTGGACAGATGAATATCTAACAGGTTGATTTATTATTTTTGATGTCTCTAAAATCAAAAAATAGCCCCGGGCGGATTCGAACCGCCGTAATGAGGACCAGAACCTCACATGATTGACCACTACATTACGGGGCTGGTGAGTGGAAGGGAGATATCAAAGGGGTATTAAATGCTTATTGGTCGATGTGAGATTTATCAAGTAGTGTTATATATCTCTTTTTGGATAATCATAGCGTTATGGAGATGTTAGAAGTACTTCCGATCGCCATGTTCGCCACCGCTATGGCGGTATTGACCTGGTTTGTTTTGTATCAATACACAGATATCCAATTTTTCCAATCCTTCTATTCGGCTCTGATATTTCCTGTGATTTTTGGTTTCGTGATGATACTAATATATAAAAGGTACAAAAGATGACCCGTTTTTCATCCATCAACATTTTAGTATAAGTTCTTAGATAGGGGAGACATGAAACTTTCAGACTTTGATTACGATCTTGATGTGGACTTGATAGCTCAAGAACCTATAAGACCTAGACACGATTCTAGATTATTTTATCTGAAACGTTCGGGTTCTAAACATCTAAAATTCTCAGATTTTCCAAATTTACTAAGGGAGGGGGACGTTCTAGTTAAAAACAGATCGAAAGTCGTACCAGCTAGAGTCCACGGACATAAAGATACTGGTGGGAAGGTCGAGATCTTGTTTTACAGAGAAACCGATGAGGGATGGTTATCTATGGTAAAGGGTAACAACATCCAGGTAGGAAGAAAATTGTACGTAGAAGATGAACCCATAGAGATTTTAAAGAATAAAAAAGAAGGGATGTTCATATTAGATTGCGAAGATCCAAAGAAACTGATGACAAAATATGGTGAAATGCCAACCCCACCTTACATAAAAAAACAGATCGAGGAACCCACGGAGTATCAAACGGTCTATGCTGAAGATAAAGGATCCATAGCCGCTCCGACTGCTGGACTGCACTTTACAAAGGAGATATTAGATGATATCAAGGAAAAAGGAGTAGAGATGTACGATGTTATTTTACACGTGGGTCCTGGTACTTTTTTACCGGTTCACGATGAGAACATCGACAAACACGAGATGGATGATGAATATTTCGAGATCCCGAAAAATACTGCGGAAGGTATTACCAAAGCCAACGAAGAGGGTCGAAGGGTCATACTGGTGGGAACCACGACAGTCAGGGCCATCGAAACCGCTTCTAACGACGAGGTGATCAAATCTGAAAAAGGTTGGACCGACTTGTTCATACGACCAGGGTACGAATTCAAATCAGGCGTAGATCTATTACTGACCAACTTCCATCTACCGAAATCCACACTTATAATGCTGGTGAGTGCTTTCGCAGGGAGAGAACGTGTATTGAACGCTTACAATGAAGCGGTTGAAGAAGAATACAGATTCTACAGTTTTGGAGATGCGATGTTAGTGGAGGGAAAGAAATGATAAGTTTAGATATAGATAATACAGACGGAAGTGCAAGGGCCGGAACGTTGACAATCGACGGTAGAAAATGCCAAACTCCAGTCTTCATGCCGGTGGGTACTAACGCCAGTGTAAAAACACTCACATCCGAGGATCTGAACGATTTAGGTGTGAAGGCGATAATCACCAATTTCTATCATCTGATGATGAAGCCGGGTATAGATATCATCGAAAATGCAGGAGGCTTGCACAAATTCATTAATTATGATGGAATCATCTTCACAGACAGCGGCGGATTCCAGATGATCAGGAAAGGATTCGATCAGAAGATGGATGGTGATACTGTCACGTTCAAATCTGAATTCGATGGAAGTGTTTATAAGATCACTCCAGAAGACTGTATCAAACTTCAAAAAAGGCTTGGTTCCGATGCCCAGATGTGTCTAGATTACTGTCCTCCATATCCTGCTGATGAGGGGGAACTTGAATTTTCAGTCAATAAAACCAAAAATTGGACAGAGAAATGTAAAGAAAAAGGGGGAAACATCTTCGGGATATCTCAAGGAGGGACTGATAAAAGATATAGAAAACAGAGCTGTCAGGACATGGTAGATATCGGTTTCGAAGGATTGGCTATCGGTGGCTTATCTATAGGTGAACCCAAGGAGAAGATGTACGAAATGCTGGAGATCGCCGATAGAACATATCCAGAAGATAAGCCGAGATACCTTATGGGGTTGGGCTCTCCAGTCGATCTTTTAGAGGCCATAGATAGAGGTTGTGATATATTCGACAGTGCTTATCCCACCCGTAATGCTAGACACAGGTCTTTGTTCACATATCAAGGTACCATAAACATAGAGAACAGCCAATTCAAAAAAGATAATAAACCGATAGATGAAGAGTGTGGATGTCCGATATGTCAAAATTATACAAGAAGCTACATAAACCATCTCTGTAGAGCAGATGAACTCGCATGGATGCGTATGACATCAATCCATAACCTTCACTTCCTTATGGATCTCATGAAACGGGCTAGAAAAGCTGTCTTGGATGAAGATTACCAAAGCTTTAAACGGAACTTCATCTCGAGATACGAGTAAGTTTTTTATCAAGGGATTATATATGCATATCAGATGAGAAGCTGTATCCGGTGTGAAAAGAATATCGAGGAGTTATATCTTATCTGTACAGAATGTGCTAAAGACCTTTTCTCAGAAAATATATTTTGGATCGCATCTAGTCCTACCATCCACGAACCTGTGATCGATAGATATAAAGAAGATTCAGAGGCTTTTTTAAGAGTGGGAGATGTGCCTGACGACGAATTGGAGTTTAGAAAGGGGGACGATACGTTAAAAGAGATTGGAAATGTAGATATAGAGAATTTGGGATCTGAGGGTTATGTCAGAGTACAAAAAAGATTTAATACTATTTTGGCAGAGATGGGAGTGACCAATAATTTTGACCCTGATAAGTACGTATTCTCGGATAAAGACGTTAAAGTATTCTCTGAAATCTTTTACCTTGTGGAAGAGATGGAACATAAATTTGCAAAACACAAGGGGCGGGCAAAGCTCTACCTGAAGATAGGAAATCTGTTTTTTTATACAGGTTTGAATACCGACAGCAGTGCCTTTGAGATGCAGTTTCGAAACAAAGTTAAAAGGGATTTATTAAGAGAGGCAGACGGATATTATTCTCTAGCTATCGAAAATTCTGAAGGCGAAGTCCTTCCTCAATACAATAAAGGTCTTTTGCATTTAGAAAGAGGAGAGATAAGCGATTCAAAAGAAAGATTTGAAACTGTTCTAGATAGTGAACCTGATAATTTTCCTGCTAAAATAGGTCTGATAAGGTCTCTCATAAAATTTGATAGATTAGATGAAGCTGAGGATGAGCTCAACAGTCTTCTAGAAGAATATGATAGTGAGAAAGAGATATGGTTTTTAAAAGGTGAGATAGCTAGATTAAAAGATAGATGGGGTGGGGCTATTCAATTCTACAACCAATGTCTTAAGATAGATTTTAAGTTCGAGGATGCTTTGACCCATAAATGTGAAATACTTCTAGATAGGGGGATGTACTCCCAAGCTAATAATGCTTTTGACGAATATATAAAAGAAGAAAAGTATAACCCTGAGGTCTGGTTTGGAAAGGCTAGAGCACTTTATTATATGGATAAATGGGGTGGGGCTATACAGTGTATAAACGAAGCACTTGTTCTCGATCCACAGATCAAAGAGGCATGGGTTACAAAAGGAGATATATTTGCGGATAAAAAGCAGTATGATTTGGCTATAGATTCCTATGAAAATGCTTTAAAGATCGACCCAGTTTACGAAAATGCGAAAGAGAAATTAGAAAAAACTAGAGGAAAACTTGAAGGAAGTTGAAACTCATTAAAGGGGCCACTGCCATCTCGCCACTTCAACAACGACCATCATGATTATACATGTAGCTACTACTGCTCGGGGGTCGATTTTAGGACTTTTATCGTCTTCCTCGTCGAAGTAACGCATCAAACCGGCTGCGGATTGAAATCCACCGCCACCACTTTTCTTTGCTGACATATTAACATCTCATTCATCAAATGTCTATATAAATATTTTGGATTAGTCTTTAACTTCGATTTTATCAGTCGACCCACTAATCTTTAAAAGATCTTTCAAGGCTCGAGTGTAATCATCTCCGGTGGCTTCCATTAGAGCCTTTATATATTCCTCCATGAACTCCCCAGATTCTACTTCGTTTTCGCTGTATTTCCATCGAAAAGAGTTGCCTTCACCTAGTGCTTTCATGAAACCGTAGGCTAAGGACCTCATCCGAGTATCATCGATTTTAATATCCTCTAACCACTTCACAGCACTTTCTCTACCTTCTACTTTATAAATTCTAGCTAACTCATCAGCTAACTTCGCCTTGGGTGGGAGTTTCTTAAAATCAGGTAAGGAAGAAAGCTTTTCATCTCTCTGCCTTATTTTAACGGCTTCCTTCAATATCTCCCTGGGTTTATGATCACCTAGATCGTGTTTATCGTATAATTCCTTAGCCTTCTCCTTATCTTGTACTAGTGCATATACTGCATTTAGACCATTTTTTTCCCATAACCTCGAAAAAAATTCGTTTACAGTACCGTTCTCCAAAACTAATCCTTTTGTTTTCTTTATAACTGCCTTCACGGCAGGTTCTTCGTAATCTTCATACCTCAAGTCAGATAAAAATTCGTCAAGTTTCTTTCCGTAACATCTATTGCCTATAGCATACACGGACCCTTTGTTTTTAACAGCATCGAACGAATGTTTTTCAAATAACTCGATAAATTTATTATCGGAAATCTTCCCGTTGAAGTAATCCTCTTTCAATTCTGATCTCACAGCTATATATTCCCCAAAACTGCAATTATCACAATCCGATTGACAATCCATTCTGTATTCTGCTTTTATTTTAAATGAGTTAGAATTGTCCTTAGATATCATTCCACGAACTAGGTCAATAAAAAGATTAGAATCCTTTTTAGCGCAAACGGAATCGACAATAAATTTTTTATCTGCGGATTCCCAAATCAGTTTGAAATAAGTATTATCCCTGCTTTTTGAAGATCGACTGCAGTAATAAATACCGTTTTCAGATTTAAAACCGTACGAACTGTTGGAAATACCCTCTTCTATAAATTTCTCTGGGGGGTCGTCTTTTTTACCAGTACAAACGACCTTATCTCCTACGGAATATAGGTAATATCCCTTTTTAGCTTCCTTGGTATAAGCTATCAGCCTCAGATTGGGATCGTCAAAATGCTGTAATCCAACCAACCTATTCTTTCTAGCTGATCCTCGTTTAGCGTATGATACTTCTCCTCTAGGTGTTCGAGTCGTGCCCAATCTCGGTGCTTTCCCAGCTATAGCCAGCAGTAAAGTTCCAGCCAAAGCTTTAGAGAGTCCTGGTCCTCGTTTGGCATATTTCTTTAAAGTATCCTCATCCTCTTTGTACTTCTCGATCTTTTTTACTTTTCTTTTCACCCTTCCAAATTTACATAAAAGACAGCTACCCTGACATTCGGGCACGATCTTCATAGGGTTTTTTTGAAGCTCCTTGGCATTATTGACAAGTTTTCTTTGCTCCGTCCTACTAGCTCGTTTTGGACCTCTAAAACGTCTTAACATGAATGAACTACCTCGACTATCTAACTTGGATTCTGAATATCAGTCCTCGATATATAAACCGATTGGTTTTTTTGCATATTTCTTTGCTTTTTTAACTCTGACGATCTCTTTTGCTAGTGATAATTTATTTTTAAATGAACTAGGACTATCGATACCGACTTTTCTCGCTGTGTGATTTAGTTCTTTACGTGTATATTCTTCTACTAACTCTTTAGGTTCTTTCAATCCAGACACCAGTTATAAAAAAGGTTAACTATTATTTTATATTTTGGCCTATCAGTTTGAGTTAGTGGAAAGAATTATAACAATGAAAGTAATCGTATAAATCGGTAGAATGGAGAAAATTTGGACCGAGAAATACCGGCCGAAAACTTTAGACGAGGTATACGGTCAGGATTCAACAATCGAGAGACTGAAAGCATACGTTGAGAAGGAAAGTTTACCACATCTTCTATTTGCAGGGCCTGCTGGAACCGGGAAAACGACCTCTGCTATCGCCTTATCAAAAGAGATGTATGGAGACGAGTGGAATGCAAACTTTTTTGAACTAAATGCGAGTGACGAAAGAGGGATAGACGTTATAAGAAATAAAATCAAGGAATACGCTAGGACTTCGACCGTCAGTGATATCGGATTCAAGATAATATTTATGGATGAAGCAGATTCTTTAACGCCAGATGCCCAGGCGGCTCTAAGAAGGACCATGGAGAAGTATTCTACCAATTGTAGATTTATCCTTTCTTGTAATTACTCTTCTAAGATAATAGATCCTATCCAGTCCCGATGTGCTGTTTTCAGGTTCAGGTACCTAAATAAGAAAGACATTGAAGATTGGATCGAGAAGATCACCAACAGTGAAGGACTCGACATAGACGAGGAGGGAAAACAACTACTCGTAAGAGTAGCAGACGGTGACCTTAGAAGAGCAACCAATCTTCTTCAGATATCAGGTTCCACTACCGACCATATCACCGAAGAGGTCGTTAGACAAAGTGCAAACGTTGCCAAACCTGAGGATGTCGAAAATCTGATACGAACGGCACTTAAAGGTGACTTCATGGGAGCCCGAAAATTGCTGGACGAACTTCTTTTAGAATACGGTCTATCAGGTGAAGATATCATAAAGGAAATACACAAGAATATTTACAATATCGCTATGGACAATAAAAAGAGGATGAATATGGTGGATACGATCGGCGAAACGGAGTTCAGGATGGTAGAGGGAGCCGATGAAAGGCTCCAATTGGAATCTTTATTAGCTTCTCTTTGCTTAGAAAGTGAGTAGCCTGATCATTCTCCCATTATTTTCACTATTATCTCCCTTTCTCTAGAAGGAACATCCATATCACATAGTATTATCTGCTGCCATGTTCCAAGTTCTAATCTTCCATCAGTTATGGGAACGGTTAAACTTGGTCCGATAAAGGATGCCCGTACGTGAGAATGTCCGTTACCATCGTGCCATTTCTCGTGATGCTTGTAATACAAATCCTTAGGGAACAATCTATCGAGTGCTGCAGGTATGTCGTGAAGGAGCCCAGGTTCATATTCTATGGTAGTTATAGCAGCGGTCGAACCGGAGACGAAGAACAGTGCCATACCGTCCTTGACACCACTCTCTGCAACTGCCTCTTGCCCCTGTTCAGTTATATTCTTTATGTCCAATTCCTTACTGGTACCTACATTGAATCTAATATCTTTCACTTTCATGGATTTGTAATTTCGTAAAATACTTTAACAATTTTGGTCTCCTCGTTAATATTATATATTAGATAATTTCTCATTTGGATCCGGCAATGTTTTCCTGTTTCCAGCCTCCCAATCCAGGAAACAGCGTAAAGGTGTTTGCATGGATAGGAGAAACCACTGCTGGCTAAGGGAAAATAGAATGATTTGGATTGTTTTATTCGGAGCGATATTCATACTTTCTACCGACTTCTGGAATTGGGATCTTGATTTGCTAGTTTTCGGTTTTTTACCGATATGGGTCCTAAGACTCTTGATATTGCAGATTCTGCTTTCAATACTGATATATCTTTTTGTTAAATTCTACTGGAGGGATTGATTTGAACACGACATTTTTAGTCCTGAGTATAATAACATCTTACCTTACCTTCACTCTACTTCTCGGAGTATACGGCTATAAAATCTCTAAGAAAAATGTACAGGATTACTTCTTGGCTAGCAGGAAAATAGGTCCTATCGTTCTATTTTTTACTCTAGTTGCAACTAATTTTTCAGCCTTCACATTCCTTGGATTTGCCGGTGAGGCTTACACTTTTGGATATGCGTTTTACGGTATCATGGGTTTTGGAACTTCTTTCACAGCGCTTTCATTCTACATAATCGGTCGAAAGGTGTGGCTGTTAGGTAAAGAAAAGGGGTATATCACTCCGCCAGAGTTGATCGGAGGGGAAACAAATAGTCATGCTTTGAGGATGATGTACGTGGCGGTTATGGTCATTTTTACTTTGCCGTATCTAGCTGTTCAACCCATGAGTGCTGGATATGTATTGAGTGCTCTCACCAACGGAGCTATACCTTACTTCTATGGTGCGGTATTCTTGACCGTTTTCATAATCGTTTACGTATTCCTGGGTGGTATGAGAACCATCGCTTGGACAGACGTTTTACAAGGTCTTATGATGATCTTCCTTCTGCTTACCGCTGTGATAGTTCTTGCATACAATCTTGGAGGTTTACAGGCAGCCCATGAACAAGCAAGGTCCGTAGATCCCGGTTTGTTTATAAGGTCTGGAACAATCTCGATCAAGATCTGGTTTAGTTTCTCGATATTATGGTCTTTCTGTAATCCGATGTTCCCACAGCTGTTCCAGAGATTCTTTATCTCCGACAGCGAGAAGAGTTTGCAGAGGGCATCCATGATATATCCCCTGGTAACCGGTTTCCTGTTCCTACTACCTATAATGATCGGAGTGATGGGGAGAGGAGCTATACCTGGATTGAGCGCACAGGAGGCAGATAGTATTTTACCGATGATGCTGGAAAGTTATGCACCTCTATGGCTATCAACATTGATAATGAGTGGAGGTTTCGCTGCCTTCATGTCCACTGCCGATAGTCAACTCCTTACTATGAGTTCTATGTTCACTAGAGATATTTTTCACCCTTACGTTCCGTTCGATAGTGAAGATTTTGACTACTCTATGGGGCACATCATGGTGATAGTTTTGGCAGTGGTTGGTC
This sequence comes from Candidatus Saliniplasma sp., assembly GCA_048622455.1. GTDB lineage: Archaea > Thermoplasmatota > Thermoplasmata > Halarchaeoplasmatales > Halarchaeoplasmataceae > Saliniplasma. Next base: position 4,097 of record JBMCUO010000026.1, on the reverse strand, counting down.
TTGCCATAGCTTATAAACCTCCAGCTACCATATTCACCATAGTCACGTGGGCATTCACCGGCTTAGCCATTTTGTATCCTTCTACACTAGGGATCCTTTACTGGAAAGCTGATTCTAAAGCATGTATCCTATCGATTTCAACAGGTCTTTTTATGTTATTGTCATACCAATTTAAACTCATACCAGATTTCGGATTCTTACCAGCGATACCTATAGTTTTGGTTTCTGCACTGGTTTTATTCGTGAGCCATCATTTGATCAAATCAAGACTTTAAAAGTCGGGTGAAATTCTCAACTCTAGTTTGACTTACCTTATTATCAGTGATACCACCGTGTTTGAAAGCACTGCCGACGATAGCCCCATTAGAATATCTTAAGATTTCCTTAACATTGCTTAAACGGACCCCAGAACCGGCTAAAACAGGCGCTTCCACTGTGTCTTTCACTTTCTTTAGATCGTCGATATTCACAGGTTCGTTAGTTCTAGACCCTGAAACTATCACTGCGTCTGCACGTCCTCTTTCTACAGCATCTAAAGCAGCGATTTCGATGCTTTCAGGATAAAAAGTCTTACCATGTTTTACATGTATATCTGAAAAGATAGATGCGTTTATTCCATTATCTTTTTTGAACCGCTGGATCTTGTCAGATTCTCCCCTGATCATCCCCTGTTCAGTCATGGTGATACCTGTGTACACATTGATCCTAACAAAATCTAGGTCTAATATATCAGCTATTTTAAGTGCAGATTTCCAATCGTTGCGTAACACGTTCACTCCCATGGGGGCATCTATCTCATCTTTGAGTTCTGAACAGATCTTCAAAAAAGCATCATAGGTTTCTTCAGAAACTTTAAGTGGGTATGGTTCATCACCATAGTTTTCAACTAGCACTGCATCTATACCACCTCCTTCAAGGGCAAGGGTGTCCTGAAGAGCGGATTCAACTATATCATGTGAATCGTCAAAACCGGGTGATCCTGGAAGAGGGTCAAGATGAACCATCCCAATCAATGTACCATCTTCGATCTTCATAGGATATAGAAAACAATATACTCTTTAATAATATTGATGGCAAGATTTATAACAGATTAATCATCCGTAATCGCAATGTATGATTACCTCAGCTCAAAGATAGTATGGATCATAGCTGCTATAGTCATGACGAGCAGTATGATGGGTATTTTTATGTGGCAGCGTGAAAGTACAGAAGAGTTAGAACTTGAAATCAGTGCTAGAGGTATAAAAGATACTGTTAATGAATTTTGTACCACAGATGGTGAGATACGGGCTGAATTTACATTCAATAAAACTGCTTCCTCAGATTTTAATCTGGAACCGACCATCAAAGAGGATACATACACATTAAATTTTACTTCAGCAGGTTTGTTTCTGACTCAGGATGGAAAAAGAGTCTGGAACCGTTTTATAGAAGACGTATATCTGTTCAATCCAAGTTTATTGGATGGAACCGCTTCTATAGGAGTGCTTGAGAAGATCAGTATCGATAACTACTTTCTAACTATCCCTAGTTACCAAGATTTTGTCATAGAAACGAAAGAATTCAACGATATCTATAATGTTTTTATTTACATAGAAACATCAGATAATATACAGAATGAGACTAAAAGGATTAAACAATCCATGGAAGAAGTGTCTAACTGGACTATGGAAAAACCTGAGAATAAAATGAATTTGACTTTGAAAGAGAACACGACATTCAAAAGTGATTATTTTTACATCGATGCAGAAACAATAACTCCAGTAAATACGGATAATCTATACCTTTGGAAGCCTGTTTCTAATTCTACTACCCGGGGGGACTTAACAAATTTATCTATGGAACATAGTGAATTATACTGTCAAGTAGGTGAAAATATTACAATGGAAACTAAATTGATGGATATCCAGGAGAACTATACTGTATTGACTTATCTATACAAATATTGACCATATTGAATCATTTAACATCCCATAAATTGTGCATCACCATTCCATCAATTGTCCATCCACCAATTTCATCCCTGTAGCTAGCTCAACTGCAAACTTGATCCTCCATTGTCCTATATCTCTACCAATTATAGAAGCAATCGCAGGGATGTTCACAGAAAATGAAGCAGAAGATGCTTCAGGCATACCTACTTTTATCGACAGTTCGGTCTCATCCAATATTGAGACTGGTAAACTATCCACTTTGCAATTGGGTTTTCTATCAACTATACTCTGTAGGAGATGCCTTACTTCAGCGCCTATCCATTGAATAAAGTCTATGACACCATCTGCTGAGGATAAACCAAAAGCAAGAGCAATCTCAACCTGATTTACCGTGCATGAGAAGAATAGCTCGATAGAATCTAATACCGAACTCAAAAACCGGACTAGCTCTTCTAATAATAATTCACCAAACGTCCTAACAAAATCTACGATGTAGTCGATATTAAAATTAGAATCCCGCATATGGTCAACCGTGTCCCAAAAGACGTTGTTTAGAGTCCCTTTGATCAACTCTGATGAAACGTTTGTCACATCTATATATTTGATTTTCAATCCAATATCAAAATTAGAAACTACCACTGGCCCAATAGGTATAGAGACCGCACTCAAAGCTGGAATAACTTTCTCCGCGCTGTATTCATAATTCTCTTCTTCCGGGTCTTCGGCCTTCTCAACCTCAGGTATAACTAAATCCAATATAGCACCATCGCCCTCTTTTCCAAATTTACCTTGAGATTGGAACCAACTGTCGTAAACTCGGGAAAGTTCATCAACATCTGCAAAAGGATCGATCTGCCACAATATGTTCATCCTGTCGGAAGATAAGTTACCTGTAGCGACAACGTTATTCTCAAGAACATAAAGATTTAAATCCAACGTTGTACCAAATGCAGAACCATCTATGTCCAGCTTGAGAAAAACTAATTTCTTCGAATCGGTATTGGGTAATTCTTTCGGATGACCATCCTCATAAACATCAACACCCATGTTTATTCCCAAAAGGGATAATGTCTCTGTGAAATCCTCTAGACTCTCCCTATTATCCAAGATCGTCTCTGCTAGATTTTTTAAAGTAGTGCTGACTAAACTTTTGATCATCTCTCCAAGGTACTCGATCAAGGACGCAGCGTGTTCCTTTAACCTGTTCACGATATTATCGAAGAGTTCTAAGATCTTGTATAAGCCGTCGAGCAGGTATGAGATCGGTTTTTTCAACATATCCCATACTTTATTCAAAAAGTCTAGTACAGATGATAGGTCAATGTCATCTCGGGTGTATTCTACATCTTCTAAGGCCCACCCCGAAGCTACGCTGACAGATATACTAAATCCAATTTCATACGTTTTGTTCAAAGATAGAAAACTAGATTCGTCTTCTTCTATGACATACGGTGTTCTCCTTTCCGCATTCAAAAATATCTCTATATTTGGGATCTCAATTTCCCATTTCGTTTTAAAAGGTCGAGAGGATATAGTCGTAACCTCTGTGAAATGATGGCCAGTGGGGTCTGATAATTCCAATATGTCCTCCATCTGTAGGTAACCTGGTTGTAAATCGAGCATCAATTCTAATTCCCTAGAAGAATTTGTTCCTGGTGGAGAATAATTGAAATTGTTTTGAGTGGTCAAAGGTACTCTATACTCTAAATTGGTCATTTCAGCACTCAATATCATATTCGAAGTGGTTTCCCTCATAAAGGCTTCAGTGATGTCGAAAAGACTGTCACCAAACGGTCCCCCTCCGATAAAAGACCATAGTTTCTTTTGAAATAGATTACCTTCTATGTGTTCACCGTTATCACTTATCTGGAAACGTATCTCTACCTCTTCTAAAAGAGGATTTCCTCTTATATCTGAAGCGTCTTCAAGAGTGAATGTGATTTCCCTACCCGGCTCAAATCCAGCATGGTTTAAGATCAAAATTGTCCCATCTTCATTCCAACGACCGACCCAATCACCTGGATTCGGATAACAACTGAAATGTAAATCCTCTTGATTCATTCTTTTATCGAACTGGATCACAATAGGAGAATTCGATAGATAGTGTTCAGTTCCGTCTTTTGGAGAAGTAAATAAAACATCAGGATTTGAAGTGTCTTCGGT
>JBMCUO010000025.1:0-20831 GCA_048622455.1 Candidatus Saliniplasma sp. | reverse complement strand
GAGTGACCTCATCAAGGAAATAGAGATCTGCTTCACGAGATAAGGCAGCTACCATGGCCGTTCGCTGAAGTTCTCCTCCCGATAGAGTGTCTATAGGTTGATCCTTGATATCTTGCACGGACAATCTGGTAAGTAACTCATCCATCACCCCACGTTCATCTACGCCAGATAATAGCTCGCCCACTCTACCGTGGAACTTTTCAGGGATCTTATCGATAGATTGTGGTTTCTCCGCCACACTGATCTCTCCATCCTTCAATCTTTCTAGGTGACCCTGGATGACGGTACCGCGAAAGTTCTCTTTAACTTCATTAATATCAGGTTCTTCTTCATGATATCCTAAATTAGGAGTGATATCACCGGACAATATCCTGAGGGCAGTGGTTTTACCGATGCCGTTGGGACCTAAAATACCCGTAACTTTCCCCGATTTGAGTGCTGGAAGTCCGTACAGTTTGAAAGCGTTCTCACCGTATCTATGGATAGGGTTCTCATCTAGTTCCGAAGGTAGATTTATGATCTTTATAGCGTCGAAGGGACATTTGTGGACACAGATGCCACACTTCTCACCCAAACATATCTCTTCAGATATTCGGACCTGTTCCGGCTTACCGGCCAACCTCTCAGGTTCATCTGCTTCTCGTCGAAGTGTTATACAGGGCTTACCAGCACGATTGGGAGGGCAATAATTAGCGCATTCATAATTACATCGATGCGGTTTACATCTATCTAAGTCCACGACGGCTAAACTATCTTCGGACAAACCATACCTCCGTTACCACTACCACGATATATACTCGATAACCTTAATAAATAGTTTGTAGACCTTTTACGACGATAAAATCACTAAAAATACAACGATTATTATCGATACATGCGGCTAAAACTTCAGCTTTTTTTATTAGTGAACAGGCAATTAAAACCTTTTTCATATGTGTTTATAGACGTCTATATCTTGGCCTGGTTCTTCATCAAATTTTTCCTCCGCCGTTTTAAGGATAACTTCGGCAACCTTCCTCGGATGCACTCCTTTGTTATCGGTCATGGGAGTGGCGGTCAGGCCAGGATTCACCACATAAGCACTTAGGTCCGGCGAGAGTTCTTCTGCTATGGACTGGGTAAAACCTCTCACTCCGAATTTGGTGGCACAGTAGATAGATACCTCCGAACTACCTGTCTTACCTAACCCACTAGATATGTTGATTATCATACCTCTCTCCCCCTTCTTCAAATAGGGCAGAGTGATCTTTGTAGTTTCTATCAGGCCTTTCAAATTGACATCCAGCTGGGTCTCTATATCTTCAAAAGATATATTATCCAAAGTTCCGCTGATCGAGATACCGGCATTGTTGATCAGTAGGTCTATCCGTCCGAATTCGTTTATTATCGTGTCCACAGCTTCCTTTATGGAATCCCTATCGGTGACATCGAGGTGAACTAAGATAGCTTCACTATTCTCTTTACACTTCTTCAGCACTTCTTGCCCCCTCTTCTTTCCTTGGTTGTATGTAACCACTACTTTACTCCCCTTTTCGGAAAATTTCACGGCCGTTTCCTTCCCTATGCCGGAACTAGAGCCCGTAACCAAGACCACACTGTCTTTCACTTTCATATATCATAAATAATTTATCTGATATTTTTAATTTTTCCGATCCGTGTTGACTCGCCATTTTCGGTGTCAGGAATCCAGCATCCCTGGGCTTCTCTAACAAATGCTACGCCTATCAAAACAACCTTGCCTTCTGCACCATTCGGCAGCAACAGTTCTTTTCCGGATAAAGTTTCAACTTCTATTTTGGGAAATCTTTTCTGAGTCGTGGTTCATCACCTTTGCTCAGATACACCTTCCGAAATAGAGGAAGTACGCACTACATTATCAAGGTTTTGACTTTTTAGTTATCTATAAATAGAATGATAACAGTGTTAAAACAGTGGTGATCATTATTAAATCAGGTGAAAATGGATTTTTAGAACCGATAAAAAGATTAACTTTTCATCTCGTATTCATGATGGCTTGGTTCTCCAAGAAAGGTGGAGATGATTTGGTCACAGGAGAGGTCCCCATCATAGATAAAAACACCTCTAAAGAAACGAAAACCGCTACTTTCTCAATGGGATGTTTCTGGGGTCCAGATGCTCTGTTCGGATCTAAAGATGGTGTTGTCAGGACACGAGTGGGATACGCCGGAGGGGCCAAGCAAGATCCAACATACAGGAGCCTGGGAGATCATACCGAAACGACTCAAATAGACTACGACCTGAATAAGATCACGTATAGTGAATTACTAGACGTCTTCTGGAACAATCACAATCCTACAACACGAAGAACAACACAATACATGACGATGATCTTCTATCACGATGAGGAACAAAAGAAGTTAGCTATGGAATCTAAAGAACAGATGCAGGAAAGACTCAGTAGAGAAGTGAATACACTTATCGTAGAGTACGATAAATTCTACCTGGCTGAAGATTATCATCAAAAGTATCAACTCAGCAGGAAACGCAGTCTGTACAGCGCTTTCAGATCTATCTATCCTGATATGAAAGATTTCGTGGATTCAACAGCAGTGGCTAGAGCTAACGGTTTGGTATCCGGTAATGGTGATATCAGTATCGTTGATAAACTCGGTTTGAATGAAGAGGGGAAAGAGCTGATTCGTAAAACTTACAAAAGAGTTGGTGGTGGTTGATATATGAGTGAAAATTCCAAAAAACTATCGGATGAAGAACTCAAAAAGAAACTAACTCCCAAGCAGTACGAGGTCACACAGAAGAAAAGCACGGAACCAGCTTTTAGGAACGAGTACTGGGATAACGAGGAAGAAGGGATCTATGTTGATGTTGTATCGGGGGAAGTACTGTTCAGTTCTAAGGACAAGTTCAAATCTGGAAGTGGATGGCCGAGTTTCAGCAAACCGCTTGAAGAAGAAAATATAGTTACACAGAAAGAGAGCGGTCTTTTCGATAACAGAACGGAAGTTGTCAGTAAACACGCCGGTTCTCACCTAGGTCATCTGTTCGATGATGGACCGAAACCCACGGGTAAACGTTACTGCATGAATTCCGCAGCACTTCGTTTCATACCCAAAGAGGACATGGAAGAAGAGGGATACGGCGAGTACTTAGAAATCTTTGAGCAGTGAATCACCCAAACCTAGTAGCTACAAAGTCAATTACCAAACCATATGCTATACCTGCGAAGAGGCTGGGCCAGTCACGAAATTCGCTTGTAAAAGTTATAGTTAAGGACACGATAAGACCCAGCAAAAGTCCTCTGATGATGAAATTCTTATCAGAATCTATGATCTTGATATCATATGCCAAACCTATCATAAGGCCTATAACGATCCGATTATACCACATGGCGAACAGAAACAGTTCGTTACCACTGTACCCTATCCTCATCCCTACACCTACGATACATAGTACTCCTAGAACGGCACCCATGATAACCGAGATTATGATCCTTTTAGTTTTCATTATGTTTCATCTCCCTTTAATTTTAAAAATAATTCGTATGATGTAAGGAACATCGTATACTGACTCGGATAAGAATCGATCCGTCCTGCTAGTGAATTGATCATCTCTTCAGTTTTTTCTTTAAATTTTCTATCATCTGTGATATCCCAGAGATATGCTAAATCAAGTAGAGCTACTGAATTTCCAGACGGATAAGCACCGTCGTAGACCGGTTTCTTTCTTAAAGGAAGCTCGTCAGATGAACTGAAATAAAATCCATCGTTTTCAGCATCCCAAAACTTCTCTATCATGGAGCTTGATAATCTCTTCGCCTCGTCAAGGTATCTTTCTTCTTCACTAGCTTTATAAATCTCTAAAAGAGCCCAGACAAGATAAGCGTAGTCATCCAGCATACCGTCAATATCAACTTCACCTTCGATATATCGGTGGTAGAGTTGGGAGTTATCTTTCAATTCCGTCAATATAAAATCTAGACCCTTTTCAGCTTCTTTCAAGGTCCCATCATCATCTAATATTTTAGAAGCTCTTGCTAGGGATGCGATCATCAATCCGTTCCAATCAGTCAATATCTTCTCATCTCTACCAGGCGATCTCCTTTTCTTCCTTTCCTGGTACAATCTAGATCTCATCCGCTCTACCCGTTCCTGATCGGTCATTTCAGATGTGTAAAGCACGTTCTTACCAGTCTTTTTACCGGTAGATTCTTCCAAGTAATTGCCCTTGCTTTTAACGTTGAATAACTTTTTGAATTCATCGGACTGAACCCCAAGTATTTCATCTATCTCCTCTTCGGTCCAGGTATAATATTTACCCTCCTCGCCATCGACGTCTGCATCCTCCGATGAAAAGAATGCTCCCTTATCAGATCTTAAGTCTCTAAGTACGTATTCTATAATCTCTTCAACCGTCTTCCTGTACTTCTCTTTTCGAGTGATCCTGAAGGCTTCCGAATAAGCTAACACCAGCATGGCCTGGTCGTAAAGCATCTTCTCAAAATGTGGTAGTTTCCACTGCCTGTCGGTGGAGTACCTGTGGAAACCGTAACCTATTTGATCGTAAACACCACCCTTCCTCATGGCATCTAGAGTTTTAGTAACCAGCCCCAGGGCTTTACTCTCGCCGGTCAGTTCATGATACCTGAGTAAGAAAAGTAGATTATGAGGAGATGGGAATTTGGGGGCGACACCAAATCCGTGATGTTCCTGATCGAAGGCTCTTTCAAGAAAACTGTAAGCTTGGTCTAGAGTTGATATGTCCATTGTCCCCTGGACTTGCTTCTTATCCTTAAGAGAAGAGATTATGCTTTCGCTTCTAGATATCACTTCTCGTCTTTGGTTCTCCCACTGATTTTTCAGTCTTTTTATCAAATCTTTAAAACCCATACGACCGTATTTTCTCTCCTTTGGGATGTAAGTGGTTGCATAGATCGGTTTTTTATCAGGAGTGATTACTACGTTCAGCGGCCATCCTCCCGACCCGGTCATAGCCCTGGCAACGTCCATATAAACCATATCTACGTCGGGCCTTTCTTCCTTATCGACCTTTATGGATACGAAGGTATCGTTCATCAATTCCGCCACTTTTTCGTCTTCGAAGGATTCGTGTGCCATAACGTGACACCAGTGACATGATGAATAACCTATGGAAAGGAATATCGGTTTGTCCTCGAATTCAGCTTTTTCGAAAGCCTCGTCACACCACGGATACCAATCCACAGGATTCTCGGCATGCTGTTTAAGATATCTACTCTTCTCACCGGCTAAATGGTTCTCTCCCATAAAATAAGAAAGTGTTTTGTTTGGTTAAAGATTTTTGCATCAAAGTAAATGGCTGAACTGATACCTAGAAAATCCTTAGACTCTATCAATATGGTGGGTTAATTTTATTAGAATGCTTTCCTCATTACCTTTAGTGAATTGATGACGATCTCCTATCCCGAAAAGAGTTCCGAAACTCCTCTAGACTCAAATGAAAATTTGCTACTCCCAGAACGCTATTACAAAGAGATCAAAGATAAGGTGGATTTTGGATTAAGAAAATATCCCTCTCCTACCGCTAAAGGATTAATGAAGGCCTTATCTGAACTATATGATTTAAATCCAGATCAGATATTGGTAGGGAACGGTTCTGATGCCATACTTGATACCGCCATTAAGACCTTTGTTCCCAAAGATGGTACCTTTGGATACTTTCAACCATCCTACGAGATGTATTCCTTCTTTGCCTTTCGCAATGATAGGAAGTCACTTGAAATACCTTTGAACCAAGATTTCACCTACCCTTCAATCCACGATTTCGTAGACGAATCCGATATGCTGATGATATGTTCTCCAAATAATCCGTCGGGACTAACTATCGATGTGGACAAATTGACCTCTATCCTAGAGCGAGATGTACAGATCGTTGTAGATGAAGCCTATGTGGAATATTCAGAACAGGATATCTTACATTTATTGAATAGATACAAAAATTTGACCTTGATTAGAACATTCTCTAAAGCTTATGGTCTAGCTGGGATCAGGGTCGGATATGCCCTCACATCCAAGGAAAACAGAGTCAAATTACAAGAGAGAATGCTCCCATATAACGTAAACGCTTTTTCTATAAAAGCGGCGATATATGCTCTTCAAAATAGGGGTATGGTTAAAGAGGCTGTAGAGAAAACCATCGAAGAAAGAAACTTTATTACTTCCAAATTAAAAGAATTAGGGTTCGATCCGATCTCCTCAGAAACCAATTTCGTTCTTTCGAAAACACCATCAAATATAACTCCAGAGGAACTGTTTGATGGTCTAATTGAGATGGGGATCCGTATAAGGATTTTCAATTATCCTAGATTAAAGAGATATGTTAGGATAACGGTAGCGGATAGGGATACAAACCTCGATCTTCTAGATGCTGTAAGCAATTTGCTAAAATAATCTTTCAAGGCAATCAATGAGATTCTCTAAGAACTTTATACTTATTTGGTTTATATATTTATAAAATAATCTGACCTGCAAAAGAGATTTTCCACACCAAGCCCGCATACGAAAAAGAATATATACTATTGTACATTTTGGTTCGATGGAGTACAAAGATGAACGAATGTAGAGAACAGATGGGAAAAATTGTCCCTTCCCGGACCTATCGGTCTAGAGAGAGTGCTGTTCATCTTTGTTATGTTCATCCGTGAACTGCCAAACGACTCCTGGTTTTTTAAAATGTATAACTTGATGGATTCTATTTGTGTAGTTTACACTTTGGAGGAGATAGTATGAAAAAAGATATATTTTCAGAATCTGGAAGATTAGATAGTTTAGCGACTGAGATCAGAGATGTGTTCAAGAATTGGAGCTATGAAGAGATCTTTTTACCCAGCATAGCTGAGCACACAGAAGAGCTAAGAAAAGGATTGAAGACCACCTATGATAATCAATTCTATGTGGTGAAACCTGATATCACCTCACAGATATCTGCAAATTTCAAAGGAGACGTGCCCACTAGAAAATTTTACATAAGTGAGATACTCGACGGGATCGATAGTACCCTACAGGCTGGAATCGAATACATATGTGATGATCCTTTGAGGAATAAGGTAGAGACTCTCAGCGTTGCAATCTCAGTATTGGAACGGTTGAACATCGAAGATTTTTACATCGATATCGGTAGTTTGCAGATATGGAGGGAGTACATGGAGGAGGTTAAACAGTATGAAGATGAGATATTCAGAGCTTTGAAGCGGAGGAACCTGAGTCTGATAGATGATCTACCAATTCTAGAGAAGAAAAAAGACGAGTTATGGGAATTATTGAATATCAGAGGACAACAATGTGGGTTTAATAAGATAGACAAACTGTTAAAGATCGTAGATGATGAACGTGTCTACGCGGACCTAGGAACCGTCAGACCGTTGACATATTATGACGACATCATATTCGAAATATATTCATCACGAGTAGGTTACCCAATCGGAGGGGGAGGGGAGTACACGGTGAACGGAGTTCACGGATGCGGTTTCGCTTTAGATCTAGGTCTCGTTTCTGATATCTATGAAGAGGGTAATGATGATGAATCTCTTAAGGTAGATGGAGACCTTAAAACATCTTATTCTAAAGCGTTAAAACTCGTAAAGGATGGTAAAAGGGTTGTGTTAGAATGAATTTGAGTATAGCAGTACCCAAAGGAAGACTATTGGAACGGGCGATGGAACTATTAAATGAAGTAGGTGTAAACGTGGATTTTGAAGATAATAGGGAACTGGTTCAGAGTGTCAATGGTAACACACTAGTTTTATCCAAAGCTAGGGACGTTCCAGTGTATGTTGAACATGGTATCGAGATAGGGATCGCTGGTTCTGATGTACTCGAAGAGAGGAAAAGCGATGTGTTCGTACCTTTAGAACTAGATTTTGGGAAATGCAGACTGAGCGTCGCAGTCCCTGAAGAGAGGGATGCAGATATAGAAGATTTTGACGGATATACCATAGCAACAGAGTATCCTAATCTTACCTCTGAATTCTTCAAGAACAGAGGCGTTTCAGTGGAAGTTTTAGAGTTGAAAGGCTCAGTAGAAGTTGCTCCCAGGATAGGTATCGCTGATGCAATAGTGGACATCGTCGAGAGTGGGCATACATTGGATGCCAACAATCTAGTCGAACTGGAGAAGATCATGGATGTATCTGCACTCCTCATGGTGAATCGGATCTCACAAAAAATTCGGTTCGAAGAGATAAACGGGTTAGTTGAAAAGATCAAGAAGGTGTTATGATGGATCTAGAAAGTTATGTCAAAAAGATATTGGAAGATATCAGACTAGACGGCAGTGATGCTTTAAAGAGGTATTCAAAAAAATTCGATGGGTACTCTGAAGAATTTAAGGTTCCAAAATCGGAATTTGAAATTACGGACTCACTGGATAAAAGAGATAAAGAGATGATCGATAGGATCATAGAGCGTGTTCAAAGGGTACATAAAGAGCAGACGGATGGTGATAAACTTAGCTATAAAAACGACTCACTGTTCGGATTGATAGAGGTACCAATAGAAAGGATCGGCATATACGTTCCCGGAGGTAAACCTCTACCTTCCACCCTTATAATGGCTGGAGTGCCTGCCTTGATCGCCGGAGTTGATGACATCGTTGTAACCACACCTCCAACCGATGGAATGATCGATCCTTATATACTCTACATCGCAGACAAGCTGGGCATAGAAGAAGTTTATAAACTCGGTGGAGTCCAGGCCATTGGCGCCATGACCTACGGTGTCGGTATGGAAAAAGTGGATAAGATATTCGGGCCTGGGAATAAGTACGTTAACGAGGCTAAACGGCAGGTTTACGGAGATGTCGGTATCGACGGTCTAGCCGGTCCCTCTGAGATAGCTATAGTGGCGGATGAAGATGCTGAAAAAGAATACGTTCAAGAAGATCTTAGGTCACAGTTAGAACACGACGAAGATGCGAAGGCGTGGTTACTCACCACATCTAGAACAATGGCAGAGTCCGTGAAAGATGAAAGGGTGAACGTGAAGATTTTTTCGGATCGGATAGAGTGTATCCAAGAATCCAATAGGATAGCTCCAGAACATCTAGAGATATTGACTAAAGACCCAAGAAGTCTCCTTAAATATGTGAGAAACGCAGGAGCTGTTTACCTGGGAGAGTATACGCCGGCCGCAGCAGCAGATTACTTTCTAGGGGTCAATCACATCCTACCGACCGGAGGGGCATCTAAGTTCGGATCCGTTTTGACGGTTGATGATTTCGTCAAGAAGATCAGTGTAGCTGAATCTGGAAGAGTAGATTACATGAACGATAGAGAGCTAGGAATAAGACTAGCGAATATTGAAGATATGAAAAGTCACAAAAAGGCCATGGAGGTCAGAAGATGAGAAGAAAAACAGAAGAAGTAGATATAGGCATAGAGTTCGGAACGGAAGAGATCGAGGTAGCAACAGGAGATCAGGTACTTGATCACATGTTGAAGACCTTATTTTTCTATATGGGTGAGAACGTGAAAATAGACGGAGAATGGGACCTGAGACACCATCTTTGGGAGGATATGGGTATACTCATCGGTAAGGCATTCAAGAGAAGGGTCGATGGAAAGGATATACAAAGGTTCGGTAATGCCATAATGCCCATGGACGATGCTCTAGTTCTGTCCTCCGTTGATGTTTCAAGGGTTTATCTGAACGTAGACCTTGACTTTCAGTATGATGAAGATGGATTTGATATAGTATTGGTACAGGAACTCTTGAACGGTTTGGTCAGGAACCTATCAGCGACGATACACATCAAGAAGTTGAACGGCACGGGATCTCACCACGTGATAGAAGCGAGCTTCAAAGCCCTGGGAGTGGCATTGTCTCAGGCGCTGCAACCGGCGGACGAGTTGAAGAGCACTAAGGGAATATTATGATAGCTATCGTCGATCTAGGTATCGGTAACCTATCAAACGTTGAAAAAGTACTACACGGTACCATCACTGATGACCCCTACGAGATCGAAAAGGCTGATAAAATGGTTATCCCAGGTGTTGGAAATTTTAACGCAGCAAAAGAGAGACTCGAACCTCTTAAGGGAACTATTATAGACTTTATCGATGAAGGTAAGCCGTATCTAGGTATCTGTCTGGGTATGCAGGTCCTTTTCGGTTACAACGAAGAAGGAAAAACCGAAGGTTTAGGTATCTTAGAAGGGGACGTTAGAAACATAGATGGACGATCTTCCCCACATATTGGCTGGAACACAGTGAAATTCTTATCCGAAAGCGAGTTATACCGTGGTATAAAAGACAGAGCCTTCTTCTACTTCGTGCATTCTTACTATGTTGACACTAAGGGGATCGTGATAGGTGAGACAGAATTCAGTCACAGACGTGATAATAGGACCTTCCCTTCAGTGGTGAAATCAGACAACATTTACGGGACGCAGTTCCACCCAGAGAAATCTGGAAAGACTGGCATCCATCTGCTTAAAAATTTTAGAGAGATAGGAGGTGAAGTTTCATGAAGATATACCCAGCTATCGATCTTTACAAGGGCGAAGCTGTTAGGTTGGAAAGGGGGCAAGAAGAAGAGAGGAAATCATACGGGGACCCCATGATATATGCTAAGGAGTTTCAAAAGTACGTCGATAAGATCCACGTCGTTGATCTAGAAGGAGCTTTCGAAGGTCTGCCAAAAAACTTAGAAATCGTGAAAGATATCGTCGAAACCTACGACATCGATGTTCAGATAGGTGGTGGATTCAGGGAACTATCTTCGATATCTGAAGCATATTCCGCCGGTGTTAAGAACGTGGTAATCAGTACAAAAGCATTCGATGAAGAGTTTTTAATTAGTTTGACAAACGAGTTTGATGGCGTCACCGTAAGCCTGGACCTGAAAGGTGGAAAGCTGGTTACAGACGGATGGAGAACCACTTTGGATATATCTTTAGAAGAGGGACTAGACATGTTAACACAGTACGTTGACAGATTTATATACACGATCACAAAGAAAGATGGTCTCCTGGAAGGTATCGGTGACGTTCCGTATCTACCCGAGAACAAAGAAGTGATCTATGCCGGTGGTGTTACATCCAAAGATGACGTGATCTCATTAGAAGATGCGGGCTATGACGGATGTATAATAGGTAAAGCCCTCTATGAAGGGGAGATAGATATCAAGGAGTTGACAAGATGTTAGCTAAACGTATAATAGCGGCCTTAGATGTGAAAGAAGGCAGGGTCGTTAAAGGTATAAATTTCAAGAACATTAGAGATGCAGGAGATCCGATCGAACTGGCCAAAAGGTATGAAAAAGAGGGGATCGATGAGATAGTGTTTTTGGATATAACTGCATCGAACGAAAAACGAGGAATACTCTTCGACCTAGTAAAAGAGATCGCTAGAGAGCTGCACATACCCTTCACCGTTGGTGGCGGTATCAACTCTATCGACGGAATAAAACCATTGATAAGAAACGGTGCCGATAAAGTGTTCATAAATACTGCTGCTGTCGAGGAACCATCTATAATACGTGATGCGTCCCAACTTTTAGGGTCTTCTAACCTCGTTGTGGCTATAGACGCTAAAAAGCAGGGAGATGTATGGAAAGTTTACACCCACGGTGGTACTAAGGAAAGAGATATGGAAGTTTTGAACTGGTCTCAGGAAGTAGAAAAGCTCGGTGCAGGAGAGATACTGTTGACTTCGATGGATCGAGATGGTACCAAGGACGGTTTCGATATACCATTGTTGAGAAGGATGTCATCATCTGTTGATATACCTGTGATCGCCTCAGGTGGAGCTGGATCCCCTAATGACTTTTATGAGGTGTTCAAAAAAACCGATGCGAGTGCCGCTTTAGCAGCCTCTATTTTCCACTACGAGGAGCACTCTATAGATGAACTAAAAGCGTATCTAAAAAGGAGGGACATCTATGTCAGATAATGAAGTAGAAGTAGATTGGAACGAGAAAGGTCTTGTTCCTGTTGTGGTACAGGATGGCGATGGAAGTGTACTCACGCTCGCCTATATGGATGAGGAAGCACTTGAACTGACCTTGGAAACTGGTAAAGCCCATTACTACTCCAGGAGTAAACAACGTATCAGGATGAAAGGCGAAGTCAGCGGTAACACTCAGTCTGTAAAAGAGATCAAAGTGGATTGTGACCGGGACGCTCTGCTGATGAAGGTCGAGCAAAAGGGGGCCGCCTGCCATACGGGAAAAAAAAGCTGTTTTTACAGAGAACTAGATGAGATAGCTGAATCGGAGACAGATATAGATTACTCGTTGAACATTATGAAGGAATTAGAATCGCTGATAAAGGATAGGCTAGAGGATCCTAAAGACGGTTCTTACACCTGCCATTTATTAGATGAAGGGTCCGAAGAGATCGCCAAGAAATTCGGTGAAGAATCCATAGAGGTCATATTGGCTAAAAGCAGATCTGATTTGATATACGAAAGCGCAGATATGCTCTACCATTTTATCGTTTTGCTGGTAATAAACGATATAACTCTCAAAGATGTTATGAGTGAGTTAGAGGAGCGAAGAAAATGAGTTGGATAGTATTTGATGTAGATGGAGTGCTCATAGACGTTGATAGGAGTTACGATGTTGCCGTAAAACTCACGGTAGAACGATCACTAGAATCGGCTGGTAAAACGGTAGATATCGATCTTAACGATATAAAAAGATTGAGGAAAAAAGGAATCTTTCCAGATGATTTCAAACTTTGTGAAGCTTTAATCCTTGGACTAATGGAATATGGTGTAAAATTCTTAGAAATATTTCCTGATGGAGAAGATGTTTCATGGATACGAGATGTAAGGGAGGATCATATAAAACCGAGCAGTATCAAGCGTATCTTCAATACTTACTACCTAGGGAACAAATTCGAAAACAGGTTGTTCGATACTAGAGGTCTGTACACTAAAGAAAAGAGGATCATCGATCTGAAACTACTAGAAAAGGCGGAAGAACTTTTTGATATCGGAGTCGTAACTGGAAGAAACGATCTGGAGATGAGATTGGCTGAAGAAGTTATCGGACATGAATTCGATCACGTGATTACAAGGGATTATGCTATAAAACCCGACCCAATATGTCTTGATAAGATCGGAGCCGAGGAAGGTGTTTATATCGGAGATACGGAAACGGATCGGCGGTTGGTTGAAAGGTATAACCAGAAAAAGGGAAAGGGTTTCGAGTTCCGGAAAGTGGATGATGATCAGGATGTGAATCAAGTACTAGGAGACATACTGGATCGTCCTAATCCTAGGATGTCACGGTAACCATCCATGTCCATGAACCCATGTCCGCTTACGTTGAACACTATCGTTTTATCCTCGTTTCTCTCTTTACATTCTCTAGCTTCATCGATGGCAGCAGCGATACTGTACGCGGATTCTGGTGCCGGTAGAAATCCCTCTGTTTGAAGGAACATCTTCGCTCTGTCGAAAACATAATTTTCATCTTTAGGGTATATTATGGTATCTACATATCCTTCATTTTTCAAAGCACTTATTATCGGTGCTGCTGCGTGATACCTGAGACCATCGGCTTTTATAGATGGCATCACACATCGATGACCGAGGGTGTACATCTTCAACAGGGGTGTTTGCTCGGCATAATCTCCGAAATCATATTCGTACGTGCCTTTCAAATTCGGGGCAGCTTCACTCTGGGCGGCTATAAATTTAGTATCGTGTCCATTCTTTATCCGATCTGCTGCGAAGGGGATAGCTAGGCCTCCAAAATTACTTCCACCGCCTAAACACGATATGACAACATCCGGATAATCGTCGGCCATCTCGAACTGTTTCTTAGTCTCCAGTCCGATTATGGTCTGGTGGAGAAGAACATGATTGAGCACCGAACCTAAACTGTATATCGCCTTTTCGTCGAAAGCTGCGTCTTCTAATGCTTCTGATATCGCTATGTTGAGTGATCCCTCGTGCTCCGGATCATCTTCTAACATCTTCTTTCCGATATCTGTGTTGGGACTGGGTGAATCATGTACTTCGGCTCCGTAAAACTGCATGAAGTTCCTTCTACCTATTTTCCAGGACGATGCTGCTCGGACCCAATATACCGTTAGGTCTATCCCTACGAGTGAACAGGCATACGCTAGAGCAGTTCCCCACTGTCCTGCACCTGTTTCCGTGGTCAATCGTTCTATACCCTGCTGTTTCGCGAAGTAGGCTTGTGGTATAGCTGTATTCACTTTATGACTACCAGTCGGGCTGTAGAATTCCGCTTTGTAGTACAGTTTAGCCGGAGTATTCAACTTCTTTTCTAATCTCCTAGCTCTTATCAACGGGCGTGGCCTACCGGCCTGGAGATACAGTTCCCTAACCTCATCAGGGATGTCTACGTACCTATCTGTACACATCTCGTGTTCAAGAACCCCTTTACTGAACACCTCTGGTAACTTATCCAACCGCGACGGACCTGTTTCAGGATCTTTAGGCGGTGGTATGGGGTTGGGAAGATCAGGTATTATATTGTACCATCTATCAGGCATCTCCTCTATCGGTAATTCGTAACGGCTTGTTTTCATATTTCATACCTCCTTACATCTAAAATAGTCTCTTCGATCAACATTTTTCAACTCTTTAATGAAAAAAGCTGCAGCTCCTATGGGTGGTCTTAAAATTCTAGTAACGCCAAACTAAATCCCTTTCTGTTCGCTGCATATGATAGTTTAAACTTGATGTACTATTTAATACTTATGTGAACAAATTTATACATTAATAGACTACTACACTCTTAACTCCAGGTACCTTTTTGATATCATCAACAGCATCCATAGGAACTGATGATTCAGTGATAACATACAGTTTTGCGTCCTCGGTCAATTCTGGATCCTCGGTGATGCACTGCCTGATACTGATCCCTAGTTCAGATATCTTGTTGGTAACACCTGAAAGGATACCTACTCCATGTGGGTCGTCGGGGATTATCTCTATCAGACCGGCATCTATATCCCTAGCGACTTCTTTGAAGAAAGCTGTAGCTCTTAAATTCTTGAATATCTTTGACAGTTCTTCATTGTTCTCGATGGTGTTTATTGTAGCATCGACTGTTCTTCTGTCAACGTCTAAAACCCTACCTATACGGGACGACGACATCTGGACACCATTGCAGTATACATTGTTGTTCTTCACACTCAGCCCGCTCTCTAAAAAGAATTTAGCAGTTCTCTGTTGTGCGGAATAATTTTTGAAATGCTTCTTGATTTCCCACATGATTGTACAATTATGGTCATTGATATAAATATCTTTACTAGTTTATTTAGTATATTGTTACAGAATCAAATAATAATTTTAGGTTCACTTTTCCTTCCTTTTATCTATATTATGCAAAACGAAGATTATACCTCCAGCGGCTATGAAAGAACCGATGGTTATCAAGAATAGTGGATCAGTGAAAAAAGACTCTGTATCTTCATCGGCATATATAACATCACCACCGTTACCATCAGTTTGTTCTGAACCTGTTATTGTAACTTCCTCTATGATTATATCATTTACTGGAACATCTTCATGATCTTCGACAGTTGTTGTTTCAAGAGATGCGATTTCATCTACAACATCCATGCCGCTTATCACTCTTCCAAATACACAGTAGCCCCAACCGTCCTGTGCTTGGTTCCAATCTAGATTACGATTATCGTCTTGATTTATGAAAAACTGGCTGGTCGCTGAATGTGGATCAGATGTCCGAGCCATAGCTATTGTTCCCCGTTCGTTCCTATGACCGCTATCCTCTGCCTCGTTCTGGATGGGATCATAAGTGGGTTCCTTCCTTTCCATGCCCGGGTAGAAACCACCGCCCTGTACCATGAATTCTTCTATAACTCTGTGGAAGATCAGTCCGTCATAGAACCCATCTTCTGCATACTTTATAAAATTCTCAACGGTTTCAGGAGCGTCGTTTTGGTACAATTCCACTTCAATGGTTCCTCTGTTAGTTGTTATTGTAGCCACGGGATCCTCATTTGTTGAACCATGTACGGGTACGAGTGAAAATATCAGGACCGCTAAAACTATGAAACATGATGTACTTTTGATCAACTTCATACTGCTCCTTATCGACATTTCAGATAAAAACGTTGCTATTCTTTAAGTATTTTAAATGTTCTCAGCCTAAGTTTTATTTATCAGTTAAACTATAGTTTAACTACACGGTAAGATGATAGAAAAAAAGATTTTGAAGAAAGGGCAAGTCGTGATCCCTAAAGATATACGAGACCTACTCGGTTTACATGAGGGGGATAAAGTGATGATAGATATCGAAGGAGACATCATCAAGATACGAAAAGAAGGAAATATCTCTGAAAAGTTGAAAACCATCTCTGAAAAACATGATAAAAAGATCAGCACCGAAGAGATCAAAAAGAGTCTAAAAGATAGGTACCAGGTGTGAATATGTATATTGATTCTAACATATTTATTTATTCGACTCTTGATAAAGATGAGTTGGGGAAAAATTGT
Organism: Candidatus Saliniplasma sp.; assembly: GCA_048622455.1. GTDB lineage: Archaea > Thermoplasmatota > Thermoplasmata > Halarchaeoplasmatales > Halarchaeoplasmataceae > Saliniplasma. Next base: position 4,378 of record JBMCUO010000025.1, on the reverse strand, counting down.
AGAAAAATTATAGAGATGATCGAAAACGGTTCTCTGAACGCCTCGTCATCCTATCTAGTTCTAGATGAAGTACTGTGGATACTTCAAAATCAAATCGGTAAAAAGGATGCTTTAATATCCACTAAGATGCTCCTATCCTTACCTATTAAATGGATCGATGTGAAAAGGGATATAATATTCCAAACATTGAACATATACGGAAACAGTGATCTAGACCCAAGAGATGCTATCCATCTTGCATCTATGAAAAAAGCTAAGATGACAACTTTACTCACTGAAGATAGTGATTTCGATGAGATAGAATCTATTAAAAGAAAGAGTGTAGATGAGTTTTTAGAGAAGTAAAATATCATGAAAAAGAAGAAGTTAGACAAGTATTCATTCGAGATAGGTCCAATCAGACCGCCCAGTGAAGGTGGTTCTAGTTCTCTTTTGATCAGACCTACTCGCAACTGTTCCTGGAACAGATGTGCTTACTGTCCATTTTACGACGATAAAAAGTTTCAGATCCGAGATGTTGAAGAAGTTAAGGACGATATCGATTCGGTTAGAAAGATCAAAGATTTGTTGTCAGATGGTTCCGAAGAGGTGAATAAGGTCCCATACGACTGTTTATCAGTCGTATCTAGGTGGATGAAAAGCGGTGAAAAAACGGTGTTCCTTCAAGATTCGAACTCCCTTATAATGCCTACGGACCAACTGGTAGAGATACTAAAATATTTGATAAAATCCTTCCCTTCTATCGAGAGGATCACTTCCTACGCAAGATCGGACACTATAGCGAGAAAGAAGATTAGCGAGTTGAAAAAGATCAGAGATGCTGGTTTGACAAGATTACACGTGGGGTTGGAAAGTGGGGACGACGAAGTTCTAGATCTAATTAAGAAAGGAGTCGTCGCTGAACAGCACGTCGAAGCCGGGGAGAAAGCTAAGGAAGCGGGATTTGAACTCTCCGAATACGTTATGCCCGGGTTGGGGGGCAAGAAGTTTTCGAAACAGCATGCCCTGAATACAGCTAAAGTTTTGAATCAAATAGATCCAGATTACATCAGGATGCGTCCACTTTACGTGTACCCTATCAGTGATATCTACAAGATGATAGAACAGGGTGAGATCCAGGTAAACTCACCTCATGAGAGATTGGAAGAGCTCAAGGTCATGGTCGAAGAACTCGAAGTTTCTTCAAAACTATGCTTCGATCACAGTTGGAACAGCTGGAGGAACAAGAAAGGTGGTTTACTCTTCGATATGGATTACGAGGGTTATCAGTTACCTGATGAGAAAAAAAGAGTTTTGGAGTTAGTTGAACAAGGTCTAGAAGTCGACGGACCTCGTCATTTTGACCCCAGGAAATCTAGGGGAACTTCTCTTTGAATTTTTTGTTTATTATACTGGTTATTTGAATATTATACAATTTACTAAATCAATAATAAAATTGTTATACTAGTAAAACAATAGTTATTATCGGTTCATAAACCGAGTAATGAAGGGGGTGTAGATGTCTAATACGATCGTGCACAGGACTATCTCATTTATATTTGTTTTAGCTATAGTTAGTTCATTTGCTTTCATCGAGATAGATAAAGAGGTCGCTTCAGCATCAACTATTACGGTTCCCGACCAATATCTCAAGATAAAGTATGCTGTAGAGAATGCAAGTGCAGGAGATACAATATTGGTAGGTCCAGGTGAGTACAAGGAAGAATTGGTTATGGACAAAACTTTGACAATCAGGTCCTCATCAGGTGACCCTGCAGATACTATCATAGAAGGAAATGGGAAAGATGTTTTCATTGTGGAAGCCAATGATGTAGAGATAAATGGATTCACGATAAAAAGCGGTTATCATGGTATCATCCAGAAGAACTCGAACGGTTGTACATATAAAAATAACATCATCTCTTACAATATCTTTGGCTTGAATATCATAGGAGATCTTCAAACTACATTGACTGAAAACACAATCCAGAACAACCATATACATCATAGTTACCAAGACGCTTTGACCCTGGAGTATACATCTAAAAATGTAATACGCGGTAACACCATCGAATCGAACTCCCACGGAGGTATTTCCGTCTATTATTCTGATGAAAATCTTATGGAAGATAACTCTCTATCCTCCCAGGCCTTCGGTTTCCACTTGAGAGGGTCAAAAAATAACGTGATAGATGATAACTATATCTATGATACCAGCAAAGGGGTCTATCTAGAGGTTGGATCGAACTACAATATCATAGTGAACAATACTATCATAAAATCTTACTTGAGTGGCATATACCTAGCTACTTGGAGTAATTCAAACGATATCTACAATAATATCGTTATAGGCTCGGAATTCGATGAGGGGATCACTTTATACAGCTGTGAACTGAACCGTATCTACCGTAACGACTTCATCGATAACGACAAGGATGCCTTTGATGACGGAGACAATATCTGGTGGAAACCTTATCCCACGGGTGGCAATTACTGGTCGAATCATACAGGAGTGGATGAGATGTCTGGTCCATTCAAGGATCAACCGGGCAGCGATGGATTTATCGACGAGTCTTACCATATAGCCGGAGGTGACAACATCGACATATTCCCACTTGTTGAGCCTTATAATGAGTTGGAGAATTCAAGGCCTGTAGCCTATTTTACCATTGACCCAGAGGTCGGTAATACAACAACTAGGTACGTCTTTGATGCGTTGGAAAGCTATGATGAGGAGGACGATATCTCCGATCTTCAATTCAGGTGGGATTGGACCTACGATGGAGAATATGACACGCCATGGTCGATCCTGGCTAGAACTACAAAGAAATTCTTTGAACCTGGAACCTACGAAGTAAGATTAGAAGTCAAAGATACCGGTGGCTTGACTAATACCTTCGTACAAGAGGTAACTGTTTATGGGGAAATGTCCGAACCAAGCAATTTCGAATGTAGGCCAGCAGACTCGGTTATTCTGTTATCATGGAGTGAGCCGGAAAGCGATGGAGGGGATGAGGTAATAGGTTACAAGATATACAAAGGGACTAGCGTTGATACTCTCGAACTATTCAAAACCGTAGATCACAGGACTTTCAATTATCGAGATACTCAGGTGGATAACGGAGTTACTTATTACTACAAGATAAACGCATTTTCAGAATACCAACAGGGGAAAAAGACAGGTTTATGTGGGACTACTCCTAGGGAAAGTAACCTCGTAGCAGATTTCACCTGGAAACCTTTTTATCCCAAAGAAGGTGATCTAACCTGTTTAAAGGACCTATCGAGTGAGGGTAAATTTGAGATAATCAACTGGACTTTTGATATCGATAACGGACGGTACATCCTCTATAAGGAGGGATGCGTGTTACTAGAAGCTGGTGTATATTTAGTAAACTTAACCGTCTCCGATGGTATTACATCGGACTCTATAACCAAAGATATCGTTGTGGCCGATGACATATCGTTCGATATAGGCCCTGGTCAAATTGATATAAGCCCTGATTGGGACTATAATATCACTATTTCTATAGAATTGGAGAGTAGCACTCAGTTCGTGATCTCTGACTTTTCTAAAAACCCCGCTAATGCTACTCTTACGGGTAATATACTTCAAATAGGTAATTGTTTTGGAGTTGAAGTCAACAACTCTGATGCTGTAAATTGGCCGATAACAATCAAGATATATTACGAGGAGAAAGAAATAAATGAATCAAAGGTAGACGAAAATACTCTCTCGATCTACTATTGGGATGAAGAAAATCAAGAATGGTCACAAGTAGAAGAATATTCAGTGAACACAACAAATCAAAACAGATACAGTGGTTATGTAGAGTGTAAATTAGATCATCTTACGATCTTCACCTTAGGTGGAAGGAATCCGCCTCCTCATGCGGTCTGTCCAGGAGATATCAGTTGTTCGATAGGAGAACTTGTAACCTTTCATGGAACTTTTTCAACCGACGATATAGGAATAGTAAACTATACCTGGGAATTCGAGTATGAAGGAAAGATACAAACATTGTACGGAAAGGTATTTGAATTCGTATTTGAGAGAGAAGGTACTTATGAAATAAAATTAACCGTGATGGATGAACACAATAACACCAGCTCAGACACATTTTATGTTTATGTCGTGGAAAAAGAAAACATGCATTTCTATTACATAATGATCCTTGCAGCTATAAGCGTAGGAGTGTTGATTGTTGTGTTTATAGTTAGAAAGATGAAAAAAATTTGAGTAATTTTATTATACAGTGTCGAAACAATTCTTTCAATTAAAGTTTAAAAAAGATCAAATTAATGATCATAGGGTTAACCATTTCTTCAAAACTCTGCTTTGACCACAGTTGGAACAGGCGGATAAAAAGAAAGGTGATTTACTCTTCGATTTGGATTA
>JBMCUO010000024.1:0-20973 GCA_048622455.1 Candidatus Saliniplasma sp. | reverse complement strand
ATGTTCGAGATCAAACATAGAGATGGACTAGCACGGATATGTAGTTTCGAAACGGCTCACGGTATAGTTGAAACACCGGCCATATTACCGGTGATCAATCCGAACAAATTAGTCGTACCTCCAAAGAAACTTAAAGACGAATTTGGAGCACAGATCATCATCACCAACTCCTACGTTATCAAGCAGAGCGAAGAACTTCGAAACAAAGCATTGAAAGACGGTCTACATGAATTGTTAGATCACGACGGACCTATCATGACGGATTCTGGAACTTTCCAAGCCTATGTTTACGGTTCAGTCGATACCGATCCAGAGGAGATATTGAGATTCCAAAAAAACATCGGTTCCGACATCATCACCATCTTAGATAGGTTCACGGAACCGGAGGATAGTAAAGAACTGGTGGAGGAAAAGATCAGAGATACTCTACAGAGAGCGGAAGATGCTGTAGAAAAATACGGAAGATCCGAAATCCATCTTTCACTCCCGATCCAGGGCTCTATATTCACCGGATTGAGAACAGATGCTGCCGAAGGCATCTCTAAGTTAGATGCAAAAGCGGTTTACCCCATCGGAGGAGTAGTTCCTTTGATGGAAGATTACAGGTTCAAGGATCTAGCCGAGGTCATCATAGCTTCCAAGAAGGGTTTGGGACCTAAAGGACCGGTACACCTTTTCGGTGCAGGTCATCCCATGATATTCTCACTATCAGTTCTACTGGGTTGCGATATGTTCGATTCCAGTTCTTACATTAAATACGCCCGACGTGGAGACTTCATGTTCCCCACCGGAACTAGGAAATTAGAAAACATGTATGAGATCACCTGCGACTGCCCATCATGTAACGACCGTACCGTAGAAGATTTCAGGCAAATGGATGAAGACAAGAGAACCAAGCTGATCGCAGAGCATAATTTAAGGCAGATGTTCGTCGAGATAAGAGAGATAAAACAAGCCATCCGTGACGGTTCTTTATGGGAACTTGTGGAACGTAGATGTAGGAGTCATCCACAGTTGTACGAAGTATTTGAAATATTAAAAAAACAATGGAGATACCTCGAAGGGTACGAACCCAGGAGCAGAAAATCAGCCCTCATGTACACCGGAGTTGAAACCCTCGACAGACCGGCGGTTAAAAGGGTTCAGGGATGGATAATGAACGAGTACGAACCGCATTTCGACGCACCGACCTTCTTATTCAAAGTCAACGAGAACGAGAAACCGTACAACCGCCATCTGATGTTCGAGATCTCGGAGATATTCAAGAGGACCGAAGCTAATCTCTTACTATCGACGCCCATGGGCCCGGTACCCATGGAACTGGACGAGATCTATCCCATAGCCCAATCTATATTTCCAAGAGGTATGCGTGATGAAAAACTCGTTGACGAGTACCTTGAAAAGAAAGGTATCGACGACGTTCTGGTCTGGGACGGGATACAAACTTTGAGTTCGGTGGAGAACGGAGGTTCAGCTAATCTCGATGTCATGAGGGTAAAGACCGTTGCGGATTACCAGTTCGGTAAAGGTGCTGGAAACGTTTTAACGGATGGTCAACTCAGGTTCGTCAAGAACCGGAAAGGAAGGGTAAAGAACGTCATCTTAGATGACCAGCACATCCTCTCAGTAAGACATTACGACGGATTCTTCACGCTAAAAACCGAAGGTGCAGAGATATTGAAAGAACATTTTTCTCTCCCGAATTTGAGAGTTAAGGTCGACGATGACAGTGCAGAGTTCAACAGGAAGGGAAGGAACGTCTTCTCGAAGTTCGTGTTAGACGTTGATAAAGGTCTCAGACCGGGTGACGAGGCGTTGATAGTGGATAAAGATGATAACATGGTGGCTGTCGGTAGAGTGTTTTTGACAAAAGACGAGATGTTAGAATATGATACGGGTATGGCTGTTAGGGTAAGAGAAGGTTTAGAAAATTAAAACATCATCAGTCGATGATCTCGATCTTAGATGGGTCGATCTTTTTAACGGATTCTTCTTCTTCCTCGTCATCAGTATCAGACCGTTTGACGGGGCTCCAGAAAGATGCGTCACATGAATCACACTCGGTAGCGAACTGGTCAACGGGCTTCCCACAGTACGGACATTCGAATTCCGGCTCATCTACGATAAAACTTTCACCGCAGTCCGGGCACTCTTCATGGTCTTCGTTCACCGTGGTTCCGCAGACCGGACATCCGTAGATATCCGTTTCAAATTCTGCATTACATTCAGGACACACTTTAGTTTCCGAATCGACCAACGCTCCACACCGTGGACATTCGTAATCTTCCTGCCGATAACTCTCCCGTACCTTCATATGTTTCTTTTTACCCCATCCTTCGTATTTGTAAAGAAGGTAAAATATGATCAGTCCAAAAGAGACTATCACCAGCAGTAACGGGAGATATTGTAAATCAGTTATCGGTAGAAATTCGAACATCAAGCGAATTAATTTGAAGTTTATATTTAATACTTATGTTCCCTACCTAAATCTTTCAGTTAAATTTAATTATTCCCATCATTATCTTAACGTGATATGTACCCTTTCAAATCCTTCGACCTTAGATGGAGTAAACTTTCATTTTTCTTAGTCGTGATACTGTTGATAATATTCCCGCTCGTATCCCCGTCTATATCAGGGAGGGATGTAAGGGTTATAGAGGTCGACGATTACGAGAAGAACGTTGAGATGGATGGGATGACTAGGTTCAACTGGACGGTTTACAACAGTAACGTTTCCAGTGAGTATTCTGTCAGAGTGACGGTCCAGGGCTTTGGGGAGTGGGAAAAGAGCTTATCTGAAAGCAATTTCATATTGGATGAAGATACCAGGCACGGGACAGTATCTCTAAGGGTCAGTGTTCCCAGCTTTCCACAGGTAGAAGAGCGGTCAGGTCAGGTGACCTTCACGTTCGAACAGCTGGATGGTGATGAAGTATATGAAGAAACTAGAACCGCTACGGTAGCTATAGAGGGTATGCTGCCAAAGGAGGACGCGAATACCATCGTTGGTGGATTCAGTAATCCGTTACCTGGTCATCTTGATAACCAGTACGGTGCATTGGGTTTGAATATTTTGATCTGGGCAGCGATATCTCTTGTATTTTATTTTCTGATAAGCCCCGTTATACACAAACTAACCAAACGTACGAAGACCAACCTGGATGATATAATGGTCACTATGATCCGTAAACCAGCCACTTTCTTACTATTCTTGTACGGATTAATACATTCGATTTTGAGAGTGGATATAGGTCTTGAGATAAGGGCTACTGCTTATCAGATATATTCCTTGATATTGGTGGTAATCGCGGTTTACGTTACTTACCATATCTTCGATGCATTCTTGGCAGAGATAGCGAAAGCCAGGGAAGGGCCCGCTTTCAATCAAATTTTAATACCTATCTTCGAGAAATTGGGAGCGATAGTCATACTGGTAGGAGGATTGGTTATCGGTCTTCGCACGATAGGTATCGAGGTGACCGCACTTCTCGCAGGTGCCGGTATTTTAGGTTTGGTCATAGCATTCGCTGCACAGGATACACTTTCAAATTTCTTCAGTGGTATCCATCTTTTACTGGATAGGCCTTTCACGATAGGTGATCTGATCTTGTTAGAAAGCGGTGAGTACTGCAGGATCCAGGACATCGGTATGAGGAGTACCAAGCTGTACAATCTAAGAGACCACGAAAGTATAGTACTGCCAAACAATTCGATGGCGAACCAAAAGATCGTCAACATCGCTCAGCCGGATACTACATTACGTGTTCCGATCAAAGTGGGAGTTGCTTATGGTTCTGATCTTGGTAAGGTCAAAAAGATACTGTACGAAGTAGCTGAAAACCATCCAGATGTCATAGACGACGAAAAACATGAAACTACGGTTCGCTTCAACGAATTCGCCGAGTCGAGTTTAAATTTCACTTTGCGTGTCTGGGTAGACGATATATTCAAACAATGGGATGTTGGCAGTGAATTGAGACAGGAGATCGATAGAAGGTTCCATGAAGAGGGGATCACTATACCGTTCCCACAGAGGACTTTATGGATGCATGAGGTAGATTGAATGCCTGAAAAAACCTTTTTAACACTATACCCATTACTATAAACATGGAAAACGAGATATTAACGTTCCTCAAGCGATGTACAGACAGGGTCCAGAGTGAATTGAAGAATTTAAAGAACATCGATTACGGAACTACCATGGGGATGGGTGCGGATGGAACTCCAATGAAGAGGATAGACGAACTTGCCGAGAGTATAGTTATAGATTTTATAAAAGATGAAACAGATTTCGGTATATTGAGTGAAGAAGTGGGTATCGTTGAAGGGGACGGTGAAGGAACCGTGATAATGGACCCAATCGATGGTACTAGTAATGCGGTCTTCGGTATTCCATTTTACTGTATATCTTTAGCCTACACCGAAGGTGGACTCAGAAACACCGAAGTCGGGTATGTGAAGAACCTCGTAAGCGGCGTTGAGTACAGTGCGGTTCTAGGGGAAGGGAGTTACGTTAACGGTCATCAATTGGATCCGAAGTTAGACGATGAATGGAATTTCTCAGTATATCTTGGAAAAGAAGCTCATCCATACAGCTTCGAAGTGGCGTCGATACCACGAAGGGTCCGTTCACTTGGTGCGGCTGCATTAGAGATATCCATGGTGGCTGAAGGGACATTCGACCTCTATTACATGAAAACGTTCGAACAGCACAGGAGCTTGAGGATAACCGATATCGCAGCTTCTTTCTTGATCCTAAAGGAGGCCGGCGGTGAGATCTATGATGGTGATTTGGAGCCGATAGATATGAACCTTGATCCAAAAGAAAGGAAGGATGTAGCAGCGGTCCATGATGATGCTGTACTGGAGGTGTTGAAATGACGTTAGATTTTGGAGTTTATGGGAAATTAAAATCTGAAAGTAATAAAGATGTTATCGATTCTCTACCGGACCATCCCACGGCCGGTGAAGTATTTTACCATGACACACTAGCTGATCAATTAGGTAAAGACGGTAATACCATTTCAGATCTGAATAACATGGAACTTGATTTCATACTCGCCGTAGGAGGAGATGGAACGATCCTTAGACTGCTCCAGGAAAGTAATAAAAAAGTTTTAGGTATCAATACGGGGAGAGTCGGTTTTTTGACAGCTATGGAGATCGGTCGGATAGATGAAGCTCTTAAGAGAGTTAATAGAGGTGACTATTTCGTAGATGCCCGGATCAAACTTCAAGTGATGCTGGATGGAGAATTTAAGGGAGAGTGTACTAATGAGGCCGTCATTCACACCGAAAGCATCGCAAAGATGAGGCATTTCGAGGTCTTTCAGGAGGATAATGAGGTAGACAGTTTCAGAGCGGATGGTTTGATAGTTTCTACACCTACTGGTTCTACCTGCTATTCGATGAGCGCAGGCGGGCCTATAGTGGACCCTACCGTAGATGCCTTTGTTGTGGTACCTATTTCACCTTACAAACTCGCTGTTAAGCCGTTCGTTGTTCCTGTTGATAAAGATATCAAAGTCAAGGTAAATGAAAAAGATAAAGAAAGTTTACTGGTACTGGATGGTCAAAAAAAGTTTAAAGTCAGCTCTGAGTCCAAACTCACATTCAATCTAGCAGACCATAAGGCGAAGTTCATCAGTTTTGAGAAAGATTTTTACAACAGGATCAAGAAGAAGTTGGTATGGCGATGATCTTCAAGAAGAAAGATATAAGAGGTATCTCCAAACGGACCTTGAAGATGATAATGGAGAGTGCTAAAGATGCCCATCCTAACGAATTTGCCGCCGGGATGAGGGAAATAGATGGAGTGATATCTGAACTCATACTCGTGCCGGGTACGATTTCCGGGAAGACTAGTGCATTACTGAGGATGAGACAGCTGCCCATCGATTATTCCGTAATTGGGGTTGTACACAGTCACCCTTCAAGGAACTTCTCTCCATCTAGGAAAGACCTCCTGATGTTCGGAAGATATGGAAGAGTTCACATCATAGCAGGTTATCCTTACGACATGGATTCATGGCAGGCCTACGATTACGACGGAAATAAAATAGAATTGGATGTCTTAGATTAATCGGTCTCCGAGCAGTTCTTCGTAAACTTTCTCTATATTCTCAGCAACTATATCCCAGGTGAAGTTCTCTAAGACTCTTTCTCTACCTTTTTTCCCCATCCGTTTTGCAACTTCGGGGTTCTCTAGGATCAATCTGATCTTACCTGCGATATCCTGAGGGTTCATGGGCTCAGCTACCAATCCGTTCCTCCCTTCTGTTATAACCTCTCTAACTCCTGGGATATCTGAAACAACAACGGGAACTTCTGAAGCCATGGCTTCTAATGTAACGATACCGAAGGCTTCAAGACGTGATACGGATGGTAATACAAAGACGTCGGTGGCACCGTAGTAGTAGGGCAGATCTTCGTTTGATACCCTTCCAGCAAAGATCACGTTATCTTCAAGACCTTCATCTTTTACGATCTTTTCCAGCTCAGGTTTGAAGTCTCCCGTTCCGACGATGAGGTGCCTAGTGTCATCATCTAGGTATTTAGCGGACCTGACCAAGTATTCTAGCCCCTTGTGATAAACCAACCTTCCCACGTACATGACGACTTTATGATCAGGATCTATCTCGTGTCTTTCACGGACCTTTTTACCGCTGTTCCTAGGGTGAAATCTTTCTGGGTCAACGGCGTTAGGGATTATATCGGCGTCCCGATACCAAACCGCTCTAGAAGTTGCACCGTACGTAGCAGTAGTCGTGATGATCTTGTCAGCTTTACTCACGGAATATGTACCTAGCGTCCTTTCGTACAGGTTGACCAGCAGAGGACCGAATGGATGTGGTATTTCAAGATCGCAGTGATACGTTAACACCGATGGAATATCTCGATTTCTGATACCCCATAGACCAAAAAAGGTCATGAGAGGTGGCGGGAGATGACTGTGAAGTATGTCGTAATACATATCCCTCAAGATGTTTTTCACGCTGGGTACGATAGGAGTCGAAAACATGATGGAAATAGGTTCTATCCTTTTAACGGTGACCCCTTCTACGACACTTCTACTCTCAGTCCCCTCCAGCTGTGTAGTGATCACTAATATCTCGTGTCCTCTCTTCTGGAGATGCTTAGAAAGTTCTAATACATGGGATTCTACACCTCCGAGATGAGGGTAAAAGTAGGGACTGAGTTGAACGATCTTCATTTTATTCTACTGCCCTCCCCTATCTCACCATCTGCTAACGCACCAGGACCAAGCAGGGCGTTGTTACCGATTATCGTACCGGTATTGATCATACTGTTGATACCTGTTTTCACGTTGTCACCCATTATAACCCCTAATTTTCTTCTACCGGTATCGATACGTTCACCCCTATGGGTTACGGTTATATTTTTTTCATCCAATCTTAAATTCGCCACTTTGGTCCCGGAACCGAAGTTACAGTTCCTCCCGATCACACTATCACCTACGTAACTGTGATGTGGAACTTTGCTCCCCTTCATCACTATTGAATTTTTAACCTCGACAGCGCTGCCTACTTTACAGTTTTTGTCTATGTGAGTGCACGGTCTGATCAGACAATTTGGACCTATATCGGAGTCTTTACCTATGTACACCGGTCCTTGTATGTAGGACCCTCTTTTGACGTGTGCACCTTCTTCCACCGAAACCCAGCCTTCGAGATGTACTCCATCCTCTATTTTACCATCTCTTTTCTCTTCGAAGTCTACCTCCTTCAAGATCTTTTTATTAGCTGAGAGTAGTTCCCAAGGTCTAGATACTTCGATCCATGAATCTCGGTCTAAAGTGAATCCCCGTAGATCTTTTTTATTCATAAGTATCTTCAGGGAGTCGGTTATCTCGTATTCTCCCCGTGGGGATTCTTCGGTCTTTTCGATAGCTTCGAAGATCTCGGGTGTAAAACCGTATATCCCTGCGTTTATGAAGTTCGAAGGTGGGACCGAAGGTTTCTCGATTATATCGACGACGTGTTCGCCATCCGTCTTGATGACACCGTAACTTTCTGGATCATCCACTTCGACCATCCCTAGGACTGAACTGTCAACGCTGTTGAAGTATTCTACGAACTTCTCCAGGACGGGTTTTAGGATGATCACGTCGCCGTTTATACACAGAAAATCGTCTTCTATGAATTCTTCGGCGTAGGATACCGCATCCGCAGTTCCCAACTGTTCATCCTGTTTGGCATATCTGATCGAAATACCATCTTCTTTTACCGTTTGTTTCAACTTCTTGGCGTTCCAACCAGTTAGTATTATGACCTCGTCGACTATATCTTTTAGATTATCAATGGTGTGCTGTATTATAGGTTTTCCAGCTACTGGAAGTAGTGGTTTTGGAGTGTTCACGGTTAAAGGGCGCATCCTCGTTCCTTGACCTGCAGCTAAAATGAAAGCCTTCATCTATAAGACCTCCTTGAGTTTATTTTTCGCATCATTGAAAATATCATTTAAACTTTCTTCGTCCAGGGCTTCTGCGGTTATCCTTATCTTCGGTTCAGTCCCGGACGCTCTTATCAGACTCCACCCATTTTTATAACTTATCCTAATTCCATCAGCGAAATTGAGTCTATCTTCTTCGAATTCATTTCTGTAATCTTTTATGAGTTCACTCATAACGGACTCTTTATCTTTCACAACAAATCCCTCTTTGGCCCCTGGATAACTCGGGAGATTTTTAATCTTTTCAGATAGATCAATCTCCTCTGCTAATTTCACTAGAAAAGCTGCTGCATAGATAGCATCTGGGGCGTAGCTGGTCTCGGGGAATATCCAGGTACCGGAAGGTTCACCGCCGAATTGAGCGTTCTCACGTTCCATACTTTCAGCTACGAAAACGTCGCCTACTTTAGTTCTGATCACCTCATCAACCATCTCTTCTAAGACCATGGAGGAGTTGACAGGTACGGCTACTTTGTTCTTGAAACGTGAAGCGAAAAGTGCTAGAAGCTGGTCACCACCCAAGAAGTTACCCTCGTTATCGAAAGCAACGAGTCTATCCGCATCGCCGTCATGGGCTAGACCTAGATCAGCTTCGGTCTTGACAACCATCTTACCTAGATTTTTTAAGTTCTTTTCTACCGGTTCTGGGTCGTGGGCCGGGAACCTACCATCTGGGTTCGAGTTCATGGATACTACGTCACACCCCATCTCTCTCAGGAGGAACGGAGTGATGGCACAACCAGCTCCGTTAGCGCAGTCTATAACCACTTTGATATCGTGGTCGGTTCCGAATATATCTAAGATCCTTTGCTTATGGCTCACAACTGCGTCATTGAATCCGTGAATCCTTCCCACTTCCTCCCATGACACGCCTTTTGGACTAGTATCGATGAGTTCTTCGACCATTTCCATCTGCTGGGTATCGAAGGCACGACCGTTTGGGTTAAACAATTTGATACCGTTGTACTCGGAGGTATTATGAGAAGCCGTAACCATGATCCCACAGTCGAAATCTTTTGTTGAATAGCCCAAAGTTGGGGTAGGGATCATACCTGCTTTCCATACGTCGCAACCTCTAGATAGAAGACCACTGATCAAAGCGGATTCCACCATCTGGCCGTGATGTCTTGGATCTTTACCTATTATTACTCTATCGAATTCACTGCCCAGAGCTTTACCTACTTTGGTACCGAGATCAGCGGTTATTTTATCGTTAACTATACCTCTTATACCTGATGATCCGAAATATTTCATATCGATTACCTTCTTGTGTGGTGAATTCAACTGAGGATATAAAATATTTGTTTGATTTTTTAGGAGAATGTTCGCAAAAGATTAAAATAAATATAAACAATAGGTCATAAGAATCGTGGTCTCAATGGCGGAAGAAAAACTCACCATCACACCTGATAGAAAAAGAACTAGATGCGTTACTGGCATCGACGGATTAGATACGATATTGAACGGGGGTATACCCAGAGGTAACGCAGTACTGGTCACTGGAAGCTGCGGAACCGGTAAAACAACGATGAGCCTAGAATTTTTGGTACATGGGGCACTGGATGATGAGAATTGTCTCTTTATATCCGTGACCGAATCCTCTATCAAGATGCTGAACAACGTCGTTCCCTACGATTTTTTCGAGGACAGTTTGATAGACGAGGGTAAGTTGATGTTCGTCGATATGCCCGATATCTATAAAGAACTTGGTATATTGAATAAGAGTGAGTTTTCATACGAGGAGATGAACGAGATCATCGAAAGGATCGAGGAATACGTGGTCAAGAACGATGTGAAAAGACTGGTACTAGACTCCGTGACCAATGTATGTTTTCAATTGAAGACCGAAGAGAAGATAAGAGATTTTATACTTCATCTGATGAAAGTTTTATCGTCTCACGGCTGTACGACTCTGCTGGTCTCCGAGATATCACCAGAAGAACCGAGGTATTCACTCTACGGTGTTGAAGAGGCTATCGCAGACGGGATCATCATGATGGGTAATCTGGAACGGCACGGTGATCTATTAAGGACTTTACAGGTGGTCAAGATGAGAGGGACGGACCACTCCCGGGCTAAGTACGTATTGGACTTAACATCCGTGGGAGTATTACTCGTACCTCTCTTGAAAGGGGGAGGTCTGGAAGAATGATGGACATGATAAAAGTTGACGAACTACTCAACAAACTTGAGACCTTGGAACCTGGTTCCGCCATAGCGTTAAAATTCGATATCGAATCTTATTTTGACGTGATCACGACCATTACTGATGATTTTATAAAACATAAAGATATGCGGGTGATCTACGAGACTTCCACCATACCTGCTAATTCTATCCTTGAACTGCTGAACGCCATGGAGATATCGCTCGAACCTATAAATTTCGTAGATGCGGTCTCGTATATGACCATGGGAGCTGCGGGTAAATCCATTGGTGTGACATTCGTGGAAAGCCCGACCATGCTGGAAAACATCATGCTGAAGATAGAGTACCTCCTCAAGAAACACCCGTCGGAATCCAACACCGTGGTCTTAGATTCCATAAATTCACTGGCTATCCACAACGATAACAAGATACTGGCAGAGTTCCTGCACATATTGATCTCCAGTCTTAGATCCAGCGACTGCTACACGATCATCCTTTCTGTGGCTGAGCAGGAATCTGAAGATATAGACAACATCCTAGCGATGGTCTGCGACGATATCATAGAAGTCACCAGTTAAAACAATTCTTTTTTATTTTGTTACCTATACAGAAGTTATAAATAACAGCCATGATAATTTATGCAGACGTAGGCATAAGCCTACAGGAGGACTTAACATATGAAAAGAAGAAACGTTTTAGAAAACGATGAGGCGGTTTCGCCTGTCATCGCTACCATTTTGATGGTTGCGATAACCGTGGTGTTGGCAGCCACCTTGTACATGATGCTGCCAAGTGCAGAAGACTCTGGAACGCCAGTGAGCGGTAATATCAGTGCGGACTACGAAACGAGTTCAGGAAATGTAACAATAGAATTTAATTCAATGGGAACGCCAAGTAACCCTCACTGGGAAGACCTAGAGATATACATCGATGATACTGAACTAGAACCAGGAACTGAAACTGATGATGATTACGATGATGATGACTTTACCTTTTTGAATGATGACAGTGAACTACGAAGTGGATCTAGTCTAACACTTGAGGATTATAGTGATTCAGAACCAGACGAAGTAACCATCTTCTTCGACGGATACGACGGTAGTCTTAAAGCAGAATTCTAAAACCAATACCGACTCATCAAAAAATTAAAACCCCTTTTTTTCTATATTTTCTTTCTTATTTCGTTGATATTTTTTAAGATACCTATCCGTCAAAATATGATTTTTCAATCTTTTTAAGAACGTGTATTTATATACAATTTAACGTGTCTGCAAAGGCCGACGAAGATGAGATCGTGATAAATTTCAACAGTCAAGGCACTCCAAGCAGATCTGAGTGGGATACTTTGGAAATATACATCGGCGGTGACCTTATAGAAGGATACAGCAGAGACGATTTTACATTTTTAACTTTGGATGGAGAAGTGGGAAATAGATCTTCCTTGACTTTAACTCCAGATATAACCTACGCAGTTGATTGGCAGTAGCCTGATTTATGGGAGTAACCCGATGAGCTTAAGAGATTCTACGAAGGGTATGATGGTAGTCTAAGAGATAGCTTCTGAAGAAATAGGTAAAAAACCTTTTTCCTTATTTTTTGATAAATCGTTGTTATATCTCAACAGTTATAAATACCTCTTTTTTGGTTTTAAATCTGTAGACATATGTCTACAGGAAGTGACACAACATATGAGAAGACGAAATGTCTTAAAAAACGAAGAGGCGGTTTCGCCTGTAATAGCGACCATCCTTATGGTTGCGATAACCGTGGTGCTGGCAGCCACCCTGTATATGATGCTGCCGGATGCCGAAGAAACGACGAACCCAGTAAGTGGTACGATAAGTGCCGAGTACGAAGAGGATTATGGAGGTCAAGATGTAGTCATAATCTCTTTCGACGTCATGGGAACTCCAAGACAACCGGAACTAGATGATCTCGAAGTGAATATCGTCGGCGATACTCAGGATCCAGTCGAAGAAGATCTTTCTACAGATGACCTCGTTGATTGGTCGTACTTGACAGAAGACGATACGGTTGTACGTGCAGACTCAGAGATAGTTCTTGAATGGAAGCACGCAGAAACAGAAGAACCCAACCGCGTAGTCATCTTCATCGATGGATACGACGGCAGTCTCACCGCAGATATCTAAAGAAACACGCCTCGAAACCAAAAACCCCTTTTTTTCTTTTTTTTCTCGAAAAATACTTTATACCTTCTGTAACATATCATTGCAGTGATTTTGATGGCTCGCAATAGCAAGAACAGGAGTAAAAATAGGAAAAAATCTGCTGAAAAAAAATCAGACCGTGCAGACGCTTTGAAAAAACAGGCCAAGTATGAAAAGAAGGCTGCAAAGGAAGATAAGAAGATAGCCAAGTACGAAGATAAGATCCGTAAGTATAAAGATAAGATCAAGAAGCATAAAAAAAAGAAACAAGATTGCTTGAAGAAAGCTAGAAGTGCGAGACCAAATAAATGAGTGGGTGTAGAGCATGGAAAAGAAACAATCTGATAGTTTGAAACAATCTGCCGATAGGAAGAATGAGGAAGCTAAAAAACTCCAGAAGCAGTCAAAATTCGAGAAGAAAGCTGCTAAGATGGAAGATAAGATAGATCGGTACCAGGACAAGATCAAAAGGTATGAACGTAAGATCAAGAATCTAAAAGGAAAGATAAAGGATGCGAGAAGGAAGGAAAGAGAGTATATCCAGAAATCTAAACAGTGATTATTAAACACTATTTTGTAACTCGTTCTTTTTATGGATTATATATTGTAATATAGAGGTTGATTTTTACTTTGATAGCAGGGTTAAAATACGACCATGATATCTTTGCTATTGGGTCGTGGTAAATTTAAAGAGATGATCATCAAGCATATCGAAAACGAATCTGGTTCTAAGGCTTTGAATAGAGTTTCTAGAAAGGTATTCCCTGAATTACCTGAGGATAATCAAGAGGCCATAGAATTATTCGATGATCTAGTTTCCATGGATGACTGGAGTATCTTTTGGATGGTCACGCTTTGGATAAAAAGGAGAGAGTTGTACGACTTAGAATTCATGGAATTTTACGAAAGATGGCTTTACGAGCACATCGACCATTGGGGCAAATGTGACGTCTACTGTTACCGAGTTTTAAATCCGATGCTAGAAAAACATCCACAACTCTTTGAGGATGTTATGAAGTGGACAGGATCTTCCAAAACATATGTAAGAAGAGCGGCACCTGTTAGTTTACTGCAATCAACTCGTAGTTTCAAAGTGAATCAAAGCTCAGACAGAGTTTTTAAAGTTGTTGAGAAACTAAAACATGATGAAGAAGTACACGTCCAGAAAGGGGTTGGATGGTTACTAAAGTACGCTTACTTGAGTTATCCGGAAGAGGTTCAAGAGTATTTGAAGAACGATGTAGATGATCTACCTAGGGTCATCTTCCGGTACGCTTTAGAGAAGATGCCAGAGGATGTTAGGAACGAGTTGATGGGTCTTTGAATGGATGACTTAGTGATCAGAGTAGTATCCCAGAGCATATCTCTAGGAAAATAGAAATCTAGAAAGGATATGCTTTCTAAATTAATTTTATAAGACTTTAAAAAGGAATGTTTATAGTACTCATGAACCCACGGAAAAAGGAAGATCGCAGGTCTCCTACTTATTGGATACTGCACTGCTGCGTGGATAAAAGTCGTATCATAGATACTTTCTGCTCAATTCTTTAACCAGTTCCAAACTTTCTTCAGAAAAGCTCAATTCGTCCCCAACTACTTCACTATATAGCTCGAAGAAATAGAACGGATCGGCGTAATTTTCCACCAATTCTACCTTCCTCCCATTCTCGATAACTTTCTCGACCATAAAGAACCCAACAGGATGCCCGCTCATGGGTAACCCGTCTTTTATATCTTCTCCGGTATCCGGATCATACCCAGCGATCAGTTCATCCAACTTAGAGATGTACTTTTCAGCCTCGTCGTAGTTCTTCATATAAGCTTCTTGAAACTTCTCACCGAACACCGATTGCTCACCAAATATCAGTTCTTTATTTATCTGATCTGCGATCCCTTCCATATGTATCTGGTTAAGAGTCCACACTATGTCTCTATCTTCGATACCAGGGTCGAAGGAAACCTTCATGTTCCTGTAAAAATGATGCATCTCGTGCCCTAACAAAAGAGGAAGATTCTTTCCTATAGAGTAAGCCAAATAAAGATCGAAAACTATGGGTACGTAACCCCTAGCATCTTTCTGAAAGAACAAAAAAGAAACAGGCGGGTAATATTCCGGTTCGTCGAATGGTAGCCATTCTAGAGCTCTTTCAACCGATTCATCATAAAGTCCTCCGTCGATCACTTCCAACAAGAAATCATTCAACTCTTCACGATCAGATCTTACATCCCTCAAATGTTCGATCATCATCTTCTCTAAACCAGTTTCACCAACACCACCTAAAAATGCCTTATGGAACACCTTTTTCATAAACTCTCTTGGAAACTCTACTTCAGTGAGTATCTTGTAACCAGGTGTTTCGAAGAGTGGATCCCATCTATCATCGCTGGGCTCTTCACCCTTCTCAAAAACACTAACCAGTTCCCAGAACTGATATACACCGGAGAGATCGATCTTTTGAGACATGTTCCACACATCATTTACAGGTATAAAACACCTTTCAGCCAATAGCACTTACTCGATTGTTTCAACCCTATTCTATCTCTTTTATTATCTCCCTAGCACGATCAGCTCTGACTTTACCTTCTTCAACCATCCTGGCAGCTACTTCTTCAACGATCTCTTCACTAGCTCCAGCAGCGATGGCCACGTTCTGTGCATGAAGTTTCATGTGTCCTTTTTGTATCCCTTCAGTACTCAACGCTCGCAAAGCTGCGAAGTTCTGAGCCAATCCGACGCTGGCCATGACTTCACCCAACTCCTGTGCACTATCCACACCTAATATCTTCAAATTTACTTTTGCCACATCGTGAGACGAAGTAGCACCTCCGATCAAACCGACGGGCACCGGTATCTCGATACTACCTACAAGGTCACCATCGTCGTTCTTTTCCCATACCGTCAACGGCGAGTAACCGTCCATAGCAGCGTATGAATGTGCCCCAGCCTCAATGGCTCGAGTATCGTTACCGGTAGCACTGACCACTGCTGTAACACCGTTCATCACGCCTTTGTTATGGGTGGCACATCTGAAAGGATCTACACGTGCGAACTCGTAGGCCTGCAATACCCCGTCAACAGCCTCTTCACCGATATCATCCTTAGAGTACTTCACTCTAGCTCTAGCTAACCTGTGCTTGGCCAAATTAGAGAGTATACGTAGATAGACATGACCGCCAGTAACCTCCTCGACCAGCGGAGCAACTGCTTCTGCCATCGTATTGACAGCATTAGCTCCCATGGCATCCCGACAATCTACCAACAAGTGAACGATCAAATAACTTCCATATCTACTATCGACCACTCTACATCTAACATCTCTACAACCGCCTCCGTGTTCCACCAGCACGGGATCCTGCTCGTCAGCCAACTCGATGATCTCCTCTTTCTTCTCCAAAACCTTCATCTTCGCATTCCACGGATCAGAAATTCCGGTTACCTGTATCTGGCTGATCATCACTGGCTCTGTAGTCGAAGCAGAGAATCCACCGGTCTCACGAGCTAACTTAGCGGCTTTCGAAGCGGCAGCAACAACGGAAGACTCTTCGATGACCATAGGTACGAGGTAATCTTTACCATTGACCTTGAAATTAGTAGCTATCCCTACAGGAAGTTCAAAGGTCCCAACCACATTTTCGATCATCCGGTCGGCACTTTCCAGAGTCAATCCATCTTCAACTAGACTGGAAACTTCCTCATCATCTAAGCCCACGACTTCCTTTATCTTTTCCACCCTTTCATGAAACTCTTTTTTATGAAATCCTGACAAACGTGAATTTTCTACTGACATATCAAACACCAACTCATAAAAGTTCAAGGTTGTATATTTAGCTTCGGATAAATCTTTTCAACAGCAAAACATTTATTCTAAGTCTCTTTATGCGGTCTTGTGGTACGGATGATTAGGGAATGCGAAGAGCACGGTTATTACAAAGGAGAAGAATGTTCAGAGTGTGGAGTGAGAGGAAAATTTATAATGAGTGATGAGGAGATCAAAAACCTGGGTAAAACCACCGCAGGTATACTTCGACATTTTCCCGATAAATACGGTCTAGATATGGATAAAAGGGGCTGGGTGGATGTCGAACATTATGTCAAATCTTTAAGGAATAGACAAAAGAGATTTCATTGGTTGAGACAATATCATATAAGAGCCTTAGCAGCTACAGACCCTAAAGGTAGGTACCAGATCGAAGATGATCATATAAGAGCTACTTACGGTCATTCCATCGATGTAGATCTAGACTTACCCAGCGAAGATATCCCAGACACGCTGTTCATACCCACTACTTCAAAGGAAGGGGAACTTTTATTAGAAGGAGGCATCAAACCTTCAGATAGAACCTATGTACATTTGAGTGGAACATATGAATCCGCTATAGAAGCGGGTTCAGTCAGAACTGATGAACCGGTCATACTGGAAGTGGATGCCAAAAAAGCGTTAGAAGACGGTGAAACTATAATGAAAGCGGGAAAAGAAGTATACGTAGCAAAAGAGATCCCTCCTGAGTACCTGAGCGAATACGAAGAACAACCCAATGAAGAGGATCCTTAAGAATACGGAGATCGAGAATTCACTTAGGATTGAGTGTAACCACGTTGTTGCCTCTTAGTACAATAGTTCCGATCCTTCTTTTTCTATCTTGAGTTTCTTCTTCAGTATCTTCTAAAACAAGGTTCATGTGATCGTCGAATCCGATCAAAGTTCCAGTTATTTCCCTCCCATCTTTCAAGAGTATCTCTACCTTTTCTCCGAGTGAAGCGTTCAATAAATTTGATGGTTTAGCCATATTACCATACCGTTCATTAGCTTAAACTATTTTAATGATTTGGTCACTTCGGCCAAATTTTCTTCTACCCTTTCCTTCCTGTCCGTCAATCCTAGGGAATCATAGATCGATACAGATTCCTCTAAAAGTTCAGCAGCCTCTTCATACTTATCCAGCTCTGATTTGACCTTACCCAACTCGGAGATCGCATCTGCTAGATATCTCTGTATATCAAGGTCTCTTAAGCAATCAACAGCTACCTGCAGATGTTTTTCAGCCTCTTCGAATTCTTCTTTTTTCTTCATCAATTGGCCATACTTCATCTCCACTCCAGCTTCTCCCACTGGGTCATGCTGATCTTTAAGAAGTTCTAATGATTTTTGTAGTGCTTTCTTGGCAGCATCGAATTCTTCTAGGTATGTGTAGGATTCGCCTAGATTGAAGAGTGCCCATGCTCTAGTATTTGGAAATTTATTTTCCTCTGCTACTCTCTGACTTTTCTCATAGTATTCCGCGGCTTTCCTCCAATCCTTTTTCAACGAATAAATGACACCCTGGTTCATCAGTATGTTAGTTCTTTCGTACTCGTGTCCTTCCTCTTCATACAATGACAAACTTTTTTCGTAATACTGGATGCTCGAATCGTATTCCTCTTTCTCTCCATACACGTCTCCTAAGTTCTTGTAGACCTGTGCGATCTTCGTTTTTTTATCATACCTATCAAATATCCTCAGCGCATGTTTAAGTTTCTTAGATGCTTCCGGGAACTGACCCCTGCGCCAATGGACCAAAGCGTTTTCTCTAAGGCATTCTGCCTTACCTAATTCGTTGCCCGCTTTTTCAGCCAAACCCAAACAGTCCTTGCCAACTTTTTCGGCTTTGTCTATATCTCCCTTATGCACATAGGCTCCTATCAGTTCATTCATGGACTCTATTACCAGCTCGTTTCTTCCTACTTCTTCACCAACCTTCTCAGCGTTCCCAAAATACTCCACCGCTTCTTCCATTTCTCCTAATTTCTCGGATACGCTACCCAAGTCCATAAGAAGCTCGTACTCTTTCTGAAGCCTGATCTTAGATCTACTCACATCTTCGAGCCTGTTCAATCTATCTAGAAGTTTGTACTTCCTTATGGCGCTCTTGATAGTTTCCGCTTTTTCCATCCCCGTGAAGAACCTAACACTCTCGAAGATCCGGTCTGCTAGTTCATCCAGATCATCAACGGTAAGTTCAGAGGGTATCGTTCCGATCTTCTTACACTGCTGTTCAAATATACTTTCACCGAGCTCTCCCAACTCACTGTGAAGTACCCCCCTAATCTTATGATTCATCCCTTTGACCATGGAGGAGTATAGCATATATCAGTTATAATTTTTTTCAATCTATATCTTTCTTATCGAATAATCTCTCGGAAATGATCAAAGGTACAGCTATCCATATGATCAATAAGATGATCATCACCCATGTATCGTATGGATGTATCTCAGGTTCTTTACCTCCGAACTCCAATGCCCAGTCTCTCAAAGGTATTATGTTCAGTGCTAGTAACGTATACCACAGTATCACTGGATTGAAAAGTTGAAGCATAAAGTACCACTGGGGAGGATGTCCCATCTCCAAGCTTTCCCAGCCGAAAGTCAATTCTGCCAAGGCATACATACTGAAAAGCCATATGAATGTAAAAAGAAACAGTATAAAGATAGATGCCGACATGGCTGAAGAACTATCCTGGAAAATCACCGAGAACATCATACTGATCGATATGAACACACCACCTAGGATAACGGAAGATAAGATAAAGAGGTAGTATTCAGCTAAAAACACTTCCTCGATCATGAAACTTATAATCAGTCCTCCAGCACCCAATCCAAGGATCACTGATATAGATAGAACTGTCCAAAGTCCAAGGAACTTTCCAGCCAATACTTCGCCCCTTTCTACGGGATAAGAGAGAAGGAGTTCCATAGAGCCATCCTGGTATTCTCGTACCACGGTAGAGTAGCCCAATATGACTCCGAGGATAGGTACCATGTATTCGATGTAGGTTGTCATATAAACTACGGTGTTCTGAAGTCCCATCCATCCTTCTGTTCCCTCTACAGAGGATCCGTAGAAAGAAACCAGTACAGACAATCCTAAAAACAGAAATGAGAGAAATAGGGTCCACCGGTTCCTAAAATTATACCTGATCTCCTTCTTCGCTATGGACATGATCCTTTTCCACATTTTCTTGGAATAAAAGAGTTTAAAATTCTTGAGATACCTCATCTTTCCTCCCTCGATGTTAATCTTACGAACACCTCTTCTAGATCAGGTTCTTTAACGCTGAAATTCCGGATATCAATACCTTCGTCAATCAATTCTCGGATGATATCCATCTTCTTATCTCCACTGCAGTAAAGTATCAATTTCCCGTCTTCTAACCTAGGTCGCTCGGCACCTTTCATCCCTTTTACAACTTCTAGGGCCCTCTTAACTGACACCACCTGCAGTTCCAATCTATCTTTTAGAGATAGCTTTCTACCTAAAGTTCCTACGTCATCTTCCGCAAGCATCTGTCCATTACTGAGTATCCCCACTCGATTGCACAGTTCTTGCACCTCGGAGAGTACGTGACTCGACAGGAAGATCGTTTTCCCCCTCTCTTTGAGAAGCAAAATCTTTTCCTTAACCCACCTTCTTATATTAGGGTCCAATCCCGCAGTAGGTTCATCTAAAATAAGCAGGTCAGGGTCTCCGATCAAAGTCTGGGCTATGCCTACACGCTGTGCCATACCTTTGGAAAGTTCACTGTATTTTTTATGCCTTTGACCGTAAAGTTTGAAATCTCTCAGCAGCTCCTCGATCGAAACTTTCGAACATCCTTTCATTTCGCACAGAAATCTTAAATTTTCTAGAACACTCAAATTTCCGTAAAATGATACTCTCTCGGGCAGATAACCGATATTCTCACGTATCTCTACCTTCTCCTGAACATCTATGCCATCGATCTTTACCGTTCCTTTATCCGCTTTCATCAACCCGATCATCATCCGGATGGTGGTGGTCTTACCTGCCCCGTTGGGACCTAAAAATCCATAGATATCCCCTCTCTCAATTTTCAAATCTAATCCGGAAACTGCCGCAGACCCATCGAATCGCTTTTGTAACCCACGTATCTCTACGAAGCTCATTTAAATTTTATATGTATGAAGGACTAATAATAATTTTCCATAACGAGTCAGAAGTATCGTGCCAACTAGTTCATACCAAAAATCAACCAATAGATGTCCATACCTATAACGGTGCCCAGCAAGATCCCTGTAAAAAAACGTAAAGGATTAGTACTTTCCCAGGATGTCAATTCCTGCAAGATACCGTCCATACCGAAGGGTATCAAAGCAAGTAATGAAATTAGGAATAGATGTGCAGGACTGATAC
>JBMCUO010000023.1:0-21317 GCA_048622455.1 Candidatus Saliniplasma sp. | reverse complement strand
GGGAAAACTGTGACCAGATATTTCACATCAAGTCCCGCTTTTTGGGCTTTCCACAGTGCCAAAGCGGAATCTTTACCTCCTGAGAATAGTGCGGCATACTTCATTTTAATTCTTAACAGATTTCACGTCAACGTTTAAATAATTTCGCTTGTTTAAATGACCTATGGACACGATATTTCACCCAAAATATCTAGAACATCGGCAGCATGGAACACATCCAGAGTCCCCTGATAGGTTGAGATCGATATTAAGCAGGCTTGAGGGTGAAAAACTTATTGAAGATGTTTTGATCCCGGAGTCAGCAGAAAGAGAGATACTAGAAAAAACACATGCTCCGAGATATCTCGATATGCTGGAAAGAGGTTCTGGACAGTATATAGACGGTGGTGATACATACCTTGGTGAAGAAACCTATGAGATAGCTAGATTGGCAGTAGGCGGGGCGCTTAAAGGGGTAGAAAGAGCCGTGGATGGTGATAGGACTATTGCGCTCCTTAGACCCCCCGGCCATCACGCTGGGAAAGATTATGGGGGAGGGTTCTGCTATTTAAACAACGCTGCAATAGCTGCAGATCATCTGAACAGTGGAAGGGTTGCCATAATCGATCTCGATGCACATCACGGGAATGGGACCAGTGATATTTTTTACTCGGACCCGAACGTCCTATATATCTCAACACATCATCACGGAATCTACCCTGGAACAGGTGATTCCATGGCAATCGGTGAGGGGCCGGGGATAGGTTACAATGTAAATGTACCTTTTAAAACCGGGTGCGGTGATTCATCGATGGATTTCGCATGGAGTGATGTCATCAAACCTATTGTGACCCAATATGAACCAGAATTGATAATTGTCTCGATCGGTACCGATGGGCATTATGCTGATAAGTTAACCGGCCTTACATATTCAAGCCAATGTTACATACGGATGGCTGAAAGGATCACGGCATTATCGAAAGAATTATGCGGTGGATCGGTTTCATACATGCTGGAAGGTGGTTACCATTTGGATTGTTTATCGGAGATAACTGCAGGGATAGTAGCTTCTGAGTTGGGTAAAGAGGTCTCTTTAGAATATACCCGCGTCAGTGATACACAACAAAAAGGTAAGGAAGAGGTTTTGGAAACTAAAGATGCGCTGAAGAAATACTGGGAACTAACGTGACTACCTATATTTTGGGTGTTTCCTATATCTATCCAATTTCTTTTCCTTCTCCTGGAATATCTTCTTCTGTAAACTATTCAACCCCTCGTCTAATGCCCTCATTATGTTCCAATCGAAATTCTTTGCATAGAACATACCATGATCAGTATTGAGCCTTAAACGTATACTGAACTTTTTTTCCTGCCCCTGGTTATGATGAGTGACCACATGTATATTCAATACCAGTGGTTTCAAAACTCTATTGATCTTCTGTAGATATTTCTGGACCATGTGATACATCTGGTCGTATACATCGGGGTCCTCTTCTAAACCAGTTATCTGAACGTAGACCTGGTCTGATTCACGGAAACTAGCTATTGTTTCTATCAGATCTATTTGAGTAAGAATTCCTTTGATAGCCTCATCTTCAACAGCTACCAGCGTTGAAATGTTATTCTTGATCATCTTCTTAGCGGCTTTGTGTAAGGATTCCCCGGGAGTAGTTTGGATTGGGGGAGTGATCATCATACTCCTTATCTCCATATCGTTATAGGGCGAATCATTTTCACCACTCATTTCACCCTTTTCGTGTCTTGATAATGGTTTAGAACTTCCTTCGACGATATCTTTTATCCCTATCATTCCGGATAATCTTCCATGTTCATCGGTCACAGGTATGACCTTCTCATCTAAGTTTGCCATCATATTTTTGGCTTTTGAAATGCTGTCATGTTCTCTTATCGTGGTCGGGGACGGGGTCATAAATTCTCCAACGGTTGACTTCTTGAGATCGTCTATCTCTGGGATCTTTTTGATTATATCTGTACGGGATACAAATCCTACGAATTCTTCTTTGTTGGACCTTACAGGTATCCCCCTATATCCAGATGATAAAAGCATTTCGCTAATCTCTACTAGGTTATCCGTTTCCTTTACATTCGGAGGTTTGGTCATAACATGTGCTAGTTTGGTAGAAAAAGGCAAATGCCTTTTCTTTATAAACATGTCCTCCGCCACTATCCCTATTATATCACCATCATCTAAAATCGGGATCTCTGCCACGTCATGCTCACGCATGATCCCGATAGCATCAGAGACCTTATCATCGGGTTTAGCGGTTATAAAATCTTTAGTCATCACATCCCTTGCTTGGAAATTTTCTACTCGAGCCATTGATATCTCCTTCAATTATCTTTAATGTAATAACATCTGCGGACTATAAAAAAATTGTCTTAAGCTGTTGATTCAGATTAAAGGCATATCTATCATGTTAAACGGTCGTGTAGAAAACCTTCATTTAACAGCGTTTCAGGTCCGATTTAAGCATAAATACCGCTCTAAAATCTTTATAAACCCTCCAAAACACCCTCGATTTCACCCTTCCTCCCGCAGAAAAAAAGGTTTTCTACAAAGCCTGTTAAACAAAATGATTTAATATCGATAACTCAATCACCGTGCAGAGGTGTACTAATGAAAAAAGATGCGGATTATATATACGAACAGGTAGAAAAGCACCACGAATGGTTCAAAAAGTCACTTCCGATGATCGCATCGGAGAACATAATCAGCCCTATGGCTAGGGAATTACTCGCGAGTGATTTTCATGATAGATATGCGGAAGGTCCTCCAGGGGATAGGTATTATCAGGGTAATATCTATGTGGATAAAGTCGAATTGAAGGCTCAAGAACTCGCTAAGGATCTTTTCGATGTGGAATACGCTGATGTTAGACCTATATCTGGAACTAACGCAAATCAAGCGGTATTGATGGGGTTGGGCGGACCCGGTAAAAAGATAACAGCTGTAGATGTATCAGATGGTGCTCATATCAGCAGTGCAAAATTTGGTTCTGTTGGTTTTAGAGGTATGGAGCCCAAGACGTATCCTTTTAACGTAGATGAGATGAACATCGATGTGGAAGGAACTAAAAAATTGATCAGAAATGAGAAGCCAGATATCGCTCTGTTTGGCAGATCTGTTTATCTGTTCCCTCCACCCCTTGAAGAGCTGAGAGACACTTTCGAAGAAGCGGGATGTTATGTTTGGTACGATGCGGCCCACGTTCTCGGCCTAATTGCTGGTGGTGAGTTCCAGGATCCGTTTAGAGAGGGTGTTGAAGTTATGACTGGAAGTACCCATAAAACACTACCCGGACCGCAGCGTGGAATACTCCTTTCGAACCCAAGAGATGATGAGATGAAACAAAAATTATTCTACGGGGTTTTCCCAGGAGTCTTATCAAACCATCATCTTCACACGATGGCGGCTCTGGCGGTTTCGCTAGCGGAACATCAGGAGTTCGGTAAAGAGTACGCTAAACAGATAATAAAGAACGCAAAAGCACTTGGCCAGGGACTACATGAACGTGGTATAGATGTGATGTGCTCTCACAAAGGATTCACTGAATCACATACGTTAGCTATCGACGTTCAGAAAGAAGGCGGTGGAGAAACTCTCGTTGAAGCCATGGAGGAAGCCAACATGATCGCCAACAAGAATTTGATGCCCTGGGATGACGTGAATAGTGCAAAAGAACCAAGTGGTATCAGACTCGGAACCCAGGAATTAACTCGACTTGGTATGAAAGAATCTCATATGGATGAAGTCGCGGATTTCATAAAACGAATAGTAAAAGACGGTGAAAATCCGAAAAAAGTCAAAGAAGATGTTATCGAGTTCCGTAACGATTTCCAAGAGATACATTACTGCTACAACGAGGGACTTCCAGCCCACGAACGTTTCACGTTCTTGGACAAGTACAATTAAACACTTTTTAAAATTGATAAAGGGGGCTCTGGTATTTCAGGCCCCTTTTTTTAACTATTTTGGATTTTATTCCATTTTAGCCTTGTACTCCTCGGCTGTCAGCAGTTCTTCTAATTCTGATTTACTATCTATCTCCATCTTAGCTATCCATCCTTCTCCGAACGGGTCCTCGTTTATCTGTTCAGGTGCACCTTCGAGGTTCATGTTCACAGCGCTTATCGTACCAGATATTGGCGCGTAAAGATCTGAAACCGTTTTGACTGATTCCACAACACCGATTACGTCGCCTTTATCTACATCTTCGCCTTCCATAGGCAGCTCCACATATACTATATCTCCCAGTTCCTCCTGTGCGTAATCAGTGATACCATAAGTGATCTCTTCACCATCTATCTTTATCCATTCGTGTTTTTCAGTATATTTTAAATCTTCATCGACCTCTACCATATTATCAACCACCTCACAAACACACTTCCGTTATTTAATATAATCGATTTTTAACTCATCTATTGTCATAAACTATCTTACCGTTGACCACGGTCATTTTCACTTCGATATCTTTTATATTATCGGCATTCAGCGGATTCTCAGAGAGTACAACAAAATCAGCTTTTTTACCTTCTGTAAGTTCACCCAATTCGCTTTCATCCCTTCCGATGTACGCACTGTTGGTGATGTAACTTTGAAGCGCATTATAGGTAGATATCCTTTGATCCAAAAGAGGATGGTTCGTTGCAGCGTAAATGCCGAAGAGAGGCGACATCGGCATGTTGTCGGATCCGAAAGCCATCTTCACCAAAGCACGCTGAATATTCCACAGTGGATCACACTTTTCTAACCTTTCTTTTCCCAGTCTTTTCTCGTTCATACCCCCTAGTTGAGACCACTTATAGGCGAAATTTGGTTGTATGGAAAGCACCAACTCGAGTTCTCGGATCCTTTTGATATTTTCATCCCATAGCATTTCGGCGTGTTCGATTCTATGACGGAGTTCCTTGGTTCTTTCAGCAGTATCAGCGTAGGCATCTAGTACCACATCGATGGCCCTATCTCCTATGGCATGGATCATACACTGGAATCCTCTACTTTCTGCCATAGAGATTATCTCGTTTAGTTCTTCTTTAGGATGCATCAGCATGCCAGTATTTCCTGGGTCATCAGTGTATTCTTCTTTGAGAGCAGCTGTCCTACCTCCCAGTGACCCGTCTGCAAATATTTTGACTCCTCTAAGTGATAGGTATTCACTTTTATTAGTCGGTTCTAAGTCGCCCACTTCATCATAATGAAGATAACATCTTACTCTAAGTGCTAGATCCATTTCATCGTCTAGTTCAGCATAGGCTTCCCATCCATCTCTATCCACTATCTCATGGATTCCAGTCACCCCTAATTCATGGGCATTTTTTATCCCCCTTTTGATAGCTTCTTTTCTTCGCTCCATATCGATATCTATGACTTCGTCTAGATTCCACACCGCTTCCTCTTTTAGAATCCCGGTATCACGATCAACTTTATCCCAATCTCCATCGATCATATCTAACGCTCTAGAGTTGGCGACTCCGATATGGCCGCAGATCCTCTTTAGTATGATTGGATGTTCCTCACTCACATCATCTAAATCTTGTTTTGAGGGGTAACTTGATTTTTTCCATTTAGTATCGTCGAAATCCACACCGATAATCCACTCCCCCTGATCTTTACTGCGAACCTCTTTCTCCAAGTAATAACTTGCCTCTTCGAAGCTCTCTGTATCTGAAAGATCGACCCAATCCATTTTGAGCCCCATCTGCATTAGATGAACGTGGGAATCGATAAATCCCGGTAAAACAGTACAGCCCTGTAGATTTACCTTTTCCTCGCTTTGCGTCATGATCCTATCGTAATCTTCTGTACAAGTTATCTTTCCACCTTCGACTAAAAAACCATGATATTTTTCGTAACGACCAGCTAGGGAGATTACATTACAATTGATAAAACCTTTACTCATTTTACCCCTTACCCTACTTATAATAACTCTTTAAGTTCTTCCATCGGTTGTTCAACACCCTTTAAAACCTCGTCGATGTCCGATTCCTGGGACATTTTGATCGCCAATAATGCTGATGGACCATCATTCATGACCAAAACCCGAGAATTTTTTAATTCCACCACCACGTGTGATAATTCCTCATCAAGTTCTGATGTAGCGGTTTCTGCTGCACCGAGTAATATAGCTGACATAGCTACAAAAGTTTCTAAATGGGCGTTCTCAGGAACATCGCCGCCTATATGCATCCCACTTCGAGAGATCAAAGTGACTTCTTCCACGTCAAGATTTTTCTTGATACTGCTTAACACTTCTTCTATTGTGTTCGCTGTCATAATAACCACGACTTTAAACAAATAAGCCGACTAACAATCAGGTTGGGAGATTATAAAGATTTTGCTTATATTCGATTAAGAATAGGGAGAGATACCAGTGAATTACTGTAAGATGAAAAGATTATTAAATCACCGGAGGATATTATAAACCATGTCAATCACTAAGTTTGAGATCAAATCTATTGATGCTGAACGGTTTACAAATAAAGGAAATCATATGAAGAACGTGAGGATAGACCACAACAGCTCCGTCACAAAGATAAAACAGATCACAAAAGATTCATTCGATGTTTACTTTCGGTTCACTGCTAATTACTCAAGCATGGGTAGGATCGAGCTGGAAGGGAGTTTAGAGATAAAAGACGCACCTAAAGACCTTGCTAACAAGTGGAGAGATGATAACGAGATGCCGAAAGAGATAGCGAATAAGATCCATTCCACCATAATCCGGAACTGCATCCCTCAATCGGTGCTGATATCTAGAGAGATCAAGCTTCCACCTCCAATACCCATGCCGAAAGTGAATATGCCTGACAAGGATAAGAAAAAGAAACCCACTAGAGGGATGGAAGTAGCGTAATTATCGATCATGCCTAGATATGAAGGTATTTTGGTGACTTGGAACAGCCATGTGAACACTTCCGCGGCTGGTGCAGATATCGATAAGGACCAGATCGAGTTAAATATCTACAGTCCTTCTGATACTGCTAGGAATTTGCGTGCGACCCCTTCATTTACGTTTTCACTGGTAAATGATCCTACTCTATTCTATAAAGCGTCTTTAACAGGAAGTAACGAACCTGGATTTAGTGAGTTACCTGAGAATGCTTTTGAGGAAAGGTCAGGATACCATTACCCTAAAGATGCATCGGTGGTTCATCTATGTGAAGTCAAAGAATATTCGGAGCACGAAATCCAGGACGAGTTCGGCAAATCAGTCGTTTTCGAGGTGAAGGGAGAAGTGACCAAAAAGATAGGCAAAGGAGAGTTTATCCAGCGGGAAAATCCTTTGGTTGAAGCGATGGTCCACGCCACGAGACTTTCTCTCTTAGAAGGAGAGCGAAAAGAAAAATTAAAGGGAAAAATATATAAGGCTCTTGAAAATCAAAATGATGAATTATCAAAAAAAATATTGGAATATGTTGAGGGTTCTTGATGAAAATAGATATGCACTTACATTCAATTTACTCGGGGGATTCTAATGCAACGCCTAAGGATATTTTAAAAAAGGCTGAGTCCGTGGGTTTGGACGGTTTAGCCTTCATGGATCACAACACCTTGGGGGGGTACCGAAAGATCAAAGACACAGACACTCCCCTCATCGTGGTTCCTGGGATAGAGGTGAGTACTGAGGAAGGTCACTTGATGGCAATCGGCGTACAGGAAGAGATCGGAAAACAGGCCACTATCGCGGAAGCCATCGATAAGATCGAAGAACAGGGTGGAATAGCAGCAGCACCACACCCGTACCGGTATTGGTCCGGCATGGGTGAAGAGAATCTATTCGCCAACAAGTGGACGGCTATAGAGGGTTTGAACGGGAGGAGCTGGTACTCGAAAAACTTGAAGGCTAGGAAGGCTGCAGAGAAGTTGGAACTCCCTATAATTGGAGGTAGTGATGCTCACAGACTAAAGACAGTGGGAAAAGCTTACACTGTATTTGATCCAGTGGATTCTTGGGAGGACATCCTATATCAGATAAAGAAAGGAAATGTAGATGCCGCTGGAGAAGATAGGACTTTTGTTCAAACGTTTTTTTATATCAGACGCACAATATTCGGATACGTCGGCAGAGGTTTCAAAAGGATCTGAATCCCCAAACTACTTTTCAGCAGCTATATATTTTAATTCTAAAATCAGAACTAATATCGAACCTGCTACCGCTGGTAAGATTATTTCATTCATAGGCGGGTCGATAGCTATAACTTTGGCTCCAGGGGCTCTCAACCCTCCGACCATCAAGCCGAAAAGAAAAGACATCAAACCGGATTTATGTCTCTCTAATAAGTATTCGAGAAATTTGGAAAAGGTGAAGAGACCAACTGCACCGCCTGCGGTGAAGGTCGCTATCACCGGGATGTTGAAATCGTTGAGAGCGTGCAGCATGTAATCGTACTGCTGAAGGAAGATAAGTATGAAAGCGCCAGATATCCCTGGAAGTATCATGGATATGATGACAAATATTCCTATGATAAAGACCATCGGCAGGCTAGGCGAGGTTTGGAAAGTAGGTATACCAATTATAAGAAAAGCAACTAAGAATCCAACAACTCCCCAAAAGATAGTTTTTAGGTCGATATCCTCTATATATTTATATATCACACCAAGTCCAGCTAGTATTAGACCGAAGAAGAAGGAATATGTAGCTGCAGGGTAAGAATGAAGTAGGAATTCTATAGCTCTAGCCAGCAGTAAAGAGCCTATCAGGATCCCAACTATGAGAGGAATAAGAAATCGATAATCTATTTCCTTAAGTTTTTTTCGAAAATTTTCGTAATCCCCTTTTAGTAAAATTATCGGCGCATCAAGTGGAACCGTGTTTATGGAACGTATCAATCTACCATATATTCCGGTGACAAGCGCCATGGTACCACCGGAGACTCCGGGGATTATGTTAGCCATCCCAATCAACGCTCCTTCAAAAACCCGCTTCAAGTATTTTTTACTGCTCATCTGACGCCGATATTAGGAATACAGGGGGATATATTATTTTTCGCTACCCTACAAAACGGATCAATAATGGAAGTACTACGAAGAGCCCGATCCAGGTAAATATATTAGAAAAGGTTCCTACCAGAAACACCTTCATGATATTATTTGATAAAAAATCAGAAGCGTTTCCGCAGGAAGTCAGATCTTTGACGTCGTACATGGTAGGGTTTCTAACCTTAAGTTCAACGTAACCTGCTATCCATCCAGGTCCATGTAAAGTTAGAGACATGAAAGGTGCTAGTAGAAATGAAATGATGATAGAGAATGGATGTCCTTTTGCCAGTGCTGAACCCAATGCCGACATCCCACCAACTGCTATAAACCAGTAAAGCCACGCACGCCATATGTTCAATACATCTGAAAACAGGAAAAGGTAGACCGCTAATAATATGAAGAATACAGATGATGCATAACGAATGACTTTGGAATAGACTTTATGACCGAGTTTTTCAAGATGTTGGACACCTGTGTTTTCACCTTTGAACCGTTCTTCCATCTTCAAACGATTGACCTCTTTGAAAACATCATATATCCTACTTTTTGGTATTACTGCGATGACCGACCCCTTTTTACTGAACTCGTATAATTTTTTAGCCATGTATTCCGTTCTTTCCCGTCTTGCCTTATTAACCACGGAGGGGGCGAACCGTTCTAACCTGTCTAAAACACCTTCAACAAGGTCATCGTGATGTTTTATATTATCTACAGATTCGCTTTTCTTCTTTCCAGAAAAGCTGAGCATCGTGGATTTTAGATATTTGATCATCTTTAATTTTTCCACGATGGCCATATTTTGATATGCCCTTCCAAGAGTTAACGTGATGTCTCTGTCGATAAACTCGACCTCGGCATCGGTCTTATCGACAAATGGTATGAGCCGGGCTACGTGGGTTTCTGGGTCTATATTCTTGAACCTTCTCAGGTTCTCATTGATAGAATCTACAAAAGTCTGGTAAATCAAAGGACCGATCTTCCCCTTTTTGTATGTAGGTAGAA
Source organism: Candidatus Saliniplasma sp. (assembly GCA_048622455.1). Classification (GTDB taxonomy): domain Archaea; phylum Thermoplasmatota; class Thermoplasmata; order Halarchaeoplasmatales; family Halarchaeoplasmataceae; genus Saliniplasma. Next base: position 11,335 of record JBMCUO010000023.1, on the reverse strand, counting down.
GGGGCTTCTGTTTCCAGTCGTCATCACCTTCTAGTGTCTCAAATCTTGTTTCGCAGAGAGCGATACCTACTTTATCGGGTTTGTACAATTTGATGTAGTCTAGGACACTTGCATCAACGCCTTCATCACCTATGTAATCGACACCAAGCAAGGTGATATTTCCATTGATTTTTTTGACTTCCATCTGCTGCACTCTTCTTCGAATAAACTATTCCTCTACTAATAATTTTTTAATAGGACCTAGGTCAATTATTTATAAAACCATATATATCAACAAAAGATGGCAGTTGAACTGATCGGTTGGACAGCGATTTTAGTTATAGGGATAGTCATACTCATCAAAGGAGCGGACTACCTCGTAGAGGGTGGGAGTAAAACCGCCGCTTATCTAGGCGTTCCAGCATTAGTAATCGGATTGACCATCGTTTCGTTCGGCACATCACTACCTGAACTTGCCTCCAGTCTGAACGCTGTTTTCAAGGGGAGGTCCGGGATATCCATAGGCAATGTTGTCGGCTCTAACATCGCCAACATATTATTGGTACTAGGTATCAGTTCGATGATAAAACCAATCACCGTTAATATAAGTGTCATAAAACGGGAGATACCGATAATGTTTGGGGCCATATCATTACTCTTGATAGTTTCACTGGGATTTACCATCGAGAGATGGGGGGGGATAGTTCTTCTCGCTGGTTTGATCGCATATATAGGATTTTTTATCTGGGTGGCGGTTGTAGAAGGGGAAGAAATCATAGTTGAAGAGAAATTTGAGACCGAGGAATATCAACGCGTGAGGTCCAAAGAACTCAAGATCAATGTAGTGAAATTGGTTCTAGGACTTATCGGTATCGTGATTGGTGCGGAACTCATGATCAGATCCTCGGTCTTTTATATCCATGAATTCCAACTTTCTGAAGGCTTAGTTGGCCTTACAATTATAGCCCTAGCAACTTCACTCCCAGAATTGGCTGCTTCTTCTGTAGCAGCATACAAAGAGGAATCTGACATATCCATAGGCAATGTGATCGGTTCGAACACGTTCAATATTTTGATGGTGTTGGGGATATGTGCAATATTCCTTCCCATAACATTCACACCTGAAATATTTCCGAATATGATGATAATGATCATCGTAAGCATTGGATTGACCGTATACATCTATACAGGTAAAAAACTTGGGAGAGCAGAAGGTGCGGTTATGACAGCGGCCTATTTTCTCTATCTAGTCTATTTGTACCTGGGCATATGATCAACTTCTAAAAAAAGTCCATCGAGCGTGTACGATTATTAAAAGGGATAGGGAAGAAAGGAAGAATGTAGAGATAGAATTGATATCGATACTAAATATTAACAGATTTAAGGGAAAATACAACCCATACACATACCATAGAACGGAATTCATAACGCCAAAGAAGGCCCCCACTGCAGCGATAGGGAACGAATATCTAAGGTAAACACTAGCTGTACCGATTGTTATTATACCTAAAAATACCATACTAGATAAGAGTAGTCCATATAAGGGAGAGGATCCAACAGATGATTGAACTCCGGGTTCTACCATAATACTAATAATGGTAAAAAGGTGAAAGGGTATAGATAAAGTCAGCAGGAAAGCGGCGAATTTTAAGGTTTTTTCACCTCGAAATTTATCCCTCAATGGCGGATACAGGTTCCCGTATAACTCCCAATAAAAATCAGCATCTTTCACATACTCCTCCCTCACCTCATCTGTATATTCCTGACCACAATAGGGACATTCGATCTTGAGTAATTTCTCATCTTTGACCCTTACATAAGAATTAGCTCGGCAGTGGGGACACCTAGTGTACAGATATTTCATCATTGATAATTAGGAATTTAGCAAATAAGTGTTTTTGGTTTTAACAGGAAACATATTTAATATTAAATTACGATTACCCTCTTACCTTGCCGCGAAAAAAATTCCCCGAAGGTTTAAAAATCCAGGATAAAAAAGGTCCTGGGAAACTTTCTGAAACCCTCGAAAAACTAAAGAAATATTCTTTCCAAGGTTACATCCGTATAACCGTGGATGAAGAGTTGGAGGGCTATGTCACTTTAAAAGATGGATCTCCGAAAAACGCTCTTCTGTATACCCCATCGGACATGGAGATATCCGGTGACGAGGCGTTTTCTAAAATAATAGGAATGGATGGTATGGAAAACATCTACTTAGAAGTTCATACCAATATCGATATTGATAATTTGATCGAAGATATAGGTGGGAAGGTCAGTGAAGATATTCAAAATTCTATCCCTGAAAATACTGATGAGGTCAAGGAGTTGTTTGAGCGGGTCGAGGAGGACACTAAAAAAATCCAGGAAGAAGTTTCCGAAGAGAGTGAAGACGAGTTGATATCTAGCGAGTCTAAAGAGATAACTGAAGAGATCCACAAAAAAGACAGGGAGGAGAAAGAACTAGAAGTTTACGACATGGTTATCAAAGGGAAAAAAGGGAAAAAAGTTGATAATGCAATGTTCCCTGAAAAATATTCTTTCAAAACATTCGTGGTGGGAGAGAATAATAAATTGGCTTATGTTGCTTCTAAAGAATTAGCTAGGTCCGATGGAAGATCTTTCAATCCACTAGTTCTTACCAGCGATGCAGGGTTGGGTAAAACACATCTGCTGAAATCCATCGGCCACTATGTAACGAAAAACCGTCCCGAGTTTAAGGTCGTTTACTCCACAACTGAGAATTGTACATCAGAAATAATAACTAGTTTGAGAGAGGAGGGGTCAGAGGAGTTAAGGGAAAAATATTACAAAGCTAATATTTTATTATTAGATGACATACAGTTCTTAGCGAGCAGGGAGAAACATCAAGAGATCATATTTTATCTATTCAACCACTTGAACAGCAAAGGGAGTCAGATCATATTGACATGTGACAGACCTCCCGAGGAGATACCTGACCTAAAAGAAAGACTAGTGTCTAGGTTCAAGTCAGGTTTGGTTGTAAGGATCGAAACACCTTCTTATGAAACAAGACTGAAAATAATCGATGAAAAATTGAAACAGCATGAAATGAACGTACCAGAGGAAGTTAAAGAATTTTTGGCAACCCATGTTACAAAAAATGTTAGAGAGATAGAGGGTGCCATCAATCGGTTACTGGCCTTTTCGTCGCTGTTGAATGAAGAGATCACATTAAGATCTGTAAAAAAGAGTTTTCAAGGCAAAATCGGAGATAAGAAGGAAAAACAGGTAGAAGGGGTATCTGAAGAACTCCAGCCAGGTGTCAGTTATATGATAGAGGAGGAACGTCCGGATAAAGGGTTCAAGATTCTTGAAGATATCCTCAAAAAGGGAAATAAGATATACATCATATCTAGGATCAATCCGAACAGATTATCTAATGAATATTATTTGGACGGTGCAGAGATGTTCTGGTTGTCCGGCAGAGAAAGTGAAGAATTAAAAACGGTTCGACCTAATCTGGAAAGTATCACTTACCGACTCGAGGAAATAATCGATGAGGGTAAAGTCATTTTATTGGATGGAGTTGAATACCTCATCAGCCATACCGGATTCGACGCTACTATACAATTCTTGAGACACATGATAGATACGGTCTCGGAGACCGACACAATCTTTTTGATAACGGTCAGTCCCTCTGCGCTTAAAGAAAGGCAGATAAGTATCCTTGAGAGAGAGATGGAAGTTTTATCAGATAGTATTGAGTGAAACCAGAAGGGCGTAAAATAAATATTTAAGTTAGTCTATGACTTTTCAGAACTCATCGTGGTAATATGGTAGAAAGCGTTCAGCAGTTGACTTTTGGCGATTTCGATCGTGACGAGAAGATGGAGATCGTAGAAGAGATGTCGGAGAAAGAGCGCATCGAATTTATTAGAGAGAACGGAACTGATGCCATGAAATCTGGTTTGAACGCTGTTTTTGATGGTAACCGCTGGAAGCCAAAACGTGAAAATATGTGGTTAGATCGTTTAGATCAGGGAAAACGGATGGTAAAAACTATTCTAGAGAATCAAGAGAAATGAGGATTCAATCTTTTTTCCTTATAAGTTCGTGGATTCCTTTAACTATATCCGCGGGTTCCTTTTCATCTTGTATTACGTCGATTTCTTTACAGCTAGAACAGACGACACCGACGCCATAAGAGGAGTCTTTACCACATTTACCACACACCCTTGTTTCAGGTAAAAGCTTCGAATTCATAACCTTCAATTCCACTCTAGATAATCTACTCCCTAAAAGACCCAATTGTGTGGATAGTTTTTCAACGGATTCGTTCTTGTTTCCATCAGGCTTGACCATTTTTTCGAGTTCGATATATTTGTTGTAAAGTAAACCTGCGCTGTCCACGGTAAGGATACCTTCTTTTACAAGTTCTGCAGGTTTTTTCCCTTCTTCGAACATTTCAAAAGCCTTCGACTGTGTTTTCTGGGGTATAACATCGGAGATAACTTCTTCCAATCCGATCGTTTTAAGGACCTCTTCAACGTCACAACCAAGTTCTTCAGCTATATTTGAAGCCTTTTTACCCTGCAGGGAAAGATCTTTGACCGTTTTGGCATCTTCTTCGTCAAGCATTTTAACTGATTCTAGTAAAGAATAGGTCATATAAATTTATAAGGGGTGTTAGTTCTAGATACATTTGTTAATGGCTAGAAAATCTTTTCAGTACCAGTTTTAAGACATCTCCTTTGAATAATCCAGGTAAATATCCTTTTCCTTCCTCGTAGGTGTCATAGAGCATGCCATTTTCAGTAAGATACTTATTAGTAAGGCCGAACACAACGTGCCATAGCTGGACGAAAACTTCTTCAAAAGGAACTCCGTTTTGAATAGGTCTTATAGACTCGAGCTTTTCCTCTAGAATAGGTAGTTCATTTTCAGTCCATCTTTCAAGTTCACCGATGAAAGGTTCCACAGCTTCTGTGATGATAGGCACTTCGTTTTCAGTGAAGTAAGGTATGTTCAGGACTAGATCTTTCTCCTCAAAGACATAACCTATTTTTTTTAGAAACTGGATATTTTTATCATGTTCTAATCTTTCCCCCATGTAGATTTTGTTCATGATGTCTCCCAATTCAACACCCAATTCTTTACGTTTATCGAAGAGTAGGTGTTTATACTCTTCACCGCCATCGAAATCAAAGTCTGAGAAAATATGGAATAGGTCTGGTAAAGCATTCCTTGGAGTATAGTTGTGATGGTTTCCAAATGTGTGGAACATGTATTCTCCAGTTTTAAACGCATGGCCTCCCCAGTAGATCCTCTTCAACATCTGTTCGACCTCTTCTTCTCCCCACAGCGTGTACTCATTCCCTCCTGGTTGAGATTTCAGATTGTCAGCTAATCCCGATTTTCTAAACAGTTCTAGAGCGCCCCAGTCCAGTAAATAACACCCTACTATCATAAATGCTAATTTTTCTTTTGGAATCCTGGAATTTTCGTATCGGTTAAGAACGTTAAACAGTTCGTCTTTCCGCTCTAAAAATAGTTGGCAAAGCTTTTCAGCAAAGGGTTCGCACTCTTTGAAAATGAACCGTGAATCTTTAGCATCCAAAAAAGTGAAGTTTACGTGAATTTTTCCCTCATCCCTTAGAACTCCTAATCTCAACAATTTTTCGATTTTATTTTTTAAATCCCCGTGTTCAGCTACGAGACACTCTTTTTCAAGAGGTTCTCTATTCAATTTGAGGAGCATTTTTCCCACTTCGTCTTTTTTTAGAGTTGGCAGTGGGTTCAACTCTTCTGGGGTGCTGTGAAAATCCAAATCTCCACATATCCCGAACTGAACATTTGGCATGGTTAAAAATCAGAAACAAGGTTATAATATTTACGTTTCTGAAAGAAAGGGAAGGATTTATAATCGAGTATAATGCTGTAATACCAACGTACCTTATTTGGAGGATGGTTGAATGAAGAATACTTTGCAGATCTCGTGGTCTCCATTGTCTATCTCTTTGATTTACGTTTTATTAAGTATCCTATATATCGTTTTTTCCGATAGAGTAACCTTATTTACCTCTGAGGACCCATTAGTTTTATCACGTATCCAAACTTTAAAAGGTGTTTTATTTGTGTTTGCAAGCGCACTGCTAATTTATTTTCTAGTATCCAAAGCCACTAATAAATTAGAGAAATCATTGAAAAGAGAGAAATCCATGAAAACTTTATTGACTCAGGATATGTTGACAAAACTCCAAGTATCTACGGGTTATATACAACTTTTAGAAGAGATGGATTTATCCCGAGATGAGAAGACCTATCTGCGCAGGGCTTTAGATGAAAACTTAATAGCTTTAGATTTGATAGAAGATGTAAGAAAGATCTCCGAATCAGATGAGGTTTACGAGGATTCAGTTGAGATAATAAGTCTGGTAAAAAAAGCCATCGATGAAAATCAACAGTTTTTGAAAAATGTAAACACTCAAGTCAAAGAAGATCCAGATGGTTTGTTAGTTAAAGGTGATGACGGGTTGAAAAATCTATTTGCTAATCTATTGAAGATATCCGTTTTGAATCAGAAGAGTAGTAGGATCAGAGTGAGTTTTGGGGAGGATGGATCAAATAGAGTCGTAAGGATTGAAAATGATGGTAAAAAAATTCCGAGTGAAATTAAAAATCAGATAAGGGATGGAGATGTATATACTGGTGAAACCGCCGGTGTCGGTGGATTGAGGTTCTATATCATTTCTAGACTTTTAAACATCTATGACGCCTCTATGAATATTTCCCGTTCATACGTAGGGGGCATAAAATACGAGGTAGTTCTATCAAAAGGTTAATTTGAAGGATCATTCCTGGATGATATCAAGGATCTGGTTGGTCACCTGCTTTGGTTCAGATGAGGACTCTTCTTCATTCTTTGCATCCATGCCATCCACCTTTTTAGTGATATGACAGTCTCGACACCAGACGTATCCAGGAAAATCAACTACCTCTTCCATTTCTTTATCACATTTTGGACAAGCTAGAGGGTGCATCATCACATTAACTCAATCCCTTTATTTAATAGTTATCGGGTGTTTCCAAAACAGTATGGTTTTAAAACCGGTTACTAATTTTCCACAATATAATTTGATAGACAGGGGTAATGTATTTAAATAGAGCGATAAATTCAGGTTATATTCCGAAGTGTATGATAATGGATATACTGATGGTTGACGATGAACAGTCTTTTCTTGAACAAGCAAAGATTTTCTTAGAAAGGATTGATCAAGATCTCGAAGTGTCTACAGTTTTCTCTCTAGAAGAAGCACTAAAAGAATTGGAAGAAAAAGAATTCGATGGTGTCGTTTCTGATTTTCAGATGCCTACAGTAAACGGGATAGAATTTCTGAAGATATTGATGGATAAAAAGGATAATGATGTTCCATTTATTATGTCCACGGGGAAGGGTAGAGAAGAGGTTGCTATGAAAGCTCTAAATCTCGGGGCTGATCGGAAAGCCTATGCGTGAGTTAAAAGGGCAATATTTTTGGAAAACTCCATGGGGGGACCACTCAGAGGATATACAGGAAAAGTTGAAGATAGGAATCGAAAAAGCTCGTGGAGGGGACCCCAGTCGATTTGAAGCACTTCACTACGGAGAAGATGGTACAAAGGTGAAAGTGGACTTTTCTTTGAGACCTGTCATGGATGAAGATGGACGCATTATCCGATTACTAGCCGAGGGGAAGAATGTTACTGACATATGATGGATTTGATGAAGTTTTAGATGCTCCCGTCGGGATTCGAACCCGAGTGATCGGCTGTCTTTGGCCGTTTTAATCGGCCTCGAAAGGCCGAGATGATTGGCCGGACTACACCACGGGAGCTAGATGTATATACACAACTTTGTGTGCACTTCCTAAAAGAAGGTTGTATATAAAACCAACGAGCCACCTATACCCTCCTAAAAGAAAAGGTCGATAAATATTTTTCTAAGAGTGTTTTTCAGTTCTGTCCGAAAAATTTATACTCACTTCGTCATACCCTTTTTGGTGGTATTATGGAAAAGGATCCGTTCATTTACGCCCATGAAAGGGAAGATGAGATCGTCTGGATGAGTCAGAATACGAATCAACTTGAGACTTCTCCAGAGATGATGAAAGCTATGAAAGAGGCATTAGAGAATAAGAAATTCAATCTTTATCCTCACAGAGATGGTATATTAGGTTTGAAAGAGGTATTACTCGGAGATATGGGTCTGAAAGAAGGTTTTGACGCACTGATAACCAACGGTGCAATAGAAGCTACCTATACTTTGACTCGTGCCATGTTGGAAGAGGGTGATAACGTTATCGCATCCGATCCAAGTTTCATGCCAATACATCACCAGATCGAACTGTGTGGGGCTACTCCTAAAGAAATCAATGTATATAAAGACCCTTATCATATGACCGTGGAAGAGGTGAATGAGGAAGTTGATGGTAATACCGAGATGATACTACTTATAGATCCCTTGAATCCTTTAGGATCCTCTTATTCTCAAAAAGAAGTCAAAGGTATATGTGAGATCGCTGAAGATAACGATCTGATCGTTATAGATGATATCACCTACCGAGATTTTGCTTATGACCACACACTAGCCTCAGATTTCGTTCCTGAAAGGACTATATTCGTATATTCCTTCTCAAAGAACATTGGATTTGCAGGTATGAGATTGGGGGCGTTGATAATGCCCGATGAATACTCCGAACTATTACACAAGTATCGTACCAATGTTTTATCTGCAAACGTGATAGCTCAGGTCGGTGCGAAAAAGGCCCTAGAAACGAAAAATCAGTGGCTTCCAGGTATGTTAGAGCAATCCCGTATAAATCAATCGATAATAAAAGAAGCCGTTGATAACATCCCAGATATCCATCTTCCTGTATATCCATCCAATACTAACATGTTCGCCATAGATGTGGAGAAAACAGGTCTAGATCCTCAGAAGATCCAAGAGAAACTGCTCTACGAACACGATATCTTTGTAAGAGGCGGGAATTATCTATCCAAGAAAGCGGGTGACAATTTCGTGAGGATTTCCTTCACAGTGCCTGAAGAAGGAGCTAGAAAATTCGCAGAGAAGTTACCACTGGTTTTAAACGAGTTGAGATGACCCAACCTGTACCTGTTTCAGACGGGGTATACCACATCGATGGTAGATATTATACCATGAATCTGGTGCCAGGTCAATCTGTTTATGGGGAGGATTTAGTGAGTAAAAAAGGGTTCGAATACCGAAATTGGGACCCAAATAGAAGTAAGCTTGGAGCTTTTTTAGTCAAGGAGGGCGCTATACCGTTATGCCCAGAAGATGAAATATTATATCTAGGAGCTGGAGACGGAACTACTGTATCTCATCTATCAGATATTTTAACTGATGGCAGGATATTCGCGGTAGAAAAGGCTAGAAATCCATATCGAAATCTTTTGAAACTATCTAAAAAACGGAAAAACATATTCCCGATCATGGCTGACGCAAACAACCCCAAGACATACCTGGATATTGTTGGAGATGTGGATTTTGTCTACCAGGATATCGCCCAAAGGAATCAACTTGAGATATTCCAAAAAAATCTAGATGTATTCGGTTCATACAGATACGGGATGATAGCCATCAAATCCAGGAGTATCGACGTTTCTAAACCATCTAAAGAAGTCATCCATGAATTGATTAATAAAGTCGAAAAGGAGGGATACGAGATAATCACCACTGTGGATATATCCCGATGGCAAAAAGATCATTCTATTTTAATGCTGAAATGAATTTTTTGCAGATAATACAACGTAGTAAATTTTACTATATTTATAAATAACACAAAGAGGGATGTAATTTTTAGGTAAGAGATATGACTGAAACTGTCAGTCCAGAGAAAATAGCTGAACTCGAAAAGCGGATCGAAACATTAGAGCTAATGGTTGACGAAAAACTACGAAATAAGATAGTGAAGGGTTTAAAACAGGAGAAAGAAGGGAATATGATCTCTCTCGAAGAATACGAAGAGGAATACAAGGAATGACTGATGGTGGATTATGAAGTTTTTTAACCGAACAAGCAGCCAAAGATTTATACAAATTAGATGCTGATATCGAAGAGCGTATCAGAAAAAAGATAAAGGAATTGTCAACTTATCCCAATCACTATGGCAAGCCTTTAAAAGGACCTGAAGATCTATAGGTTTTAAAAGTAGGAAGGAGTGATTGGAGAGTGATCTTCAAAATATATGAGGATGAAAAAAAGATCAATATAATTGCCATAGGTCACCGTAGAAACATTTATGACAACTTTCCGTGAATTTTTTAAAACCTTCTCCGAAACTATTTTATCTTTTAGTCACATACAATTTTGAGACAGGAGGTCCGATCATGCTAGCTGTGAGCACCAGTATCGGCCAGTCACGTCCCTACTTAGACTAGAAAATTCTCTTTTTTGAACTTTGACTAGAACAGCTAATTTTACTTTACGAGAAGATAGATTTTTTATCAGTAATAACCAGACTATCTTTTTCTTCTATCTGATGTATCAAGTCACGCACTTTTTCCTGACTCATGATATCGTCTATCCACAGTTTTCTCAAGATCGTATTTAACCGAACATGAGTGATACCATTTTCCTCACAATAATTCAAAACCTTTCGTTCGTTTGTGACGATCAAGGCATCTCTCTTCAAAGCCATCGCCATGCAGTCTCTTTCCCCCCGTCCAAAACTGGATGCTACTTTATCTAAAAGTTTTATTTCATCATCTTGTGGACAAGATATCAGGATCTTATCTTTCTTAATCCCACCCAATATATTTTCTGCGTGAGAATAACCTAGTTCTTCAGCTCTCCTAACCTCATCTAGGACATTAGGTGAGACATGCATCTGTCCAATACTTTTTCAAGCAGGTCGAGCCGATCGAGTTTAGCGAAGGTGGAAAGTATGTTTGTGTCTACGAGGATCATCTGTGTTCCTCTAGAGACTTTGATTCTTCTTCGAGTTCTTCCTTACTTCCACCAGGGCTTCTGATCTTGATACCTCTATCTTTAAGGATCTCTTTTAATTCGAACATGTTCATACCGGCTATCTCAGCGGCTCTACTCAGAGTAACGTCTCCTTTTTTGTACAACTCGATAGCTGAAGCTTGTCTCAATTCACTTCGAGTTTCGAACAATACACGTATGGCATCTCTGACCACCTCTGATTTGTTAGAGTAGTACCCAGCCTCGACAACGGCTCCTATCTCCTGCTGATATATTTTTGGTATGCTGTAAGCACTCGGCATATTCAACACTATATGATAATATTTGATAATATATTATATACTTTGCCACCTTTAGAAATATTTAATCGCTGTCCCGAAACTATTTTATCTTCACTAACCTATA
>JBMCUO010000022.1:0-21583 GCA_048622455.1 Candidatus Saliniplasma sp. | reverse complement strand
TGCGGGGGAAGGGATTCGAACCCTTGGACCCCTACAGGACAGCGCCCTGAACGCTGCGCCGTTGGCCATGCTTGGCTACCCCCGCAGTTGCGAGTGTTAGCGAGCGACGAGGAGTTAGTGGAACTCCTTGATGCGATAAGATTTTGAGCGTATAAATCGTAGTTAGGAGGACTTTATAATTCCTACGCTACCCCGCTTAGAAACATATACCATCATTTCGAAGAAATACATATACCTTCTATAATCTACATTATTTAATATTACTACTTTTTTAGATGGCAGGAAGTTTTGATATGTGTAACTTCACGTATCGATTTCAGGTGATCCTTCTCCCTTTTGGATCTCTAAAACTTCCATCCTGAAAGTGAGAGCTTTGTTGTTAACCTCCTCATTGAAATCGATAGTTATCGTTTCTTCAGAAACATCTACAACTATCCCTGTCCCATCAGGTCTCTGACCTATTTCTTCTTTTTTATTAATTACCTCCTCGAAGTTCTCCTTATGAAGAGATATATATTGAGCATCAACAAGTGATGGTTTATTTACGTCGTGATGAACGACTATTTCGTCTTCACTCGAATCCAGTGAAGTGACAGTCGTCGTCCAATCCCGTGAATCTCCGATGTATGTTCTATAGGTTCCACCAAGTTCTGGATCGTGCATCAGAGTGACTATATCTCCTTCAACGGAAGTAACTACCTTATCCCAGTTCCAGAATCTATCTTTGACTACCATGTTAGTTTTTGGTTCTTCACCATACTCGTCTTCGAAAGTATCCTTGTTCATCTCTTCGTAAACAGGTAGAGTTTCAACTCTATCTATCTCAAGAATCAGATCCTCACTCCAAGCAGTATATGCCTTTTCAGGAGGTATAGTAAAAGTTTTAGTCTCTCCTTCCGACATGCCTTTAACATTTTCAACCCACCCATCTATAACTTGTTCTTCATCAACGGTAAATTGAAAAGGTTCGCCTCTTTCTCTTTCAGCGTAGGTGAGTATAGTCCCTTGATCGACTTCTCTGGTAGAGTCAAACACTCTCCTACTGTCGTATATCCTTTCATCTTCAAGCCAACCTATATAATGGACTGTTACTTGATCTCCTTCTTCGACAACAACTTCAGGCTCTTCAACACTGTCGTCCTCTTTGAAATAATACCTATCAAGGGCGTATACCCCACCAACTGAAGCGCCAATAACTATTATGACGGTAAGGAAGGTTGTAATCTTTTTCATGTGTAATCATTTGGACAAAAAAAGTGTCAATGTAATAAATGTTGCGGAAAAAGAACCTAATATTTTTGTAATAATTATAAATAGAACATCTCGTTAGGATGTAGTGATAATATGTCTTCCATCACGATAGTTGGTACCCAATGGGGCGATGAAGGAAAAGGAAAGGTAACTGATTATTACGCGAAAGATTCTGAATATATCGTTCGTTTTCAGGGTGGAAACAATGCTGGTCACACGATAGTTTTAGGCGATAAAAAATATAAACTTCATATTACCCCGTCAGGAATTTTACGTGAAGATAAAACACCAGTGATAGGAAATGGATTAGTAGTCGATCCTCAAGTTTTACTTGAAGAGATAGAATTACTAGAAGAAAAGGGAATAGATACCAGCAACCTGATCTTATCTGATAGAGCTCATCTGATAATGCCCTATCACATCCATATGGATGAACTAGAAGAGGAGTTGAAAGGTGGTTTCAGTGCCGGTACTACCAAGAAAGGTATAGGTCCCTGTTATTCCGATAAAGTGGCTAGGTTCGGTATCCGTGTTGCAGACCTATATAATCCAGAGGCCTTCAAAGATAAATTATCCACAGTAGTACCGATAAAAAATAAAATATTCAAGGCACTCGGTAAAGATGTGAGTTTCGATGTTGAAAAAATTTTCGAGAAGTATATGGAGTATGGAGAGAAGCTAGAAAGGTATGTCGATGATACTTCGGTCGTTTTATATAACGCTATCCAGAAAGGTCAAAACATATTGTTCGAAGGAGCCCAGGGAACCCATTTGGATATAGACCACGGTGTTTACCCCTACGGAACATCTTCGAATACTATCTCAGCGGGGAGCTGTACGGGAACCGGGCTCGGTCCAAGATTTATTGACGAAGTTATAGGAATTACAAAAGCATACACGAGTCGGGTCGGAACTGGACCATTCCCTGCTGAACTAAAAGATGAGATAGGTAAACATCTTCGCGATAAAGGTAATGAATATGGAACTACAACGGGTAGGCCTCGAAGGTGCGGGTGGTTGGATATGGTTATGGTAAGATTCTCTTCTAGGGTGAACTCACTCTCTGCAATCGCTTTGACCAAACTTGACGTGTTGGCGGGATTGGATGAAATAAAAGTCTGTACACATTATAGGTATCAGGGAGAGGATATCTATCACTTCCCAGCAGATATAGAGAAATTATCGGATTATGAACCTGTTTACAGAACGTTCAAGGGATGGGATGAGATGGATTGGGACAAATTATCTCAAGTAGGTTATAGTTCACTTCCTGCGGAGATGAAAACTTATATCGAGTTCATCGAAGAAGAAACCGGAGTACCCGTTAAGCTTATCTCGATAGGACCTAAAAGAAATCAAACTATCGAGAGATGACCTTTCAACACTTGTCCGCAGCCTTAAACTCATTTCTTTCTTTTTCTCGCTGTTTACCGAAGTATTCCATAAGATCTTCTCTGACCTGAGTCGGGTAGTCCTCGTTAAGACAGGCTAAGCAAAGTTCACTTTTCTCCCTTTTTAAACCTCTGACAAGACCGTCTATAGATTGATAGGTTAATGAATCGCAGCCAATATCCTCTCTTATCTCTTCGACATCTTTACTAGCCGCTTTCAATTCTTTCTTAGTGGGCATATCTATACCATAGTAACAGGGGGCTTTTATAGGAGGACAGCCGACTAGAAAATGGACTTCTTTAGCTCCGGCTCTTTTCATCAGCTCTACTAGTTTTTTGGAAGTAGTTCCTCTAACGATCGAATCATCTACTAGAGCCACGCTCTTACCTTTTATTTCCTCGATTATAGGGTTCAATTTAGTCCTGACTCCGGTTTCTCTAGATAGCTGGTCAGGCATTATAAAAGTCCTTCCAACATACCTGTTTCTTAATAATCCCTCTCTATAAGGAACGTCCAATTCTTCCGCTATGGCTAAAGCGTATGTTCTAGCAGTATCTGGTACGGGTATAACCACGTCTATTTCATGACCTTTTTCCTTCCACCTTTTTGCTAACTCTTTACCTAATCTCAACCTGGCTTCGTAAACATTGGTCCGTTCGATGGTCGAGTCGGTTCTAGCGAAGTAAACCCATTCGAACATACAATGTCGGGGCATGTTAGGTCTCACCTGTCTGGTTTCTACAGTTTTAGTTTCTCTTATCAGTATAGCCTCACCGGGTTTTACGTCCCTGAGGATGTCGTACCCTAATATATCCAAAACAATATTCTCCGACGAGACTGCGAAACTAGCTCCATCTAGGGTCACTTTCTTCCCGAAGATCATAGGCCTTATCCCGTGGGGATCCCGGAACATAAGTAAACCAAAACCATGTATAATAGCGATAACAGAATAGCTGCCGTTAAGACGGTCCATTGTTCTTCCGACGGTCCTGAATATAGCACTTTCATCTAAATCATCTTCTTTTGCTAATTCTCTAGAGAAAACTGCTAATATGAGTTCTAAATCGCACTGTGACTGAAGACTTAGATCATCTTCTTCTTCGATCTGTTTATAATTGACTATATTTCCATTGTGAGCCATACCGATCTTTAAAGGATACACTGTTTGAAACGGCTGGGCGTCCCTGCCACCTTCCGAACCTATTGTAGGGTATCGGACATGTCCTATACCCATGTTCCCTTTCATCTCAGATAGTGTGTCTTTATCGAAAACATCACCAACAAGACCTGGGCCCTTTATCATCCTAGTCTTTCCGTCATCAGCGACGTATATTCCAGACCCGTTTTGTCCACGATGTTGGATTGCAAATAATCCATTGTATAATTCCAGAGGAGCTCTATTCGTTCCTAAGATACCTACGATGCCGCACATATGAATTCCCACGTATGTTTTTTGATTACAATTTTTACAAATATGAAGGGTCGTTTTAAATGTATCGTATGAGAAAATCATATACTTATATCAATTTAAACAAGTTATAGTTAGGTTTAAAAGTCCTCTTTTTACTCACCAACTATGAAAATAGGTGTTCTATCGGTACAAGGAGCATTTTCAGAACATGAAAGAGCCTTGAAAAGAGCTGCAGATGAAATGAATATCGAGATGGATATTATCCGAGTTAAGTCGCCGGAAACCGTTTTAGATATCGATGGACTAGTGATACCTGGAGGAGAAAGTAGTACTATATCACGATTGGTTGAAAAATTTGAGATACGTCAGAGTATTCTCGATATATCCGATGAGGGTATCCCTATCATGGGGACATGTGCCGGTTCGATATTATTGGCAAGTGAAGGAGACGAAGCAGTAGAGCGGTCCGGTACATCTTTATTATCGCTCATGAATATGTCCGTTAAGAGAAATGCATTCGGGAGACAGAGGTATTCATTCGAGTGCAGAGTTGACCTTAACGGGATATGTGAAGATTTTCCAGCAGTATTCATTCGAGCGCCTGCGATACAAAAATGCTATGGAAAGTGCAGGTCATTGAGCAAAATCGAAAAAGTATCTATCGCAGCTGAACAGGAGAATTTACTTTCATTAGTTTTCCATCCAGAATTGACCGATGATTTAAGGATACATAGATATTTTATTGAAAAGGTGATCGATCATCCCTGATCTTTACACACATCTATAAAATTCTTAAATATCTCTACACCATATTCAGTATGATCGACTTCAGGGTGGAACTGCAGCCCGTATATCCTTTTGTCATTATGCTTGAATGCTTGATATTCACATGTTTCCGACGTAGCTAGATGCCTGAGCTTAGGCCCTAACCCTTTGATCTCATCATTGTGAGACTCCCAGACAACGAATTCCGAAGGGATATCGGTGAAGAGATCGTTCGGATCTAAGATTTTTACATCTGTTTTCCCGTATTCAGGGGATTCAGCCGCTCCAGCTTCACCACCATAATATCGGGCTATGAACTGGGCACCAACGCAGATACCGAGTATAGGTATGTCCAATTTCTCAAGATACTCATCTGTTCTACCGAGTTTTAGATTTTCATCCGAGATCCTTGGAGCACCACCTGAGAGTATCAACCCATCAACATCGATATCTTCTGGAGGCGTATCGTTTTTTATCACCTCCGAATCGACATCTAAATACTTCAACACCCTCCATTCACGGTGAGTCCATTGACCTCCATTATCTACAACATCTATTTTCATCTTATCGTATCCTAAATATTACCTTTAATCTTTTTGTTCCAATATGGAATTTATAAAAGCATGGAATAGAGGAGCGGGTTTCATCGGTCTAGATTTGAACTCTGGGTGGAATTGACAGCCGATAAAGAATGGATGATCTTTGATCTCTAAAATTTCCATCCTCTTTTGATTGGGGGACTTCCCACCGAATTTCATTCCATTTTTTTCGATTTCATCTTTATAATCTAGATTAACTTCGTATCTATGTCTATGCCTTTCTTTTATCTCAGTAGACCCGTATATATCATGAGCTATCGTTCCTTCTTCTATCAAGATCTTTTCCGATCCTAATCTCATAGTACCTCCCATCATATCGATACCGCGCTGCATCGGTAAAAGGTCGATCACAGGATGAGGGGTCTTATCGTCGAATTCTGAACTATTAGCTCCCTCTAATCCCAAAACGTTCCTACAGAACTCGATCACAGAAACTTGGAATCCTAAACATATGCTCAATATAGGTACTTTATTCACTCTTGCAAAATTCACAGCATTGATCTTCCCTTCAATACCTCTGTTCCCGAAACCTCCTGGAATCAATATCCCGTCAACATCACCTAGAAGTTTCTCTGGATCCTGTTCTTCGAGGTCTTCCGATTCGATCCATTTGATGTATATTTTAGTCCTGTTTTCTGCTTGACAGTGATTGAAAGTCTCCACATGACTCTTGTAAGCGTCTTCGAGTTCACAGTATTTACCAACAAGAGCTATACTGATCTCATCGGTTGGATTCTCATAGTTATTGAGGAATTCTTTCCATGGTTCGATGTCGTGATTTGGTTTGCCTAGATTCAACTTTTTCATCACATAAGATATGAACCCTTCTTCTTCCAAAATTAGTGGGACTTGATAGATGTTATCAGCGTCAGGAGAACTGATCACAGCATCTTTTGGCACATCACAGAATAAAGAAATCTTTCTCTTCGTCGATTCATCTAATTTATTCTTCGATCTCCCTACGATTATGTCTGGTTGAATACCTATCTCTCTAAGGGCCTGTACTGAATGCTGTGTAGGTTTCGTCTTTTGCTCGCCCACGACGTCTAGAACAGGGACTAGAGTCGTATGGATGAACAGAAAATCGTTGCTTTCTTCACCGACTTCCATATGAAGCTGTCTGCTAGCTTCCATGAAAGGCATACTCTCGATGTCCCCTATGGTACCTCCCATCTCGATAAGTACTATATCGGCATCGGTTTCATCGGCGACTTTCCAAATCCTTCTATTGATCTCATCTGTGATGTGAGGGATGATCTGAACAGTTTTGCCCAGGTATTTCCCTGCCCTCTCCTTTTCTATTACACTTCTATAGACCTTACCCGTGGTTATATTGTCATCCCCACAAAGGTTAATGTCTAGAAATCTTTCATAATTCCCGAGGTCCAAATCGACTTCAGTACCGTCATCTAAAACAAATACTTCACCATGTTCAAAAGGGTTCATGGTCCCTGCATCGCAGTTCAAATATGGATCTATCTTGATCGCAGTTACAGAAAGTCCGTTCGCCTTTAACAACTTTCCTAGAGATGAAGTGACCACTCCTTTCCCTAGTCCTGATAAAACACCACCCGTGACTATAATAAATTTCGTCATACTCATTTCACGGGAGAAGAGTAATGTAAAGGAAGTGTTTAAGTTTTTGGTTGGCCTTTGTTTTTCAAAATCATGTCGCTCAGTTTTTGTTTTATCTCGTTTTTTACTTTATCAAAATCGTCTTCTAGATCCTGTACAGTACCATATCTTCCGTATTCAGAAACATAGTTCCGATGCAATACTGCAAGAACAGGTAAATCGGATCCAAGAAGCTCTTTTACAGCGTCTTCGAATTTCTTACTGTAAAGTTCCATTGTCCCTATCTCATCTATTACCACCATATCTATGTCAGATGAAACGTTTGTTAAACAACTCTCAGCGAACTTATTCAGATCCTCCATGCATACCCTATATTTACTCAATTTTGGCCCTTTAGCTTGATCAACATGAGCGAGAATTCCTTCTTCGCCAGTTGATACATCTACAATTTTAAAACCTATCCTTCTTCTACCTTCTCTTATATCGGGTGTCCTGATTCCTTCGACCTCCAATTCCATCTCTTCTATTATCTGATGAACTAAAGTACTTTTACCAGAACCCGACGGTCCTGTCACGAATATGTTGTTCATATATATCCACTATCCATGGTCAATAATTACTAAGTATTTATTATTTATATTCAGACATATACAGATTTCCAACCAAAAATTACCTATATAGTAATTCATTACAGTTAAATTAGATATATAGGTGTTTAAAATGGCAGAAGAAGAAACTCATATCGAATCAAGAATGGAAGGTAAGGATATATACCTTCCATCCAAGGAATTCAAGGAGAACGCTAATGTGAATGACCCAGAGATATATAAGTACGCTGAGGAAAACTACGAGGAGTTCTGGGCGGACCTTGCTGAAAGACTCGACTGGTATGAAAAATGGGACGAAGTGTTGAAGTGGGACCCACCGCATGCTGAATGGTTCGTTAACGGTAAATTGAACGCGGCTTATAATTGTGTGGACAGGCACGTTGAAAATGGAAAGGGAGATAAAACAGCCCTTATATGGGAAGGAGAACCAGAGGATGAAACAAAAAAGTATACCTTCTCAGAATTGAAAGATGAAGTATCAAAATTTGCGAATGGTCTTAAGGAACTAGGTGTAGGAAAAGGAGACATCGTTACTTTCTATCTTCCGATGATACCTGAGCTAGCTATCGGACTTCTTGCATGTGCTAGAATAGGTGCGCCACACAGCGTTGTTTTCGGCGGTTTTTCACCATCCGCATTGAAAGAAAGGATCAACGATGCTGAAGCAAAGGTACTGGTCACTGGAGACGGATACTACCGGAGAGGAAAAGTTATTAAGATGTGGGAGAACGCTGAGGAAGCGTTAGAAAACACCCCATCGATTGAAAAGGTTGTATCAGTTGAGAGGATAGGTCGAGATGATGTCAATTATGAAGAAGGAAGAGACATCGTCTACGATGATTTAGTTAAGGATCAATCTACAGAATGCGAACCTGAGAAGATGGATACTGAAGACATGCTGTTCTTGATGTACACCAGCGGTACAACAGGTAAACCAAAGGGCGTTGTACACACCACTGGAGGATATTTAACAGGTACATCTGCAACTCACAACTATGTTTTCGACATCAAAGATAACGACATTTACTGGTGTACTGCAGATATAGGTTGGATCACGGGTCACAGTTACATCGTTTATGGGCCTCTTGCCAACGGTACGACAACATTGATGTATGAAGGAGCCCCAGATACTCCCACTAAAGATCGATTCTGGCAGATCATAGAGAAATATGGGGTTACAAAACTCTACACTGCTCCAACAGCTATCAGATTGTTCATGAAATGGGGCCGAGAATATCCGGATAATCATGACCTATCTAGTTTGAAGGTCTTAGGTTCCGTAGGAGAACCGATCAATCCTAAAGCATGGAAATGGTATCACGAAGTAATCGGTGGTGGAGAATGTCCAATAGTAGATACGTGGTGGCAGACCGAAACAGGCATGATACTGATAACGCCATTACCCGGTATCACCGATCTAAAACCCGGTAGTGCAACTCATCCATTCCCAGGATTAAAAGCGGATATTTATGATGCCGCTGGAAACAGCCTTGAAGCTAATCAAGGAGGATATTTGGTTATCAAAAGACCATGGCCATCGATGCTAAGAACACTTTACAAAGAACCAGAAAGATATGTAGAAACGTACTGGTCAGAGTACGAAAAGGACATCTATTTCGCAGGAGATGGTGCACGTAAAGACGAAGATGGTTACTTCTGGGTTGTAGGTAGGATCGACGACGTATTGAACGTCGCAGGACATAGACTCAGTACCATGGAGATGGAGAGCGCTTTAGTTGATCATGAAGCTGTAGCCGAGGCAGCAGTCGTTGGAAAGCCTGATGAGGTAAAAGGTCAGGTACCTATAGCTTACGTTATACTGGAATCTGGTCGTGAAGCAACTGACGAACTTGCCAGCGAATTGAGAGCTCACGTCGGAAAGATAATAGGTCCTATTGGAAAGCCAGCAGCTGTAAGGTTCACCGATGACCTGCCAAAGACAAGGTCTGGTAAGATCATGAGGCGGATCCTCAAGAAATTAGAAAAAGGTGAATCTGCAGGAGATACATCGACTCTTAGAAACCCAGATATTGTAGAAGAGATCCGAGATATGGTCAACGAGTAAAACCACTTCTAAAACCCTTTATTTATTTTTTAATTTTACATCTCAGAGTATAAACCATCCCCAACATGTGACTGTTTATCCTTTTTACATTAAAATGACTTTTTAATATATGTTCTATATCCCTATCCATGTGAGTCCTTCCGAAAACTTTTGCTGACAACATCATGGGGATGAAAAGAAGTAAAGCCGCTCTATTAGCAGGTTTTCCAGTATCGAGTACTATCATCTCGCCATCGTCTTTCAATATTCGAGCACATTCTTCAGATGCTTTGCCGGGATTAGGTAATGTTGTAAAGGTAAAAGTAGCTATTATCCTATCAAAGTAATTATCAGGGAACCTAGAATTTTCTATATCATCGTATTTTACACATGCTGTTCTAGATATCCCTTCATTTTCGATCCGTTTTTTCGACCTTCTCAGCATACCTTTACTGACGTCGGTACCGATCACTTTTCCTCCATCCAAGTAAGATGATATCTTTGGTAGAATCTGTCCGGTACCAGTTCCAATATCTAATACTCTTTCCTCGCCGGAGAGAGACAGCTCTTTGATGGAGTTATCTTTCCACATCTTTTGCGGTCTTCCGATCAAAGGAAAATTATCGATCTTATCGTAAAAGAAAGTCCATTTATCGTATCTAGAAGCTACTTTGTCTTTATCTTCCATCTGAGAGTTACAAAATGTTATCGGATATAAATAACCTACACATATTTCATCAAACCGATCATGATCACCAAGGGTAAGTAATACCCAATGTAAGGTTCTGGTAAACGATCAAATACGCAAGTATATACCCCGATATTGCACCTGTATTCAAAAGAGGTAAACCAGCTTGAGGGTTACCTTTTAATACGAATCTCATTAGAGCCAACATTCCTATAACCGAACCGATCATACATCCAAAGGCCACCAAAACCGGTGCATATATCTCTGCTACGACCATACCAGGTAAATGATAACTGGCGGATACTGCTAGGATACCAGGAATGATGAGATCCCCTAATCCAATAAAAATCGCGTCTCTTTTCTTTTTCTTATCGATCTCCTGCATGATACCTTCTTTCTGGTAAAAAGAATAATTTAGTTTTTTAGGTATTACCAGTACAACTGGAAGTTTCATTTTCATCACTCCCGAAGCAAGTGATATCATATGTTTCGTTTTGTATACCGAGATAAAATCATAGACTGCTAGAACTATCAGCAGTATGAAAACCGGTAATATCCCAAAACTCATCCCAAATATACCAGCTATACCAGCCCCCATCACGATTCCTATACTATCAACAACGTACCATTCTGGAAATTTGTAAAGAGTGTAGGTCAAAGATATGCCCAGGAAGATAGAGATTATGAGCGGGATATCCAACCCTACTGAACCTAAATTGAAACTATATGGGATGAAATAGAACAGTAGTGGATAAGATACATAAAAAATCGTGAGTCCTACGATACCTAAGATCGCATACTGGATAAAGTTGCCTTTAGTGTATTTCATGACGGCTAACATTATACCAGTGAAGATTATTATAAATCCGACATATATCAAGGGGTTTAGGGGGTCATCGGTGTCTTCACCAAAAGCCTGGTATTCTTGAGGATAAAGGTTGACAATAGCTACCGCTCCTATCTGGACTATGACCATCAGGCAGGCGATTGCCACAACAGGGATATATTCTCTATCCAAAAATCACACCTTTACAGTCTATTGGCGAAAGCCATGGTTCCTTTTACGCTATTCACCCGTATCTTGACCTCTTCTCCCTTTGTAGCACCTGGGACATAGATGATATACTTACCAACTTTAGCTACACCATCACCTTTACTTCCGATATCTTGGATTCTAACCTCGTATATACCACCTTCCTCGATTCGTTCAGCCTCAGCAGTTTTATGGACTCTCTTCTTTTTACCTCTCACAGGCCTATGGGCACCGCACGCATCACATTCTAATATCGTGATACGACCATCTTTTACTAATCGAGTATCTGGACGTCCACATTCTGAACATAATACATATTTCTCTACATAACTCTCTATCTTGTCCCTAATCTTACGAGGATTGATCTTCCCTTTAAAAACCACTCTTCCGTTTTCTTTATCTCCAGCAGTAGCCAACTCTCTTAGTAAATACTTCAATAATTTTTCTGGTTCTCTATTAAGCTTATTAGCTATTTCCGTAAAATTTCTCAGGATGGTGGTGTTCCCTTCAACCATAGCCTCTATTTCCGGTATTTTAAATCTTGAATGGTTAGATATTTCATCAGGAAGGTCCTTTCTAGCCCTACTCAGTAAATCATCGTAATCATTACCTTCCTCTTCATTTTCATCTTCTGTCATTATATCTAAATGTCGTTAGGAACATTTAGTTTAAAAATGTATTGGTTTATATGTTTCGTGGGTTTTTCGTTGACAGCTTTTGTGATAGATATTTATACAATTGTTTTATTGTTATTATTATGTACGAAAAAGTAGTTATCCCCACGGATGGTTCGGACATCGCAAAAAAGGGTGTTTTAGAAGGACTCCAGATGGCTAAAAGTCTAGGTGTGAAAGCAATTTCGATTTACGTCTTGAATACATCTGAATATCAGGGCATTCACCATTCTAGTATAAAAGAATCGACGAAACACGGATTAAAAGAAGTCGGGACAAAAGCTCTCCAAGAAGTGAAAGACCTAGCTGAAGGATTAGGGGTAGAACTGGAAACTAGGATAGAAGAGGGTAGGCCTTACAAAGAGATCAACAAGGTCGCAGATGATAAAGACATTATATACATAAGCAGCCATGGTCTCTCTGGTTTCACACAATTCTTCTTAGGCAGCACCACTGAACGTGTTCTTAAACATTCAAACGCCACAGTCGCTGTCGTGATGGGTGGTTACGTTAAAACAGAATAGTACTTGATTACTTACTGGGCCTGTTTGACGTTACGCCTGCACGGTGAAGGTAGTTTCATAGAAGCTTTCCTTAGAGCTTCTTTTGCAGACTGCTCATCATCTTCATCAACCCAAATCTTGATTACAGTTTGACCAGAATTGACTCTAGCTGCATTACCAACCGTTTTACCGAAGGATCTTCTCATACCTTCCGATAACCTGTCAGCCCCTGCACCGGTGGCCTGTTTATTTTCTCTCAATACATGATGAGGATATATCAATATTTTAGCTCTGAAATTCCCCTCACCTACATTTTTTGTTAAATAACGGGTCAGTACAACACGAGCGGCTTCTAGAGCGTCATCCTTTATCTGACATTTTTCCTCAACTTTTAGAGTTATCTCTAGGTCAAACTCAGCCTTTCGATTCCCCATAGTAAATTGACCCACACGAACATGTGGGGTTCCACCTATGTATTTCTTTCTGGTGTAACTTTGGCCTTTTACTTCTCGGTACATCCTTCCTGGTTTGCGGGGCATAGTAGTTCGCATTCATGTTCTTTTCATATATAAGTTTTTACCTGTATAGGGACGGACCGGTTTTAGATGATGATACTTCATCTCGTTGAGGAACTGTTCCACCTAGTGATTGAAAGTGTATAGTAGTTCTCATCCCCATATTGATAACCCTTTGGATCGTATCGAACATCAGTGTTTTGTTTATGTCATCCATATAGATGTGTTTTTTTATAACAATAGAATCCGGTAACTTATCATCATCACGATGGATATTGTATATAATAGAGTCTACTGCTAAAAGCATCACCATAGCCTTCTCAAAATTATTTCTTTGCTTGTTATCTAATTTTTGGATGATCTTTTTATGGTCATCGCTAACATTCAGTTTGTAAACCACTTCGATCCTATCTATATATCTTAAAGGTTTTCCCAGTAAAACTGTTCTATTACCATGCTTTAACTGTATCATCCAGTCTAGTTTAGGATGATCGCTTACTTTATATTCCCTGTCGTCCTCGTCTAACCATTCTAATATCTGTTCTTTCATTGTATCTTAAAGGTAATTAACGGTGCCCCTTATAATAATTCTTTCGAAATCGGGGTTCAGAGAAGAATCAGCTCTATTGCGTACAATACCACTAAAGGTACTATCACCATAAGAAAATCATCATCGATTATTATAGAGGGGTATTCAGCGGATACTGCTGTGAAAGCTCCTATAACAGAGAAGGCCAATATGATAGCAAATGTATAGGGTGTAAATAGATACAGAACAACGATACCTATAATTCCCCAGGTGACCAACGGAACATAAGGGTAAAACTGTGGGGCGTGGTATTTTAATTCGCCGATGAGGGGATCTACGATACCCATCCCGATAAAACATAGTATATTCAGATGCATTGGGAACAGTACCAGTGCGATACCTGCAGCCATAGCAGCCCATGCATAAGCGGCTATCTGTTTCTTTTCGTAGTCTCTCATACCGAAGATGTGCCATTCTTCATGTAGTCGTAAACCTTCGAAGGCTAGTATAGATACCACTAGGATGATCAACAATGACCTTTTATTATATCCAGCGATATATTCGGGTAATAGATAATAGACTAAAACAATCCACGACAAAGAATGGATAATCCTTCTTAGCAGATGCCCTTCGTTCATCATTTTCTCCTTGTTAGATTTAGTTTTTAATATGCGATAAATTTTGTCTTATTAAAGTTATTTGTAAAAATATAAAAATAAAGGGTTTTTTAGAGATTATAGTTCTTCTATACTGCCTTCTTCTTCTCTAAGGTCCAGGACTCTTTTTGCCTTACCTACTGTTCTTGGTAGTGTTCCTGGAGGCAAGAGTTTAACCCTAGCCTTTATGTTCAGTATAGCGGTGATGTTTTCAGAAGTTCTCTCCAGTAATTCCTCCTCGTCATATTCATCTGTATTATAATACTCTCTGTCAACTTCAACTCTAACGAATAGTTTGTCAAGAACATCTCGGTCTACGATTATCTGATAGTGCTCCCCGATGCCTTCGGTCTCTAATAAAGCCTCTTCGATCTGACTTGGGAATACGTTCACACCACCAACGATCAACATATCATCGCTTCTACCTTCTATTCTCTTGATCCTGGGATGATATCTACCGCATTCACACTCTTCGTATTCGATGGTAGCGATGTCTTTCGTTCTATACCTCAACAAAGGCATTGCTTCTCTGGAAAGCATAGTGAAAACCATCTCTCCTTCTTCTCCTTCTGGGAGCACTTCTCCTGTATCTGAGTTGATAGTTTCAACATAGAACTCATCGCTCCAGATATGTAAACCATTTTGATGTGGACACTCTACAGCAACACCAGGACCATAAAGTTCTGACATCCCATAAACATCCTGTGCGCTCAAATCGAAGGAGCCTTCAATACTTGTTCTTGCTTCCTCGCTCCATGGTTCAGCTCCGAACATTCCAACTCTAAGGTTGAAATCTTCCCGCGGGTCAAATCCATGTTTTTGAGCAGCCTCTGCAAGATAGATGGCATATGAGGGGGTGCATGCTAGTACGGAAGTCTGAAAATCATTCATCATCTGGATCTGTTTTTTTGTGTTACCTGTTGAAGTGGGCAGAACTGAGCATCCTAGTTCTTCAGCACCCTGATGGAAACCTAAACCACCGGTAAATAATCCGTATCCATATGCGTTTTGAACGATATCTGATGGTTTAACTCCGGCTGCAGAATAGCATCGCGCCATCAGGTCATTCCATGTATTCATATCTCCCCGGGTGTATGAAACTACGGTTGGTTTACCTGTAGTCCCGCTGGAGGCATGGAATCTAACAACGTCGTCTTTATTGACCGCCAATATACCATATGGATAATGGTCACGAAGGTCATCTTTTACAGTAAAAGGTATCTTATGAACATCATCTAAACTTTTGATATCCTTGGGTGTTATCCCCTCATTTTTAAATCTTCTTTTATACATCGGTACGTTCTCATAGGCGTACTTTACCATTTTGAGCATCTTTTCTTTCTGTACCTTTCTTATTTCGTCCCTCTTCATCAATTGAGCTTTTTTATTGAACATATATTTTCACCTTGAACTTTATCTTGGACCACTGAGTATGGAGAATGATTATAAGTTTTTCGAAAAGCTACTATTACAAAATCCTCTCGATGAAATTAGAGATGTCTTCTAGATGCCCCCTATCCTCGACCTTTTTATCCCTTAAACTCAACACTTCTTTAGGCACCCCGATTATTTCCTGCAT
Organism: Candidatus Saliniplasma sp.; assembly: GCA_048622455.1. Taxonomy (GTDB): domain Archaea; phylum Thermoplasmatota; class Thermoplasmata; order Halarchaeoplasmatales; family Halarchaeoplasmataceae; genus Saliniplasma. The sequence goes on along the minus strand of JBMCUO010000022.1, from coordinate 5,761 downwards.
ATTAGTGAAGGTTTTGGATTCTCCTCCACAACCATGAGTACAGAAAAATGCAGCTTGAGAGATTTTATCATGGTACATTTCTAGATACATTCTCACTGCCGGCGGCACTTTTCCCGCCCACACAGGTGTACCTACGATCAATATATCAAAATTTTCAGGGTTGTAAGATACTTCATCGATATCTGTTTCTTTTTTCATCATGGCATCTTTACCTGCTATAACGTACCCCGTCTTCCCGTCTCGGTTTTTCTTATCTATCAGTTCTTCGGTTTTGAATTTCACATCTTTTCTAGTCAATACATCTTCAATATCTTATACTGCTTTCTTAGTGGTTCCTGTCCGTGAATATTACGAGATGAGTATCTTCATGATTACCCTGATTCTAAAACAATACCACGATATATCAATTTTATTTTTTTATACTAGCATGGTTTAGAATCCCATACTTACGAATAGGGCTGTCATCATACTCAGAATCAAAGTGAGTATGAAAACTATCAACAGGTGTTTACGGAGGATCTCACTCTCCAATTTACCTCCTTTCCCTATGGTTGCAACTGCATTTGTGATTTTAGATGGTGTTATCGCAGATGCTACACCCCCTGCAACACCGTGACTTGCGTAAACTGTCATAAATTGTTTATCAGTTAAGCCGATCTGTTCTGTCACCTGTCTTTGTATACCGAAGAATAATACATTACTGGCAGTTTCGCTGCCGCCCACGATGGCACCGAATATACCTAAACTTGCTGCTACAAATATGTAGCCAGGTCCAAATATATCACCAAGTACGATCCCAACGATATAGTTCATGTTGTATCTCTGGGCTATTAGCTGTAACGATTGACCTCCCATCTCGTGACCGCTAAAAGCCATTATGTATGCAATGGAAAAGAACAAACTGTAAGCGATGAAAGGGCCCCATATCCTTTGAGACCAGGTTCTCAAAACACTCCTTGTCTGTTTTTTAGTGGGCTTAAGAAGGTAAAACGAGGCAAAAGCAGCTACACCAATCCAAAAATAGACCTGTGCAAATACGTTGAATTCTATGGTTTCATATGCGATGATCCAGCTAGTGAAGCCTGGGTCTATAGACCTTAAAAATACGTTTATCGAAGGGACACTTGCAATGGATGCGAGTGTAATCAGCAGGAGCCATGGAGATAACGCCCTGAGTAGCTTTTTCTTATCCATAGGTTCATATTCTAATTCTATTCCCTTTCTCTTCCTATCCAAGAAGAAATAAGCATAGAGAACTATCATTGAAAGTATACCTGCTATTACACCTAAGATCATGATAGGAGCTCTTATGACAACAAGTATTATCGACGAAACACCTATTACTAATCCAGATAGAACTGCAGGCAATATCCCCTTTTTCAAAGATTTTAAACCACCGATTATCCAAAGCATAGCACATGAAATAATAGTGGCTATGACTGGTAGGAATAAAGCTATCCTAAATGCAAAATCATATCCAAACTCTAAGGCAGTCATTCCAAGTTCTGCTGCAAATAGGTCTGCTGGAAGAGTTACTGGTATTGAAAGAAGAGCGAAACTTGTACTAGCATTGTAACCTAAAACAGATATCGCTACTGCTGATGAGGGACCAAAACCCATGGCCATCAATAAAGGTGGAAATAAAGCGGGTGTGACAACTCCTAAAGATGTCACAAAGGTTCCGAAACCTATCCCAATGAATAATGCCTGTTCTTCGCGGGTATGGGCAACCCTTTTGATAGCCTGAGATATGGTATCTAATGCTCCTACCTCCTTCATCAGGAAGATCAAAAGCATAGTAAAAACGATGGCGATACTGATACCAAAAGATTGGAAGAAACCGTAAATAGTCGCAGCCGTAGCCACATATAAACTGGTTTCGAAAAAAAGAACAGCTATAACAAAACATATAATCAATCCAAATATCGCCATCTCATGAGTTCTCCGTTTGAATCCGATTATGCCTATGAATACGGTTAACAGGGGAAGCAGCACCAACAAGAATTTCACTCCTAATGGCATATCTATCATCGTTGTGATAAGTAGTGTTATTTATAAAGATTTTCAAGTGTTTTTATTTTCCTTTTACGGGTTGATAACAAAACTCCGAAAGTAATATTAAGGGCCGATTTTACTGCGGATTTTGATGGTCGAAAAAAAGAAAAGTCTTGACCCGCTTTTTGAACCCGATTCCATCGCGATCGTTGGGGCCTCCAGCAAAAAAGGTAAAGTAGGTAATATTTTACTTTCGAATATTGTATCTTCGGGATATCAAGGAAAGGTTTACCCCGTTAATCCCAAGGGAGGAGAATTATATGGTAAAGAAGTTTACAAATCGATCGAAGACTTACCTGACGATATCAATCTCGGGATAATGGTCATACCCGCTAAATATGTCAGAGAAGCTATGGGTAAACTGGGTGAAAAGGGAGTAAAACATACGATAGTGATAACATCAGGATTTTCTGAGATAGGAAACACTGAAGAAGAAAATCTTATCGTTGAAGAAGCTGGTGAACATGGCATGAGGGTTCTGGGTCCCAATGTTTTCGGGATCTATTCTTCAAAGGTCGACTTGAATGCAACTTTTGGTCCTTCTGAGGTAGCAAAAGGCGAGATCGCTTTAATATCTCAGAGTGGTGCCCTTGGTATAGCCATGATAGGTAAGACCGCCATGCAGTACCTTGGTCTTTCTGCGATAGTTAGTGTGGGAAATAAAGCAGATATAGATGATATGGACCTTATCGATTATTTTTCGGATGATGATGAAAGTAAAGTTATCATGATATATATGGAGGGTCTTCAGAACGGACGAGAATTTATCGAGAAGGTGGAAAAAGAGATCCCTCCTGAGAAGACGGTTATCGTTATCAAAGCAGGCCGTTCAGAAAAAGGAGCGACCGCTGTTGCTTCGCACACCGGTTCTCTAGCAGGGTCAGACAGGGTTTTTAGTTCAGCATTCAAGCAGGCTGGAATTTTACGTGCCGACACGTTAAATGAAGCTTTCAACTGGTCAAGAGCTTTTTCTACCACGCCTTTACCTAAGAACGACAAGGTAGTAGTAGTTACTAACGGAGGGGGTATTGGAGTTCTAAGTGCGGATGCAGGGGAGGAATACGGAGTTGAATTGTTGGATGATCAAACTTTCCTCAAAGAAACTTTTGAAGACACAATCCCACCCTTTGGATCAACAAAAAATCCAATAGATATAACAGGGCAGGCAGGTAAAAAGGAATATGAGAAAGCTCTGAGGAAAGCCTTTGAGAGCGATGAAATCGGAGCCGTAGTTGGCCTATATTGTGAAACAGGTACGACCGATGATGACGAGGTTGCAAAAGCTATCAAAGAGATCCACGATGAATATGGAGACGAAAAGACAGCGATGTACACTTTTGTTGGTGGTGAAGAGGCATACGAATGCGTACAGTGGTTAAGGAAACATAAGATATCAGCCTACACTGAAACCGATGAAGCTATGTCTTCATTGGGTGCTATGTATGAGCGCAAGAGATACCTTGAGAGGATGGAAGAAATGGAAGAGATCGAAGAACCAGACATGGATGTAGAAGGTATCAAAAAAGTCCTTAGAGGTGTGATCGACGAGGGCCGGATCAATCTTTTGGAGGACGAGGCTAGAGAGGTTTTAGACCTTGCAGGTATCCCGATTGCAGAGGGCAGGATCGTGAATACTCTTGAAGGGGCTGTTGAAGCAGCTGAAGATATCGGTTATCCTGTCGTACTAAAGGTCGTCTCCGAAGATATATTACACAAATCCGATGCCGGTGGGCTTGCCCTAAATCTAGAGAATGAAAAAGAGGTAGTAGATGCCTACCAGGCGATATATTCTAATTGTAAAAATAAGTACCCCGATGCCCATATCCGAGGTATATCTGTGGCCGAGATGTTGAAGGGTGGAGAAGAAATTATCGTAGGAGGGACTCGAGACAACTCCTTTGGGCCTATGGTGATGTTCGGATTAGGTGGGGTGTATGTTGAAATCTTAGAAGATGTAGTTTTTAGAGTAGCTCCTGTTTCAAAAAGGGAAGCTAGAATGATGATAGGAGAGATAAATGCCTTCCCAGTGTTGGTAGGTGCTAGAGGTCAATCTAGGAAAGACCTCGATGCTTTGGCAGATATTATATATCGGATGTCCTTTTTGATGAATGAAGTGGACGAGATATCAGAAATAGACTTAAATCCCATCAAAGCTTTCGATCAAGGTGAAGGAGCTAAGTCCGTAGATGTTGCAATATCTATTAAAAGAAAGGTGATGAAAAAATGAAAAATCTTATAATAGCTTCAACTAGGCCCGATGCGGGTAAAACGACCGTAGGGATAGCTATAGCGATGTTGAATAAAGATACTTTCAATTACTTGAAGCCCTTCGGGGATAGACCGATTTATAAGAAAAAAAGATTGATCGACTATGACGCTAAGCTGTTTAAAAATATTTTAAACTTAGAAGAGGATTACGAGAAATTTTGTATAGGATTCGATCACTCTAAGATTAAATACGCATATGACCAGGAGACCATCAAAGAAAAGATCAAAGAAAGGATCAAAGAGATGAGAAAGACTAGAGATAGTGTGATCATAGAGACGGGTGATGAATGGAGTGTTGGTTCTTCGATACATTTGGACCCTGTTTCTATATATGAATACACGGACTCTGAGGTAATAATAGTAGCTATGGGAAATCGCACTGGCATGATCGATGACCTGCATACGGTTTCGAAGTACTTCCAGGCCCAGGATATACCGGTAAGGGGCGTAGTTTTAAACAAAGTAGAATCGGTAGATGATATACAGAATTTTGCAGTAGATGAAATAGAATCGTTAGGCATGGAAGTCATAGGCATAATCCCTGAAATAAAAGAACTTTCTTTGACTAGGGTCAGTTTCATCAACGACATGCTATTCGGGAAAATTGTTGCAGGCGAGGATGGTTTGAATAACCTTGTGGAAAATGTATTCGTCGGTGCTATGAGTGCTGAGGAGATAGTCCGGAATCCTCACTACCAAAAAAGAAGGAAGCTTGTTATAACAGGTGGAGACAGGTCTGATGTTGTATTAGCTTCTTTGGATGAAGATACCTCTGGTGTGATTTTAACTAATGATATCATACCCCCCAGCAATATAATCTCTAGAGCAGATAGGGCTGGGATACCACTTATCTCAGTACCATTGGACACCTACGAAGCTTCTAGAAGGATCGAACGGATGGATAAGATAACTACTATCGAAGACGATTTCAAGATAAAGAGAATAAGGGAAGATATAACACCCAACATCCACATCGATTTCGATTGAAATAGAAAGAGTTAAGTAAACTTCATGAATTTTTATATAAATAGAGTGTGAAATAGATGGCTTATGATGTAGATTATGTGGAAGCTAGAGATGCTTTAAATAAGATCGGGAGAGGTGATAGGATATTCATCGGATCGGGTGCTGCAGAACCCCAGTATCTGGTCAAAGAATTGACTGAGTTAGCTTCAGGATTTTATGATACTGAGATATTTCATATCCAGACCCTCGGAGTTGCTCCCTATACAGAAGATAAGTTCAAGGATAGTTTTCGACATAACGCTTTCTTCGTAGATGATAATACAAGGGATGCTGTGGCAAAAGGGAGAGCTGATTATACACCTATATTTATGAGGGATATACCTAAACTTTTCAAAACAGGAAGAGTTCCGCTGGATGCATCGTTGATACAGGTATCTCCTCCGGATGAACACGGCTGGATGAGTTTAGGTGT